>JAIZWL010000001.1:931873-1242497 GCA_021498125.1 Candidatus Thorarchaeota archaeon | reverse complement strand
CTGACCTGTGAGCGTTCGTGAGTACCTCGTTTTCGTCTTCGCCAACTGTCAAATAATCCCATTATCTATCACTCCCTTTATTCTAGTTGATCTTTTATCTCCCTCAGCCGTGCTTCGGCCTCGAGTCTCATTCGACGTGCTGCTTCGGCCTTCTGTTCATACTCTTCTGCACTGGCAGGATCGTTGAGCACCATCTCAGAGTACTCGTTTTCTTTCTCAAAGTACTTTGCAATTTTAATATCCAGTTCACTGGCCTCACGCTCGAGTTCCTCGCGTGTCATCTTTGCAAGTTCATCTTCCAGAGGAGCTTCTTCCGTTTCCTCCTCGATGATCACGGTGGACTCGGTGGCACCTTCTGCTGATGCGCCAAGTCCAGACACGCTTACGCGGATGCCTTCCTTGAGCTGGGCCTCCAATCGCTCCATACGCTCAATGATAGTATTCATCTTCTCATCGAGCTTCTTAATAGCAAGAGTCTGACGGTCTATCGTCTTGAAGAGTTCATCAGCAAAGTCTTCAAAATTAAGACCATATTTGAAACTGTCAAGGACATCCTTGATCTGTCCAATCTCAGTGATTAGTCGCTTGCGCTCCTTCTCATCAATTATTGATTTTCTTTCAGAATCACTCATTTCACTCCGCCTCGATCTCACCTACTATCTTAAAATCAATCTCTTCAAAGGCTACAGCCCGCAAGAGTTTTAGCCATCTGTCACGAAAATCACGTCTGTTCGCCTGCATTCCATATGCAGGAACATCAAGAATACGGCTCACCTCTTCTGGAGAGAGAGACCCTTTCAGATCCTGTTTGTTCGCAATAGCGATTGCACGAGCATAAGGCAGTTCGGCCTTCAGAACAGGATAGGCTACTCGTTTGGTCCATGAGAGGTTCTCTTTTGTGGAATCGGTGACTATGATAACAATACTGCCAGCCCGAATGATCTTACCCCACTCCTGAACAAAACGGTCCTGCCCACCAAGGTCAAACATGCTGAAGACATAGGGATCAAAGTCGGCCTTTAGAAGAGCTTTATCACCAAAGAAGGTAGGAACATATTCCTGCGGAGGAGCCTGAGATGGCAGGGTCGCCAACTCTAGGAGGGTCGTCTTTCCAGTACCACCATGCCCGGCAAGACACACTTTAACAGGAACACGGCCAACTATCCGTCTGAAACCGTCTTTGAACGGGGAAAAATCGGTCGACTTCCACTCATCCGTTTCCAAACTATGCTCAAAGGCCGTCATGAACTTTGAAACCATAGACATCAATGCTTCATTTGCCTTCTGTGTAGATGCCTGCCTATCCATAGTCAGTATGAATTGGGTATCGTGCGAGTTCATGTACACATATCGAAACCGCTCGATCTCCATGCTATCGATCTTCCATTCCTGCAATTTCTTAGCAGAGGAAGAAACCAGCATCATTACAGCAGTCGTGTCCAAGTCTTTGTTCGGTACAATTACGTCTTCAAAAAGGGTTTGACCTTCCTTAAACACATGAATCTCACGGATCATGAATCATCACCCCAGATTAATACGGCATTATTGAAACCGATAAGTGGCTGCCGAGCGGACCACATCACTGACATAATCCCATTGTCAAGTTTTGCTTTTGAGGGTTGTTTGTACAAAGGCCATCGACCTGTGCATTTCGTTTTTCGTGACATATGTTCACCTCACAGGGAGAGGGAAGGGGGTTATCACCCCAACCCATTGACTCCCTTACTCCGTATCATCGGTATCAGACTCATCGGATGACTCATCATCTACAGAATCTGACGCATCTGTTGTTTCATCACCCTCGGATTCGTCCGTAAGATCGTCCAAGTCTTCTAGTTCGGATTCACCTAACTCATCCAACTCGGATTCTGTATCGTCTGACTCGGGGGCGCTCTCATCCACTGATTCTGTATCGAGACTGTCGGACTCGGGCTCCTCGGTATCAGACCCCTCTGACAGATCATCTGACGGCTCGGAGAGGTCAGCATCAGATGCAAGTTCGGTTGCGTCTTCATCAGCGGGCAGTTCGTCTTCGGCCGATGTTGACTCCAAGTCCTCGGAGGGCTCTTCGGGTACAGACTCCTCTTCTGGAGGAGCTTCTTCAACTTCGGTCTCGGGCTCAGGAGCAGCCTCTTCTTCAGGAGGTGCTTCAGCCATCTCGCTCTCGACTTCAGCGGCAATCTCCGACTCAAAGTCAACAGCCTCTAGCGGCTCTGTCTCCTCGGCACCAATCGCATCAAGTGCATCAAGTCCCTCAAGGAGGTCCTCGGTCTCGCCACCAAGGATCTCTTCGTATTCCTCGACGTGGACCATCTCGATCGTAGGAGCTGGAATATCGAGTTCCGCAAGACCCGGAGCGAGTAGCTCGGAGATCACTTGTCCCATCGACTTGATGTTCTCCACAGATGCATGCTTGTTGTGCTCGATGTCCTTGAGAGCACGGTTGATCTGCTTGATCTGGTATGGGATTCTCCATCGGCGGACACCGACACTTAGAGCAGCAATACCAACAAAGATACACAGCATCAATAAGAATAGTTGTAGCTGAGATTGAGGTACACGCACTCCGAGTATCTCGTACTGGGTCTCAATGATGCGAACCTCAGTGGTAATCCCAGTCTGTGCCTCATAACCATCGGCCTGAATGCTGACCGTTACCGTGTAGGGATCGCTGCTTATCGCACCAATGTCGGCAGGAGAGAGTATGATATAGTAGCGGCCATCATCAGCCACCTTGACATCTTCCTTAGTGAACTCGGTCAGAGGAGTCTTGATAGTTATGGAGGTCACGGCACTGAACGGCACAGGAGCCCCATTGGTCACATCGGTATAGTTGAGATATAGAATCCCAGACTTGTCAATCTCGATCTGCACACTTGATGCAGTAAGAACGGTCTTTGCAGAAACATGAAGTACAATCTCCACAGTTGCCTGAGCGTAGTTCGTCAGATTAGCAGTGAAAGTGATTGTGATCGTACCGGGAACTTGTGAGGGGTCAACGGTCGAGGGATCGATAATGAACCGATATGCCTGCTCAGAAGCGACCCAAGTCCCGACTTGACCACCACCAAAGTCAGATATGACATTGGCTCCACTAAGGATTCGTCCGGCAAAGGTCATGCCAGTGGCAATCTTGTAACTGACGTACACCGTAAAGCTTGGACCACCATGAATACCATTCAATTCGGTATCGCTGGACTCGAGGACTGTTGTAACTGGGTTGACCGTGATATCAAGAGTCCAAGGAGCGAACGTGTAGTTCTTGTTCACACTCGTCACAGTGATCGTATAGACTCCAGCCACAATCTCACTGCTATTCACGGTAGTGAGATAACCACCATTACCGATTCCAAGAAGAGTACCTGTGACAGAAGTGCCAGACCAAGTGTAGGTGACAGCAAGTCCATCAATCGGATTTGCCAGCGAACCGTAGTGCTGATTGATGTTGACACGGATACTGAAGTTGGAACCCCAAATGAGTTCAATCTGCTCAAGTTGCGAGATGTCCTTTGTGACGACAGCGGGGATCGGTGCAATGTAGACACTTGTTGAATTTGTACCATCAACATAGTTGTCTAAGGTGTATGTGAAATCGAAGAGGTAAGTCGTGGTACCGTTGAACCATGCGTCAGAATCGATCACCCATGTGAATATACCAGTACCATCATTGGAAACCGTCACATTATAGGCGGAACCCGGAACAATGAGAGTGATATCCGCAGCAGAATCAATCAATATGTTATGAACAGTATCCCACAAATGGGCGGTCACAGTGAATGACTCACTCCAGTTGACCGATGAAATAGTATCGATGACCAACTTGGTCGAGGCCTCACGGACAACAACCGCCGCAGTCACGGGCACATTGGTCTGGAACCCAGCACGCTCCATCGTGAATAGGATGAAGTAGACCTTTCCGATCTCCGTTGTCGTCATGCCAAGCGCACGGGTATCAATGCTGACATTGTACCAGCCATCACCATACCCTACACAGGTCGTGACATTTGCAGCAACACCAATCACCTCGATCGTCACTGTGTCAGCATATGTAATCGGCGTATTATCCAGTGTATTGTTCCAGTAGAAACTGATGTAGAACACATCAGCATAGTACTGCTCAAAGTAGTTCACTGGAAGAACGACCTCATCTGGAACTGCACTGATCCGCACGAATACTGTAATGCTTGCTGATGTGCAGTCTGCCTTACTGGCCGTTATCGTCACCGTATAGAGTGTATCCAGTGGCAATGCCTTTGTCGCATCAAGCTCTGCACTATAATGACCTGAACCAGTACCTGTCAGTGATCCGCTGTCATCGACAACGTACTGCATGTACCAGTGATAGGTAACAGTCACTCCATCGACTGTTGTATTCACTCGGGACATATCCATGAGAAGAACATCAATAGTGAAATTGTGGGTCCAATAGGTCTCGAGTGGAGTCTCGGCCGAATTATAGTCAGAAGAGATCTGTAACGGCACAAGAATTTGAACGGTGAGCTCGATAGTTCGGGTCACATGATTTGCAAGACTGAGTTCGATAGTCAGCGTGTAGGTTCCGGCCTCAATTAGTGTCTTTGCGGTGATAGTATAGTGGCCACTGCCTGCATCACTAATAGTGATTGGTGCAGTCCAATTGTGACTCCAAGATGCGCCCTCCAGACCTACTGAATCACTATCACGCACAAATGAGATCTCGAACTCTGCATCCTCACCCCAGTCAACTTGTACTGAGCTGCTAGACACAGCAGAGAGTGTGGTTGGTGCTGGGTCCACTGCGATATAAGAGAACGAATCATGTGCAGTAGCAAAGTTATCCTTTGAGCAAGTAATGTTGATGACCCAATCACCAATTGGTACAACATCATCAGTAAAGTGGTAAGTATACACTCCTCCAACAGGATCAAGTGTTAGTGAAATAGACTTGTAGACCTCACTAGTATCATGATTGATCCAATAGACCGTTACCGACACACCAGCAAGATCAGGGCTACTGTCGTTCAATAAGATATGATATGTGAAAGTGATAGTATCACTTGACAATGACCAATCGTAGCTTCCATGCCCTGTGATCTGGACATCCATCGGAACCTCACTAATCTCCACACTAATTTGTATCTCATCAGAGGCCCAGTTCTGACGATCCATCGTAACAGTCAGGATATAGTTTCCAACTGGAAGATCGTGAAAGGCACTTCCCGGCACGGTGTATGTGCCATTGGAGTTGCTTATCATGTATCCGGATCGGAGCACTAACAGACCCTGACGGATTGTATAATTGTATGTGTCAAGACCGGTTACATTGCCAGTATTTGTCAAGTCTTGCAATAGGAACAGGTGGTCTGAGTGTATATTATAATATTCGCTGAAGCTCGTACCATCATACGAATTCAAAGAGGTATCAGCCTCAGTTATGGTCAGATATATGGTAAAATTGGTAGGATCGTTGTAACCAGTGGTGTGCGCATATATTATAATTTTGTAGGGGTTCTGACTAGCATTTAGATGCCAATATTGAAGGTCAATTGTGGCATTGAAATACCAATTATGATTGTTGGCAGGCGAGTTTATGAGATACGAAGAAGCCGAAGTGGTCCACGTACCGTAGCCAACCAAAGACATATTATAATATATCTCAAAGCCCACAGTTGTTGAACTGCCAAATGTAACATTGGTTTTTTCAGGGACCGCACCACTGGTTCTATTGTAGTATTCAAACCAAAATGTGAAGTTTGTGTACCATGTCTGTTGCTCAAAGCTGAACGGAGATGAGATTTCGGTATACTGTTGGGAATACGTGGGAGGCGGCAAATCAATGGTATTAACATAGGTATAGCGATCATCTGCAACAACAACGGTTCGATTAACTGACGAACCGCCCTTTACAACATCTACGGTATACGAGTAATTCCACGGGCTGGACATATTACCGCGAATCCATTCGAATGTAATGAGTCCACTAGAGTTGGTTTGCCCAACAGCAACAACCGTTTCATTGTTAAAGTATACAGTGACGGTTGCACCCTCGACATTGAAACCAGATGATTGAACCTGGATATTGAGACGAGTCAGTCTAAGCTGAATATTGACCTGTGTTCCTTTTTGTAAATTCGTTTGAACCACAGAAGCTGTGTTGTTATGTATAACCTGATTAAAACTATCAGTTCTCCAGACATCAATGTACCATGTGCCATTCACAATCCTTGTGAAGGTAACATTGCCATTGCTGTCAGTAGTTTCTGTCTGAATACTGTACGTATGTCCAGTCTGATTGTTAGTCAAATCTACATGTGCATCAGGAACTGATTTGTCATCCCAGCTCTGAACGTGAACCTGAAGGGTTAGAAGTGGCAATACCCAATCATCATGCACAAATGATCCCGAGGAAAATTCAGAGGAACTAATACTCCAACTTGCAAAACGTGCAATATCTTCCCATGGATAATTGTTGTAAGAGTTGGCACCAGCATACTTTGCAAATAGAGAATAGTCATCTTGTGGCAATCGCGGGAAGTGCAACCAGCCCGTTGCATTGGCCTTGGCCTGATGGATGTATGATTGATAGTCAGACCCGTTGCAGATTCGCATGTAGATGTCTTCATCCACATTGTCATTCATCGAGTCACCATTCAGGTCATTGAGATGTATATCTATCGACGCCATCTTTAGAGTAATTGTGACAGGTGTAATGGATCCGGTGATAGTATGATTTGAGGTGTCCGTGATCCACACATTCGTGTATGAGGTGACCAACCAAGTAGCAGCATCAATGACTGTATGAACCTCATAAGTTCCATTGTTGAGACCCTCGAATATGATCAGACCATTACTATCAGTAATTCCGGTTCGATTTTTACCTTGATCGTCAATCCACACGGCCGATGTGGATGAATTATACAGGGTCACAGTCGCACCACTAACAGGTAGACCATCAAGATCAACCACGGTGATGTCAAACTCGAAGAGATGACGCTCGCTGCTCTTGGATACTGAAACCCCATATTCATCACGTTCGGGCATGTATGCCGGAACCATCCAACCATATCCTTGATCTCCCGAAGGAGCATATGGGGAAGAGGTCGAAAATTTAGCGGCTCGCACGACACTGATCGTGACATTTGAAGAGATTGTGTAGAGGGAGGGACTTGAAGAGAGTGGGAGAAAGATGTCGACACCACCAGCAGGGATATTGACCGTACCACTATTAGAACCGGTCACATTTACCTGAGCGTTTTCCATCGCGTAAATGAAGAACTTCATCCCAGAAAAGCCCCACAACTTGAAGTCCGTTCCAAAACGGTAGCCGCTGGTTGTCGAGACCCAATCACCCCAATCGGATCCGGAGGTCGGTTTATAGATCCCCTGAACGGTCAATTTTGCACCAGTAGAACTGACGATGTGTAACACATCTTCTGGGTCGGTGTCACTTGCTGTACCCTGACCCACATCATAATAGCCATTTGCGGAAATTGTCTGTGTGGTGACAGTAGACCAGCCAGATCCGCTGTTTCTATAGATAGTCACAGACACACTCGTGGAACCAACATTCGTTATCCGCGTTCGATCATAAGAGTGACCCATATCAATTGTATAAAACTCCGAACCCGCAAGAGCTCCAGTTATAGAAGGATACATACCCATGATGTCACGAGAATAGGCTGCATCAACATCACCTGCACGGGTGGCAATGGGTTTTGTAGAATTGACCATAAACACGGTCTGGTAGTTGACATTTTTCTTTGAGATATATTCACCAGCCTTGAGAGTCACCGGCCATGAGGACACGGTTGTCTTGTTGTAAAACATCCAATCGGAGGGAGTATCAAGCACTTCAGAAGAGGTCCAGACCCAGACCTGTGTGTTATCAGACATTGCCTGAATCCAATATTTTCCTTCATAGTCGCTATCGAATCCCGAAACTCCACCAATAATGAATTTTGTACCGACACCAGTACCGAGTTCGTCAACACCAGGATACCAGTCATTTACTGCGGGATTAGAGTTCTTGTGGCCAGAGCCAGCAGTCACTGCGAGAGGATAGTAAGAGTGCACTGCATAGAAACCCAGAAAGGCACTATAATCATAGGTGTCAGTATTTGGTTCGATGCGGATCACTTCGTACTTGTCAAGTTGACCATAAGGTACGTTCGTGACTGTGCCGGACTGTATGACACCAGTACTGGATGCCCAACGAGAATCCACATTTCGTGGATCGTCCCAGACCTGATTAGCATCGTCCCACATCTGGACCGTGTAGTTGTTATCGTCGTAGTATGATACTAGGTTCAGAACAGAGAGGGTGTAGGTCTTGTAGACAAAGGGATAGTAATCAGGATAGAAGACCGAACCAACATCATTCTTCGCATAGTAGATGTAGTAGTTCTGTTCTGTCGCACCCTGCGTCACGTTTACACTGAAACTGACACGGGTCGAGAGAATGTAATTCCCTGAGGCATCATATGTCGTGTTCCATATCTGGAAAGGCAGGGCAGACCATGTTGGATCATTATAGTACATGACCCGAATTGAATCTCTGTAGCAGTGCCCGTCCTCAAAGGTGAGATACAGATGAATAGGCACAAGCGTCCGGTCTGAGATCCCTGGCTCCGTGATATTCAAGTACTGCCTATAGACATATGAAGAGTTCCACCATTTGGCCTCATCTTGACCATAACCTGCAACTTGAGCGGCACCGCCATTAAGGAGGAGGTTATTATCAGTAATCTGACTTGACACTGGCAATGGTTGTACAGTAGAATTACCGCTCAAGGGGAGAAGCATGAGTATTGCAAAGGCTCCGATTATTGCAATATGACTATATTTCACTTTATTCAACCTCCAATGCTGCGCTGGCGGCCATGCTCGGATGGAAACGCTTCAAGACCTCTAAGTAGTGAATAGCCTGCCTGCTTGGAATCGCCTCGTCATTATACTGCTCCACTGTCCGCTCGATCAGCCACTCGGGATAGACCGTGGCCACCTGCGGATTGCTCTTGAGAAGAAGATGCTCACGACCCTCCTCATCGTTCACCTTCATCAAGATATGAGCCTTCTCCAACTTCTTGGAGATCTTACGGAGTTCAGACTTGGTCATGTCAAGAAGACTGGGAAGATGCTCCGTCTGTTGTGGCCCCTCTCTCAGAATCGAGATCAGGTCGTATTCATCAAAATCAAGGAGATGTTTTGATAGCTCTGCGGCTTCAGACCAGATCGCCTCTGTGAGGTCGCGTCTGAGCCGCGCAATGTAATCTTTATGATATTTCTTTGTTGAATCCAAATATTGATTCGCAACGTCGGATGGGAGCTGTCCACCA
Organism: Candidatus Thorarchaeota archaeon; assembly: GCA_021498125.1. NCBI lineage: Archaea > Promethearchaeati > Candidatus Thorarchaeota > Candidatus Thorarchaeota archaeon. Next base: position 1,233,183 of record JAIZWL010000001.1, on the reverse strand, counting down.
CGTACTGCCCGCACCGTGTCATGCGGAATTGTCCTAAGAATAAAAATCGCTCGCGTGAGATAGACCACTTCGGAGGAGAGTCCCTCAACCCAACCTGTAGCAATGACACCCATCTTGACCAGAGGCCGTAACACAATGTCCACATCGATCTTCTTGCCGACCTCTTCAAAAATCAACTGTTCAAGATCGGCTGATTCCACCGTACCATTCCTAGTCAAGGTCTCAAGGATCGCCCGACGGACAGGGTCACTCAAGACAGATGCCTGTCGCTGCTCAGGGGTCATCTGCGTATAGCGTGCGAGCTGACCATAGAGCTTGGGCACCATCTTCTTGTACTTGTCACCCTCAGCATTCAGAAAGATCTGCGTGGCGATCTCAGGTAACGCATCCTTGTAGACTTCCGGATCTTCATCAGATTCGAGAATTAAAAACACCATAGAGGGAAGGCCCTTCAGGTGCATGTTGAGCCCACCATAATACACGGCGAGTTTGAACTCATCAAAAGCAAGAGCATTAAATCCCGGGCGTTGTGACTCTTCGGTCTCTCCAAGAGTTGCGATACCATAGATCCGCATAGATGTGGTCGGATCAAGTCCTTTGTTCAAACCCTTGGGAGTCTTAGCGGTCACCACCGGCCCCAGTTCATCGTCCCATTTCAATACGGCTAGGCCTAACGGCATACTTGTCAGTCTCCTTGATTTGGTCGCACCCACCCGCATGGCGATTGAGTAATCACCATACATGAATAGAGGAGGTATACAGTCAATTGTTGGTCCCTATATCGACCGTACTGGAATCATGCAGGAAGATTCCTTGCGCCAGACTGGTAACGTGTTAGGTGTTTTTGATTAATAAGACAATCTTGGACGAATATTGTTTCAGAAATCGTAATCGCGACCAACAAACATGCTGAGCTTGAACAAGATCATAGAAAAAATAGAGGGGGAGGGAGGAAAATCTCCCTCAAAGAATGTGGAATTAGTCCTCGTCAGAGGAGTCTTCCAAAGACGAATCGAGATCTTCCAGATCAGACTCTTCTACAGGTGGAAGTTCCTCATCCACGTCAGAGTCGGTTTCATCAGCCTCAACCATCTCATCAGAATCAGAGTCGCCATCTTCGGCCTCGGAAACGTCTTCCGCGTCGGAGATCGCATCCTCTGCCTCATCATCTTCCTCGGGTTCGGAGATCTCACCATCTTTCTCGTCCGGAGCACTTGTCGATTCAGAGTCCACATCCTCGACGGCACCCTCAGTCTCTTCAGAAACGGGGCCCTCGTCTATTTCGGCTTCGGCCTCATCTTCGGACTCGACTTCGGGCTCCTCAGCCTCAGACAGATCACCCTCATCAGACTCCGCTTCTGGCTCAACTTCGGACTCGACAGGAGCTGCCTCAGAAGATTCCTCAACAGAGGTCTCACGTGCGGCCTCTTCATCCTTTGCAATCTCGGATTCTATCTCAGCCGCAAGTTCGGACTCGATATCGGTCTCTGTAACAACCTCGGCCTCTTCCTCGGCACCAATCGCATCAAGTGCATCAAGTCCCTCAAGGAGGTCCTCGGTCTCGCCACCAAGGATCTCTTCGTATTCCTCGACATGGACCATCTCAATCGTAGGAGCTGGAATATCGAGTTCCGCAAGACCCGGAGCGAGTAGCTCGGAGATCACTTGTCCCATCGACTTGATGTTCTCAACGGATGCATGCTTGCTGCGCTCAATGTCCTTGAGAGCACGGTTAATCTGCTTGATCTGGTATGGGATTCTCCATCGGCGGATTGCTGTCGCGCCCGCCACAAGACCAACAAATGCTCCGGTCATGAGAAGGACCAAGAACAGCGTATCACGCTGCACACGATAGCCCAGAACATCAACTGTGGGTGAGTCAACATAGACTTGGATGTAAGCCGCATTGGACTCGGTCCAATTCTGGTAACCCGGTGCTGATGCATAGATCCGTATCAGATATGGATCTGGGGAGACACCACCAATGTCAGATGCAGCAAGCGAAATCGTATATTTCTCGCCATCAAACTGATCCGCTGTGAGGGGAATCTTGGCACCGTCACCGATCTGATAGTACAGTTGCGCAGTGGCAGCTGAAGCAACAGCACGATCATTGACCGTGTCCCAATATTTGAAGACAAGTTGAAGTGTCTGCTCAGCCTCGACTCGGTATGGGCCGCCCTGAATCTCGGTGGCCGCAGCCAGTCTGAGAGTCACAAGCTTTGATACCGTGGTGTAGTTCATCAACTTGGCTGTGAAGTTCAAGATGTATGTGCCAGGCACTGTCAAAGATGAATCCCCTGATGGATCGAATTGGAACACGTAAGCACCATCAGCATAGGAGGCAGTTCTCAAGAGGCCTGCCCAAGTGAAGGTCACATCTGCGCCCTCAAGCACATTTGAGTCGTATGAGAAGACCAGCCGAACCTCAGCACTGTGATTTACACCAAAGATGGCTGAGATCGAATTGCCAGTAGTAGACACAAGAGTTGCCTCTAGAGAACGTACTACGATGGGGACATCATAGGCCGTCACCGTGTAGTTGTCACGAAGGCCGTGCAGCCGTAGAGTCCAGCTTCCGGCAGGAACTTTACCAGTGTCAATAGTTGCCTCGTACCAGACACCATTGTAAGTCATGGTACCGTTAATACTCGGAAATTCAACCCAGTAGTAATAGGCGGTCATATTGACCTGAGTGGTTGTTCCATTAAGATAGATCTGGAGCCGGACAGTGAAATCGTCACGCCAGTCGTAAGATGAGTCAGGCGCATCAATCATTGTGATGTAGGCGGGTCGTGGATTGACCACAATCGTACTGGTGACTGAACCATCAATGTAGTTGGGCAGTGTGTACTCAATAGTGAACTCTAGGGGTGTTGCCGATGATGGAAAGACTTGTGAAGAGTCACCTGTGTACACAAAGGTACCGTTCCCAAGTGATGTGAACAGACCACTGAAGGAACCATACTTCAGAGTCACCTCTGCATCTGTCCAGACATATTCGTCATGGATCACATCGCGAAGATGCGCCCTAATCGTGAACTGCTCTGACCACACAACGGGATTCACCGAGTCCACAGTCATCTTAACCGGTGTCTGTAGAACCAGTATGATAATGGTCACTGCCAACGGATTTGCATAGCCAACCTTGTGGATCGTGATGATGAAGTAGTAACTGGTTGGATAGATCGGCGAATCGGCAGACATTCCGAGAGCTCGTGTGTCCATCAGGAATTGATAGTCACCACTGCCTAGACCCACGACTCCATTGATACTGTCATTGAGTCTGGTCGTGCCTTTCCACAGCTCGATTTGAACACCATCAGGATTATCGATCCCAACGTTGCCATCGATCTCCGTGAACCAGCTGAAGTTCAAGAGATAGGCATCCGCATAGTAGACGGTGAGAAGCTGGTTCTCAGCTGCTGCGACCGTTGGAGTTGCCAGTACCTCAATGTACAGTGTGGCAGTCTGCGTCATGCACCCAGCACGAGATGCTGTAAGTGTGATCGAATAGACACCGGGACCGGGGGCATCAGAAGCAGGGAACTGTAGCCAGTAGTACCCGCCACTGGTATTCTCGGTCAGCACGCCACTAGAGCCACCTGCTGGAAAGTCATAGGTGATCGTGACACCTGAAACAAAGACGGAACCATTAGACTCATCACCACTAATGACATGAACCGTGAAATTGTGAGTCCAGTATTCTTGCACCGGATTTTGGATTGACTGACCCTCTACAGCCTGAACGGCCAGTGGAATCAAGATGTTCACTGTCACAGACTGGGTATCAGAGGTCCTGTTGGCAAGCCACATGATGAAAGTGACTGTGGCATTCTCAGCAGGCTGAGTCGCAAGCAGTCTAAGACTATACGTTCCAGCGCCATTGTCAATCAGCGAGACCTCACCATCCCATGCGATGTCAATAATTGAGGCACCAGGAATTGGCGCATGACCGGAGCTTGTCCTATAGGTCAGATCAAACACTGCGGTCGTACCCCAATCAATAGTGACTACGGTGGCAGAAGTCACAAGCAACTCAGCATTTTGTGGAGATACCGTGAATACAGCACTCAAGTTGTCCGCTGAGATGTAGTTTGCCTTAGAAACATAGGCGTGAAGTCGCCATGTCCCGTTGTATACGATGGTCTCCAAGAATAGGTAGGTAAAGGAAGAGGGATTCTCAGTCACAACAACTTCACCAGTTGCAGTATTGATCCACTGCATTGTGATAGTAGCACCAGTTGCACTAATGGTCATACCGTGGATCATGTCATTGAACTGAATAATAGCGGAACCTGTTAGCGGGCCCCATGTGTAATCAGTAGGAGGCGTAGTCCAGCTTATCGTAGTCGGTATCGCCTTGATGGTCACTTCCACAGTCACGGTCTGGTTGACATAATTGTACTTGTACAACCAGATGTAGACATAGTAAGTACCAACATCGGAGCCGTTGAGAACCGCATCTGAGAATCGGTAGATTCCGTTACCGAGGTGGACCAGCACGCCACTTGAGATCTTCGTGGCACTACTGAACGGAACTGAATCATAGATCGTATAGTTTGCATAGCTCAGTTCAGTGAGATTATAGGCATCTCGCCCTTCAGGGGTTGTGTAGAGCGAATAGTTGCGGGCAAATCCATCACTCCAATACACCGATCCGGAAGTCGATCCCTTTGCAGTAGTATCAGCCACAGTTATGATGACTGTTACTGTGTAAGTCGCATTGCGACCATTGTAATCAGGATGATATGAATTAAATTCAATCACATACGGTGTGTTGCTGGCATTCATATGGAAGTAAATCGTATCTATCACTACGGTGAAGTTGATGCCTGTAGAGTGGATAATAAAGTCGCCACCGCTACTGTTCCATGTGCCACGGCCAATCACAACCGAATTGAATTTGATTGTGAAGTTAAGCCATCCATGAGTGTAATCACTTAGGGGATCGTCACGATAACCCGTAGGTGGTGTATCTGTTCGATTGTACCATCCAATTGTAAATGTCTGATTGTCACCGTATGCCCACACACCAGTAGTTATTGTACAATTCAATTCGTTATATTCAGCATCGTAAGTCAATGGAGCAAGTTCAAATTCTGTATAGGCCAAAAAGTCCCTACCTGCAATAGCGGGTCCTTGGTCCTGAGAACTCAATTTAGACACATAGACATAGTACGAGAGAGAGGTATCATTCGCCCGTATGAATGTGAAATTATACCAACCACTTGAATCGGAATAAGCAGTCACCAACGTTTCACCATTGGCCGTTACTCTAATCTTGGCATTAGGAACATTGTTGCCTGAAGTGTCTTTGACATGAACACGCAAGCTGGTCAATGGAAGCACTGCCTGCGTGCTATAGTAGTTCTGAATGTCGGTCAACGGGATAGTACTATTGAAAGCCGTCTGACCAAAATCATCCGTCTTGTACACATAGACGTTCCATGTGCCATTGAGCACGCGATAGAAGGTAACATCACCACTCGCATCGGTCAAATGGGTCACGTTGTAATTGTCTGCACGACTCGTTGGAATAGGATCTCCAGTACCTCTCTTCGAGAGCCGGACATAGGCATCTTCAACGGGATTGTCATCATAAGCGATGACGTTGAAGTCTATTGTGACAAGTGGCAACTCCCAGCTCCGTGTGAGATCGCCTGTGATAGCAGACTCAGCCACCTCATATGACACGTACTTTCCAAAGTCGGCCCACTGGTAGATATGACCTGTATCGGTATCGGAATAGGAGAAATTGAATACCCATCGACACTTTGGCAGTCTGGTAAATGTGAGATCACCACTCGCATCGGTGTACTCGTAGTCCAGATATCGCCAGTTATTGGGATTCGGATCACTGGCATTATACACTCGAACTTGGACCGATTCCGCACCCACAGTGCCCATAGAATGGCCCATCAGGTCGTCCAAATGGATCGTAATACTGGCAAGATCCAATGTCACAGATACAGGAGTGAACGGACCATCAGCAACACGATCACCCGACCATGTCACATTCATCCCAGTAGCACCTGTCTGCTCGTCAAGCCAAGTACGACTGTCGATCCATACGAAAATTCTGTAGGTTTCGTTCTGGAGACCGATAAAGGTCACATTACCATTCGAGTCGGTAAGGGCAGTGTATGGAGAGCCTGTACTCATGTAGAGGCGCTCACCAGTAGTAGCATTAAGAAGAGTCACATTTGCGTTGGCGACATTAGCACCGCCAAGATCTTTCACATTGATCCTAAACGAGTAAGAGGAAACATTACCCATTGCTTTGAAGATAGGGAGATAGCGTGAGGTGGCATTGAAGATCCGCATATAGCCGTCAAGTCCTTCAGTGCCGTTCCAAACAGCAGTCACACAGGTCTCCTCGAGAACAGTCCCATCTACTGCATAGACTGTCGGAATATAAGTATCCCAGTACTCGTACGAGCTGGTATCCCGCCAACGATAGTAGTAATTGTCATAGTTGTTGGCATATGCAGGATTGGTGTTCCAGCTATTGTGAGAGATTCGCACTGTACCGTGAGAGATACCGTTATCGTTCCACCAACCAAATCCGGCAGGTTTCCCTTTATTGCTTGATGCAGCCCAATTATCATAATAGGTCTGAGTACCATCCTCAGCTACTTCCACTGCATGAGTAGTAAGATATGGATAGAAGACCCATTCATCAGTACGTCCACTTCCGCTTGTAGTGCCAGTATATTTGATGTAGGTGTTGAAGATCCAACCCCACTTGTAGAACGTGTAAGTCACATTCATCTTGGCATAACTACCAAAGTTTACTTGAGTTGTGTAATTGATGAAAAGAGGGCCTTCCACATTAACAAAAGTTGTATCAGGATTGGGTGCGATCCCGGAAGTCCCCTGACCACCAAGACCATCAGGGTTCCAATGCATACTCCCCCGGTTTGTGCCCCAATTCCAGTCCCAATACCAACCCGACGCACCTTGTCGTAAGTGGGCACCATTAGTGATCTTCCCACCAGCCTCATTATACATGGTCACATTATACCAATCGCCACGGAAACTCCAATAATTAGGATTGAATTTGCCCGAAAGAGTCCCTGTGGTCCGAGCAAACCAGACGACATTGTCGTAGCTTGCTGCTTCGATGCTTTTGTCTTCGGAATAGTAAATCCAATAGACCGCAGTAGAGTCAGCAGGAATATTTGCATACCAAAAGATTGTGGCACTCTTTACATAATCGGGGTCTTCCCAGTAGGTCACCTTGTATACTTGTGAGGGAACCTCATTCCCGTTAGAGTCCACTATACGAATCGAATTCTTGAAGCAGGTATTGTTTGCAAAGTCCACAGAGATGTGGATAGGTGCATCATACCTGACCGTCGAATTCGTGTCCGTCAGGTTGACATAGCGACGATAATGATATGATACATTCCACCAAGATGACTCATCTAGGTTTGCAACACTATGCGATGCACCTGATTGACTCATGCTTATTGGTGTAAACAAATTATCGGGATTTGAGCCAGTTGGACCTGCTAACGTCAACAGCATCAATACTGAAAAGATCATAACAAATGAGAGTTGTAATTTTCGCATTCTATTCCACCTCCAATGCTGCGCTGGCGGCCATGCTCGGATGGAACCGCTTCAAGACCTCTAAGTAGTGAATGGCCTGCCTGCTTGGAATTGCCTCGTCATTGTACTGCTCCACGGTCCGCTCAATCAACCACTCGGGATAGACCGTAGCGACTTGTGGGTCACATTTGAGAAGAAGGTGCTCACGACCCTCCTCATCGTTCACCTTCATCAAGATATGTGCCTTCTCCAACTTCTTAACCACCTTACGAAGATTCGATTTAGTCGTGTCAAGAAGACTGGGAAGATGCTCCGTCTGTTGTGGCCCCTCTCTCAAAATCGAGATCAGGTCGTACTCGTCAAAATCGAGGAGATGCTGTGATAGCTCGGCTGCCTCAGACCAGATCGCCTCAGTGAGGTCGCGTCTGAGCCGCACAATGTAATCTTTATGATATTTCTTTGTTGAGTCCAAATACTGAGCCGCAACGTCGGACGGAAGCTGTCCACCACGTACTGCCCGCACCGTGTCATGAGGTATGGTACGGAGTATAAAGATCGCTCGCGTGAGATAGACCACTTCGGAGGAGAGCCCCTCAACCCAGCCCGTTGCGATGACGCCCATCTTGACCAGAGGCCGTAACACAATGTCCACATCGATCTTCTTGCCGACCTCTTCAAAAATCAACTGTTCAAGATCGGCCGACTCAACGGTACCATTCCTGGTCAAGGTCTCAAGGATTGCCCGTCGCACGGGATCGCTCAGTACAGAGGCTTGACGCTGCTCGGGGGTCATCTGCGTGTAGCGTGCAAGCTGACCATAGAGCTTGGGCACCATCTTCTTGTACTTGTCACCCGCAGCATTGAGAAAGATCTGCGTGGCGATCTCGGGCAAAGCGTCCTTGTAGACATCCGGATCTTCATCGGACTCGAGAACTAAAAACACCATAGAAGGAAGACCCTTCAGGTGCATGTTGAGCCCACCATAATATACGGCGAGCTTGAACTCATCAAAAGCAAGAGCATTAAATCCCGGGCGTTGTGACTCCTCGGTCTCTCCAAGGGTTGCGATACCATAGATACGCATAGATGTGGTAGGATCAAGTCCTTTGTTCAGACCCTTGGGAGTCTTGGCTGTCACCACTGGCCCCAGTTCATCATCCCATTTCAATACAGCAAGGCCTAACGGCATACTAGTCAGTCTCCTTAAGTATGTAAGATACTTGAGCATCCAGGTCGGTCGTCAATACGACATGTCAAGAGGTCCCAGTTTTGATGACGTATGACATCGATCATGGACTCTGCAATCTGCGCTAATTCTTCTTGTAATCGACTCGATGAATTATTAAGAAAAGCTCGCATGTATAGGGAGTGAAAAAAGAGAATATCATGCCGAATTATTTTCCCTTACTTCATGTACGATAACAACGAGTTAGACTGTACCAATGATTGAGACCACCATGTTATTTCCAAAGCCACCGATATTATGGCTCACCCCTATCTCAGGTTCACTGACTTGGAGCGCAGGAGGAGCGTCCCCACGGAGCTGAAGTACCAGATCATGGATCTGAGCAATTCCCGTCGCACCAGTAGGGTGGCCTCGTGCTTTGAGACCCCCAGTCGTATTGACAGGGCAACAACCATCAACTTCAGTAGCACCCTCACGGATCATCTCGATAGCCCGGCCACGCTCTGCCAGACCTATGTCTTCCATATTGATCAGTTCGAGTATTGAAAAAGCATCGTGCAGTTCCCATACGTCAACATCATTGGGTGTGAGTCCGGCCATACTGAAAGCCAAATTTGCGGCCTCAATAGTGGCATTAAGTGAAGTGACATGCAGTCTATGCTGGACTGCAAGATAGTCAGTAGCGTGGCCGATCCCAAGAATTCTCATTGCATGATCTTCCGGAACCAACTCACGCATGGTCTCCTTAGAGGCGAGGACTACAGCCGCTGCTCCATCACTGGTCGGACAGCAGTCATAGAGCGTGAGTGGATCGGCGACAACGGGGGATGCGAGGACCTTTTCGACCGTGATCTCTTTCTGAAAGTGAGCGAGTGGATTCTTCGCCCCGTTCCGGTGGGCCTTCACGGGCAAGAGAGCAAGATCCTCACGTGTGAGACCATAATCGTGCATATATCTTCGAGCAACAAGTGCGGCAAGTGCAGCAGGAGTTCCTCCATATAGGGTCTCATTTGATTGGGACATCATCTTTGCTAAAATCTTAGAAGCAGTCCCGCGGTCTACATCGGACATCTTTTCGACGCCAATGACAAGCACTAACTCTGAGAGCCCCGATCCCACAAGAGCAACACCAGTCTCATAGGCACTAGACCCGGCAGAAGGACCGGTTTCAACTCGTGTGGCCCCTGCTGGTACGAGACCGAGTTGATCGGCCAATAGTGTGGAGAGATGACCGATGCCAGTAAACTCATCAGGATTTTGAGAACCTACTACGAGTCTATCAGGTCTGACATCAACAGCACCTGCGTCTCGAAGTGCTTCAACGGCAGCCTGTCGAGCAAGTTCGACAATGGATTCCTCAAGACGGCCAAATCGAGTCATTCCTACGCCAATCACATAGACTGGTTTCATGAGTATCACCAAACTATTCTATCAATATGAGTAGGTCTGAAGGCGTCACGGGAGAACCTGATTCGATATTGACCTCCTTGACAGTACCATCACGAGGGGCCTTTAGTTCATTGAACATCTTCATGGCCTCCAGAACACAGACTGTGTCCCCACTCTGTACCGAGTCGCCGACCTTCACATGTACCTCTGTGATCTTTCCAGGCATGGGCGCATAGACACCACCCTCGACTTTCTTGCCAGAGCTTGCACGGACCGTACGAGAAGCGGTCTCTTTGCGTATGCGACTCCATTCGATTTCTTTGGTCACGCCGTTCAATTCTACAACGATCTTTTTGCCAGAACGGCTCTTGATCTTTAGAGTGTGGTCGGTGGAAGTGTCATTCACGATCCAAGTACCATCATCAGAGGCCTCTGGCTTGAGGGTATAACTCTGGTCACCAACACGAATTATCAGGAGCCCGCCCTCATCAAGTCGCTGTACGGCCACTTTGAACTGCTGACCATCAATTGCCAGCTTGTACTCTTGGCTCATTAAACAGTGCCTCCATTGAGATTCCGGCGCATGAGATCCTTCCGTCCCGCGATTGCCCAGATGGATTCACTATGGCCCCATCGGCCTGCATTATAATTTGTCGCCTGTGCAACAAGTCCCTCACGACCTCCCTGAGACCAAGCAGATCCATAAGTACCAGAGGCGGTGATGCCTGTTGTCATAATGCCCATATGCAACACTGCGGCAATAATCGCCGCTTCTTTTTCGGGGCTTAGACTGCCCTGTGTCTGCCGTTGCGCCTTACGCTTAAGAAAATCAAGTGCGTACTGTGGGAAGAGAGCGTACGAGACCTCATCTCGCGGGTGATGCGGAATGTCTTTCAATGCCTCTCTTGCCTCGGGCAGCTCTGGCTCAAGGAGATCAGCAGGTCGGCAGTCAATCGGTTCCTCATCGCCGATTATCAGCTTTTTGATTTCAGGGTCAATCGGTGCAGGAGGCCGACCATAATACCCTCGAACGTATTGCTTGACCTCATGGGGGATGATTTTGTAACGTTCACCAGTGATGACATTGAGTGTGGCCTGCGTGCCGACGATCTGACTGGACGGGGTCACTAATGGGGGGTACCCGAGTTCTGCTCTCACTCTGGGAACCTCCTCGAGAACCTCATCATACCTATCAAGAGCATTCTGTTCACGAAGCTGATTATCAAGATTAGAGAGCATCCCACCCGGGATCTGAAATACCAGCACTCGGGGATTGACACCCTTCAGGCTTCCTTCAAAGGCGGAATATTTGGTTCGGACCTTGCGGAAATAATCGGCGATCTCAGCAAGAAGATTAACGTCAAGTCCGGTATCACGGGGGGTCCCATGTAATGCCTCAACAATTGATTCTGTAGCAGGCTGCGATGTTGCAAGTGCCAATGAGGAGATCGCACAGTCCACAACGTCCACTCCTGCATCGGCTGCGCGGAGATAGGCCATCGAGGCCATTCCACTGGTATAGTGTGAATGAAGCTGGACTGGAAGCCCAACGTCCTCCTTCAGACGCTTGACGAGATCATAGGCCACCTGCGGCGTGATCAGACCTGCCATGTCTTTGATACAGATCGAGTCCGCATCAAGTGCAGCAAGTTCAGAGGCCATGTCCACAAATTTGTCAACAGTGTGAACCGGACTGATCGTATAGGAGATGCTGGCCTGAACATGACCACCAGCTCGCTTGACAAATTTCATCGAGGCCTCCATGTTACGAACATCATTAAGCGCATCAAATATTCGGAAGATATCCATTCCGGCTTCGACAGCATATCCAATGAATGCCTCAAGTACGTCATCAGGATACGCTCGATACCCGACACAGTTTTGCCCTCTAAGTAACATCTGTAACTTTGTATGAGGCAATGCATCACGCAGGGCCTCCAACCGAGCCCATGGATCCTCATCAAGAAATCGCATCATTGAGTCAAATGTTGCACCACCGAACATCTCAAGAGAGTGATAGCCGACCTGATCGAGCTTGTCACAAATGGGAAGCATATCTTCTGTTCGCATGCGCGTTGCAAGCAGAGACTGATGTGCATCTCGTAACACGGTATCGGTGATCTTCAGTTTCGTCATTGTTCAGTCAAAAAAAGGTGTGAACAGGGAGTATATAGAGATTGACTTTAGGCTGTGAAAATTCGTAAGGGAATTATTAATATGTTTAACCTTTTAAATAAATTTATTCCCCTGGGATACACCACATTTTAATCAGATAGGACCAGATTACGTTCAACAAATCTGATTAAAATCAAACCATAGTATGGATAAATGGGAGATTATATGGTATCCGCCGAAACACAAAACGGAAAAGTTCAGATGGTGCTGAAGCGCATCACTGATTTTGTAGGTCATCTAATACCATTGGTCGCATCGATCCCTCCATTACAAATCTGGATCGGCCTTATGGCAATACCATTCATTTGGTACATCATCTTCATGGCATCGGATATAGGAACATTGCCGTGAGCAATAGTAAATCTCTTTGTCGGAGATTACGTCAATTCATGGTCTGTCATAGGTGGAACTGTCATAATAATACAATCGGCAATTCATCTGCATAAACACAAGAAACACGGTCTTGTGACAACAGGGCTATATCGAAGAATGCGACATCCACAATATTTTGGTATGTTACTCGTCACTATTGGTTTTACTGCCCAATCTTATGTGTTACAAATGACCACGTTTGGAATCTCGTGGATCGAACCACCCATGATGATAGCAACATGGTATAGCATTCTTTTCATCTACGTGATCCTTGCACTTGTTGAGGAATCATACTTGTCCAAAAGGTATGGACAAGAATATGAAGAGTATAAGAGAAATAGCGGATTTTTCGTTCCAAGAGTAGGCGTACAAAGAGAGAGTATAAACACAATCGCTTCAATCATCATAATGATCCTATTGCTCAATGTTTCAATTGCAATTGGATTCGCCTTTGTCTTTGGTGCTGGATAACACCAAAGACACTAAAAGCTACAAAGGAATGTTCCCATGTTTCTTAGGCGGACGAGTCTTTCGTTTACTAGAGATGACATCCAGCCCCTTACAGATGAGTGGACGGGTCTCATGCGGCAAGATCACTTTGTCGATATACCCGAGCCCAGCAGCAATGTAAGGGTTAGCAAACTTTTCACGATAGTCCGCGATGAGTGCCTGTCGTTTTTTCTCAGGGTCCTTTGCAGCATTGATCTCTTTGCGAAAGATGATGTTGCATGCTCCCTGTGGTCCCATGACGGCGATCTCAGCAGTAGGCCAAGCATAGACGAGATCGGCACCAATGTTCTTGCTGCTCATAACATCATATGCTCCACCATAGGCCTTGCGAGTGATGATTGTGATCTTGGGGACTGTCGCCTCACTGAACGCATAGAGGATCTTTGCGCCATGACGAATGATTCCGCCCCACTCCTGAGCCGTTCCGGGGAGGTAACCCGGTACATCCATGAAGGTGATGATAGGGATATTGAAGGCATCACAGAACCGTACAAACCGCGAAACCTTGTCAGAGGCATCAATATCAAGTGTACCTGCAAGATGAGCGGGCTGGTTTCCAACTATACCCACCGACCGTCCATCAAATCGTGCGAACCCAACGATCATGTTTTTGGCCCAGTGCTCGTGGACCTCAAAGAACTCGCCATTATCCACAACCTTCGCCACAACATCGCGCATGTCGTAGGGCTTGTTTGGATCATCAGGCACCACCTCATCAATTGAGGTATCAACATCATCGGGTTTGTGACCTGTCTCGACTCGTGGTGGGTCTTCCAAGTTGTTGCTTGGCATATAACTTAATAGTTTTTTAATCTGTATGAAGCACTCGTCTTCATTTTCTGAAGCGAAATGAGCAACACCACTGATTGACGCATGAGTCATTGCACCGCCCAAGTCCTCAAAGGTGACCTCTTCGCCAGTCACCGTCTTGATGACTTCCGGACCTGTGATGAACATATGCGAGGTCTCCTTCACCATGAGCGTGAAGTCTGTCACTGCGGGACTATAGACAGCACCACCGGCACAGGGGCCCATAATTGCACTGATCTGTGGAATGACTCCGCTGGCGATCGTGTTCCTATAGAAGATGTCCGCATAGGAAGCAAGTGCCTTTACGCCCTCCTGCACCCGTGCTCCGGCCCCATCATTAAGCCCAACGACTGGTGCACCCACATCCATGGCCATATCCATGATCTTGCAGATCTTCTTGCCAAACATCTCAGAGAGCGAACCACCAAACACAGTAAAGTCCTGGCTGAAGACAAAGACCTTTCGACCATCGATCGTTCCAAAACCGGTGATGACGCCATCGCCGAGTATCTTTTTCTTGTCCATACCAAAATCTGTGCAACGGTGAACAACGAACTCGTCAACCTCAACAAACGAACCGGGATCAAGCAGTTTCTCTATCCGCTCACGCGCGGTATACTTCCCCTGCTCGTGCTGTTTTTTCTGACGCTCAAGGCCGCCACCCAGACGTGCCTGCTCACGCATCTCCTTTAGTCGTTCGAACGGATCATTCGGCATCTTTGAGTCCTCACAGGTCTTCATCGCTTAACGCGGGAGGAGAATATGAATATTCCCCCTGACCACAAACTCACCATAGTAGGATAACATATCCTATAAGACCGTCTAACAAACGTTAATAGAGAAGAATGAAACGGTAAGATTGAGGTCTGTAGAATGGCGGATAAAAAGACCGTAAACAGATGTGTTGAATTTCATAAGGCACTTAGTAACCCGGTCAGACTACAAATTGTTGAAGAATTGATTGATGGCGAACTCTGCCAATGTGAACTTGCGCCACGTATTGGATTAGCCCAGTCTACAATTTCGTCATATCTCTCTCAGTTAGTGAGAGCAAATATATTGTCAGAACGTCGTGAGGGGCAAAGAAAGATCTACTGGATCTCAAGTGAAAAGATCGCAGCTCTGTTAAAGAAGATTCGGCGGGTGCTCGCGGAAGAGGCCGACTAAGATGAGGCCACACGCGAATCCTCTAGAGCATAGAAACGTCTTTTGAAATACATAGCAACATACACCAGACCAACCAGAACGGGGACTTCGATGAGCGGCCCTACTACTGCTGCCAATGCTTGACCAGAACTGATCCCGAAGACACCAATAGCAACTGCAATGGCAAGCTCAAAGTTATTACTCGCAGCAGTAAAGGAGATCGTCACATTCTTCTCATAATTAAATTTCAGAACATAGGATATACCAAAGGCAATCAGAAACATGATGAGAAAGTATGAGAGGAGTGGTAGAGAGATCCTGAGAACATCAAGAGGCAGTTCAAGTATGGCGTCTCCCTTCAGGGAGAACATCATGACAATTGTGTAGAGAAGACCAATCAATGCTATTGGCCCGAGCTTGGGAGCAAACTTTCGATCATACCACTCAGCACCGCGTCGCTTCAACAAGATTGACCGTGTAATCATTCCCCCGGCAAGTGGAATCCCCAGAAAGATAAGAACGCTGACTGCAACGTCAATCAATGACACCTGCACTACAGTCGCTGCGGCGGGATCAATGAGGGCAGATAGAAATGAGATGTAGAACCACGCCTCAAAACTATATAATAAAATCTGCATGAGAGAGTTAATTGCTACAAGAATGGCACAGGACTCTGAGTCCCCACCAGCAAGAAAGTTCCAGATCAACACCATTGCAATACATCGCGCAAGGCCCACAAGAATCAGTCCCACTCTATACTCGGGAAGATCAGCAAGAAATAACCAGGCCAGACTGAACATAATGATGGGACCGAGTATCCAGTTCAGTATGAACGAGACCCCAAACATACGTTTTTCTCCACGCAGCCGTCCCATCTCTTCGTACTTCACTTTTGCAAGCACAGGATACATCATCCAAAGCAATCCGATGGCAATTGGAATCGATGTGGTCCCAACACTTAGGGAGTTCAGAAGTACTGCAACACCGGGGACGTATCGGCCCAATAGAATCCCCAAGATCATAGCAAGAAGAATCCATACCGGAAGTAGCTTGTCGAGGCGGCCTAATCCTGCTGCTGGAGTTTCTGTCATGGGAATCAATTTACAAATTGAAACTTGTCCCTTAATAAATCGGATGATAGAGGTTGTTAGATATAATCGATCTTCACCAGTTCTTCAAAGGCAGGATGAGAACGAATAGAGTCTACAGTAACAGATAGCAGATCAATATCAAGGGAGCGGGACTTACGCAGGAGCCAGTCGTCACGTGTTGCACGAGCAAGTATACTCGCCGAGGCAACCGCAATTGCATCTTCAGCCCGTGGGCGCTGGATGAGCTTCACTGAAGAGAGATTAACTACGCGACTGATTCGTTCGCGAGCTTTTGCACGAGCAAACTCATCTACAATAATTGTGAGGGGCGTTCTGTCCTTTGCACCAAGTTGCTCAAGGGTCTCGACAATTGCCTTTGCGTGGGCCCAAGCCAGTAGATCGTTGAGATTCTTCCCCTCTTCATGGAACTGGCGAAACATCTCATTGAACTTCTTTGGAGTGATCAGAACAATCTTGTAAGCAAGTGCAGCACGTTGAACAGCAGCAGCCAGCTCTTGCATCCGATGTGGTGGGACCGCCTTACTATCCATGACTCCGAACCCCTGCAACTCCAATGCCTGTTGGGAAGAGAGAGCTACAGCTGCTACAACAAGAGGACCAATCCATTCACCCTTTCCGGCCTCGTCTGATCCAATAATGGTATGCGTATCTTTTGCACCAAGGGCCATGATCCCCTCACGGACCAAACGGGCCACATCGGTAGAATTGGTCACCACTTTGCCACTGGTATAGGCGACAATGTTCCCTCCTGCGTAAGAGAGTCGAAACACCTCATATTGATTCGTTGTCTTTCGTTCAGACACACCAGTATGGTCAAGTAATATTTTTTTCAGCCTTCGAAGATCTTCCGGACGCACCTTTACAACAGTAGTACCCATCTACACCCAACTCACAGACTTCTTGCACGGACGCAAACGTTACAACAACGAGAACATTTGTATCTATCCAGATCACCTGGCAGAGCCTCTAATTATGGTATGTTTCAAGTCAACTCATACTATCGCTCCACCTGTCCCGGTTCATCAAAGATAGTCACATGCATGCCAACACGGTGAGAGTCCAAAACTCACATGGAGAGATGCTCAACATCCCCGATGGAAACGATCACTTCGGATTCGTCGCTCTGTTGAACGATCAGACGACCAAGCTCGTCTATGTCCAGAGCATACCCCTCTACCTCCCTAAATTGCCCGGTAACAACCACTTGCCGCCCAAGTGTAGCGCTCAGCCGTCTCCATTCGGCCAGCACAGAATCAAAACTATTGCTTGCTTCGACCCTCGCGAGCAGCTTGTCAACGTTCTCTAGGAGAGCAAGCAGAACCTCGCTGAGAGAAAATTTACGACCAGTCTCATGAGCAAGAGAAGTGCTATTTTCGCGTACTGTCGGCGGGAGATCATGAAGCACAATATTGATGTTGACACCCACTCCGATGATGGCAAGTGGTTCTTGCCCGATCACAAGCTCACTCAATATACCACCTATTTTCTTGCCTTTCAACAAGAGATCGTTTGGCCACTTAAGGAGCGCATCCTCCTGTGAGATCTGATGCACAGTATAGGCTGCTCCAACCGCACAGAGAAGACCGAGAAGCGGGGCGTGCGCAACATCTATTCGAGGCGTGAGAAGTAATGACAGGTAGAGGCCGCCCAGGGGTGACTCCCACCGGCGATCATATCGTCCATGACCTTGTGACTGGGAATCGGCAACAACAACAGTTCCGTCCCCGGCATTTTGATCAATGAGCCCACGAGCTACTTCATTCGTGGAGGTTACAAGTGAATAAGAGAAGATCCGAGGTGCGAAGGACTTGAATTTAGCAGGTTCTACAAGAAGATCATCATACAGACTCGGCATAAAATGCCCTCTTGGGAGATGCTATTTTGTGAAATATAACAACAGATAACGACTTATATTGGTTGGTTTTAGGTTTGAAATGAGTGAGACATTATGACAAGTTTCGCCGGCGCTGTGATTCTTCCGGAATTACAAAAGACACTCCTGTTCAAAAACAGAGACATGAATACTGAACATCAAAAGGATACCCTGTTCTACGATGTGGATTGCTTTGGCGTCAAAGGTATCAATGTAGTCACAGGTGATGTTTCAGGACTGGCGATTGGTGTAAATCGGTACGGTCTGACTGTTGCCAATACTCATGTACGAAACACGGATAATCCATCGTACCATGAACTAACCGAACAGATTCTAATGTTTGCAAAGGACGCAGAAGATGGTCTAAGCATGGTCGAGGATCATCTAAAGAGCGGGCGCAAATATCAATGGGGGAACCTCATTCTCGCAGATCTTGACAGTGTTCTTGCAATAGAGATAGCTCTTGATGATTATTCAGTTGAGACATCAAAACGTAAAGTCCTCAGATCGAGCCATCACATAATGCTTGACACCGAAACCATGTATGACACATCAGTCAGACGTGTTGAGCGAGGCTATGAACTGATCAAGAATGTGGACAATGTCAAGGATATCTTTGAGTTACTCAAGGATCACGGTGAACAGAAGGGACAGTCCAGTATTTGCATGCATCCCGAAAAGGATGGAGATGCAAAGACCGTCATGAGCTATGTTGTAGAGATCGATCATGTATCGGAAACCGGGAAACCTAAGATGGTCTTCCACGTCGCTAAAGGATCCCCATGTGAGACGATCTACACGTCGATACCGCTCATCTTCCCGGCCGATGAGGAGATTTCAAAGCGGGCCTTCGATATGTATCCGTAGACGGGATGGACCAGTTCCATCTTCATCAGGTAGAATCAAACTCTAGCTCTTTTGATGGCTCTTTGAGAATCTCTGCACTCTCACGAGCCTTCAGCTCTTTTTCTTTGTCATGGAAGAATACATAGAATAGGATTACAGCAAGGAGATACAGACCTGAAACTAGGAGATACGGCAGACGATAGAAACCCTGAGCTAAGAGCCAACCGCCAATATTTGCTGCAATGCCTCGTGCGAATGAATCGCCTGTATTGACAATTCCCGAGGCCGTCGAACGTTCATTCTTTGTCAGCGACTCCATGAAGAACGCTTGCGACACAGGACCAGCCATATTCATCAATGCAGTCCGAGATACATACGCAAGCACTGCAAGCTCCAAGGTCGTTGCCCAAGCGATCATGAGTAGAAAGGGAATCGAAAACAGTTCCGTCACTACAACAGTACGGACCTTCCCAAAACGATCAGCCAGTGCAGGAGCAACAAAATTCCCGATGGCCAAGACAATTGTGTTGATGCCAAAGATGATGCCAATTAGTTCAGGACTGGCGCCAAAGGTGGCCTCTGCCGAGAAGAAGATGTTGAAGAACATCACTATCATTCCGGCGCCAAGCCCCACTGTCGCTACAACAAGAGCATAGCGCCCGATAAAGCCCCAATGTTTCACGTCCTTTCTACTAAATCGAACAAGACTGGAAACATCTGGAGTGTCACCAGTCATAGAGAATATGACAAGGATCCCAATAGCATAGGGAATGAGACTGAGCCAGAGAGTCCATCGATAGGCAATAGCAAGACTGGAGATCTGTTCGAATCCTCGCAACAGTAGTCCAGGAAGAAAACCACCAAGAATGTTTCCTGCAAGCACACTGAGAAGTGACAGGCCACCGCTGACACCAAAGAGATGGGCCCGTTCTTCATTCGTCGTCAACTCGGTGATATAGGGAGACCATGAAACCGAGTTAAAGGCAATCGCCAGCCCGAGAACTGCCTGCGAGATAATAAGACCGATCGGATTCAGAAATGTATACTGGACAAAGAAGGCGATCAATGAAACCAGATTAGCAATGATGACCATCTTCTTCCTGCTGACTCTATCCGAGAGAACACCAGCAATCAATGCGATGCCTGATGAGGCAAAGAGCGAAATCGAGAGAAAGAACCCGATAAAGTCCTCACCAAAACCGACCTCTAAGAAATAGAGATTGAAGATCACATTGGAGATACCAAATGAGAAGGCCGTCATCATACCTGTAAGAATGTATAGACGCGCATCGCGCCTGAATTTTCGGACCTTGTCAAGATAGCCCAGCTCAGAGTCCATGTCCGTGTATCTCCTTACACGCCTGCTGCCCTCAAGGCTTTATAGCTTACTTAGAAGGCACGAATCACAAACCTAAATTCATAGAATGGTTTGTCATGTGTAAAGCATAACGAAGCGAATCGAACATGAAGCAGATCGAACTCCGCAGTGACACCTTTACACTCCCGACCGACGATATGATCGATGCTATTGTACAGGCCCATAGAGAAGGAAGACTCGGTGATGATGTCGCGGGTGAAGATGAGGTAGTCATAGAGCTACAGGAAAAGGCTGCGCGCATCCTTGGAAAAGAGGCTGCGCTGCTGGTCACATCAGGAACACAGGGCAACGTGATCTCGTTATTGACTCAGGCACGACCAGGTGAAGAGGTCGTTGTGGAACGAATGTCACACACCTTCCTCTTTGAGGCAGGTGCCATGGCCTCGTTAGGAGGACTCTTTCCCAAGCCGGTTGATGGGGTCAGAGGCTATATCACTCCTGAGACCTTGGAGAGCGTCATTAGTCCGGATAATCCACATTATGCACGCACCGCAATGGTCGTCATTGAAAACACGCATAATTACGCAGGAGGCGTCATTGTGCCTCCAGACAAAATGGAGGCTCTTGCTAGAGTAGCCCATGACCATGATATGAAAATACACTGCGATGGCGCACGACTGTTCAATGCTGCTGTGGCTCTTGATATCCCAGCTAGTAGGCTTGTCAAGGAAATCGATTCGGTCCAGATATGCCTCAGCAAAGGCCTCTCCGCACCTATTGGCTCCCTCGTCGCGGGGACAGAGGAGTTCATACACGACGCATTAAGGGTCAGAAAGCGACTGGGCGGTGGAATGCGACAGGCAGGCATCATTGCAGCCCCGGGAATCGTTGCATTAGAGAAGATGATAGACCGTCTGAAAGAGGATCACGACAATGCACAGCTCTTCTACAAGGAACTCACAAAGGTGGAGGGACTCGTTCTCAACAGACCTGAAACTAATCTTCTGTTCATTGGTCTAGATAACCTCAACATTGATGCAGCTGGACTTGCTGCGGAGCTAAAGAAACGAGGCGTGCTAGTATATGGGGAATATGGAGAACGGGTTCGATTTGCATTCAACCGGATGGTCTCAAGAGAGGACACTGAATATGCAGCACGAGCCGTAGTAGAGATCCTCGAAAAGGCAGGATTAAAAAAATAGACCTATGAGACCTAACGCTCACTGACATGGCCTTGAATTAAGAAACAGTTGAGATCATCGTGAATAGGATTAACGTATGTGCGCTTCACAGTCCGCAAGGATCTTTCGAACATGTTCGTTCCAGCTTGGTTGGAGTCTTAGTACGGTCTCTGCACAGCACTTGGCATCATTGTACTGCCTGAGTCTGTGGTGCAACAGGGCCTTGTAATACCATGCATGAGCATAGTCCTTTTTCTTTTCAATAGCCTTCTTGTAGGCCTCAATGGCCTCCTTATACCGACCAGTAGCCTCATACTTCTTGGCCAGCCGATAATAGTCGAAATGAGATACAAGCGACTCTTCAGTCACCTTGCTCACCTCCGAATACGATAATATATCCGAAAATTTTCAGATAAATCTATGTTCGAGCATGAAAACGGTGAGAAGAGCAGAGGCGCGTTGGATATCCACCAACTATTGATCTATCTGACAGAGCTCTAGCAAGACACCAGAAGTAGACTTGGGATGAACAAAAGCAATCTTCATCCCGTGGGCACCATTACGAGGCGACTCGTCTATCAGGCGTGAGCCCTTTGCCTTGTGCTCTTGAAGAGCTGACACGATATCATCCACAAGAACAGCAATATGATGAATACCACCACCACGCTTTTCTAGAAAACCGGAGATGGGACTGTCTTCGGAGGTCGGTTCCAAGAGCTCGATACGACTCTCTCCAATCTTGAGGAATGCCACATGGACCTTCTGTTCAGGTACAACTTCATCACCGAGAAATTCAAGTCCGAGAACATCTCGATAGTAAGGCAAGGTTTCGGAGAGGCTCTTTACCGCAATTCCAACATGGTCAATCTTCTCAATCGTCATAAGTTCATCACCTATAGTACATCAGGGGCACGATACTCGCCGAAGACATCACGAAGAACGCCGCAGATCTCTCCTAACGTCGCATAAGCCCGAACGGCATCCAAGATTAACGGCATTAGATTTGCGTCACCCTTTGCACCCTCACGCAACGCCGCAAGTGCAGCATCTACAACGGACCGATCACGTGACTTGCGGACCTTCTGAACGCGCTCCACCTGACGGCGCTCGGCTTCAGGATCAACACGCATGTAATCGAACTTCTGCTCCTCATCTACAGTGAATTTGTTAACACCAACAACAATGCGATCCTTTGCATCGACCAATCGCTGATGCTCATAAGCACTTGCAGTGATCTCTCGTTGAATGAACCCCTTTTCAATAGCGACTGGAGACCCCCCGAGTTCGTCAATCTTTGTAATGTATTCCATAGCCCTGCTCTCAATCTCATTTGTCAGGTGCTCGATGAAATAAGAACCAGCCAGAGGATCAATCGTGTCAGCCACACCAGACTCGTAGGCGATTATCTGCTGTGTCCGGAGAGCGATCTGAACCGAGTCCTCTGTCGGGAGTGAGAGCGCCTCATCACGGGAATTCGTGTGTAGCGACTGGGTCCCGCCAAGAACTGCTTGGAGCGCTTGAAGGGTGACTCGAATAACATTGTTCTCAGGTTGCTGTGCTGTGAGTGTACATCCCGCAGTCTGTGTGTGAAATCGCATTCGACAAGATTTGTCACTCTTGGCACCAAAACGTTCCCTCATGATACGAGCCCATAGGCGCCGCGCCGCCCTAAACTTTGCAATCTCCTCGAAGAAGTCACTATGAGACCCAAAGAAGAATGAGAGGCGTGATGCGAACTTGTCAACATCAAGACCCACATCAAGAGCAGCCTGCACATAGGCGATCCCATTGGCTATTGTAAAGGCGACCTCTTGAACGGCTGTTGATCCAGCCTCCCGGATGTGATAGCCGCTGATCGAGATCGTGTTCCAGAGGGGCATCTTTTCGGAACAGAATTTGAAGATATCAGTAATGAGTCTCATTGAGGGCTGCGGCGGAAAGATGTACGTACCACGTGCCACGTACTCCTTGAGAATATCGTTTTGGATAGTCCCTCGAAGTTTGTCCATTGAAACCCCTTGCTTTTCTGCAACTGCTATATACATGGCCAAGAGTACTGCGGCTGGAGCATTGATAGTCATCGAGGTACTGACCTTGTCAAGGGGAATCGATTGGAACAGTACCTCCATGTCTGCAAGCGAGTCAATAGCGACACCGACCTTTCCCACTTCGCCCTTGGCCAACGGGTCATCGGAGTCATAGCCGATTTGTGTGGGCAGATCAAATGCGACCGAGAGCCCTGTCTGCCCCTGCTCTAGGAGAAATCTAAATCGCTGATTGGTCTCCAGAGCTGTTGCAAAACCGCTGTATTGCCGCATCGTCCAGAAGCGGCCACGGTACATGGTTGGTTGTACGCCACGTGTAAAAGGATACAGACCAGGAAATCCGAGAGATGTCGCATAATTAAGATGTTGCGTGTCAAGGGGGGTGTAGAGGCGCTTAATGGGGATACCCGAGAGCGTAGAGAACTCCTGCTTCCGTTCAGGAAATCTGTTAATAGTCTTAGATACCGTTGTGTCCTCCCACTTCTTTAGAGCGTCACTCAGGTCACCCTTGTCCGACATTATTATTCCTCCTCTCGCGAGTAGCCAGCCAAGAACTCAGCGATCAATCGTTGTGCTACGGTGTAAGGATCATCATCACGTTTGGCAATCTTTCGAATTGCATCATCATACTCTGGACGATCTTGAAGATGCCGGAGGAGTTCTTGTGTGAGCCGATATTCCATCAGTTGCTCTAGTTCTTCACGGCTACGTTGGAGACCCTTTTGCTCAAGCGTGCCACTCTCAATGAGATATTTCATGTGCTCTTCAATCTTATCGACTAACTCGGGAATGCCCTCTCCAGTACGTCCATTTGTAAGAACGACAGGAGGCCGCCACATACCCATATTCTGGTCTAGGTCAAGCATGGCATTGATCTCGACGACCTTCTTATCGGCACCCGGAAGATCTTTTTTGTTCACGACAAATATGTCGGCAATCTCCATGATTCCTGCCTTGATCGCCTGAATGTCGTCACCACTTCCTGGCACATCAGTAACTATGACCGTATGAGCAATATCGATGATCTCGACTTCCGACTGACCAGCACCGACGGTTTCGACAATAATGATATCGCGTCCGGATGCATCTATTGCACGAACGACATCAGAGGTTGCACGAGCGATCCCTCCTAGATGACCACGAGTCCCCATGCTTCGCACGAAGACGCCCTTGTCAAGACTATGTTCCTGCATACGAATTCTGTCGCCAAGCAGGGCACCACCACTGAACGGGCTGGAGGGATCTACTGCCACAATTCCTACAGTCTTGTCGCGCTTACGATATTCACCAGTGATCCGAGTCACCAGAGTGCTCTTTCCCGAACCGGGGGGGCCTGTGATCCCAATGATGTGAGCATGCCCAGTATGTTTGTAAAGAAGACTCAGGGCCTCAGCCGAGTGGGGGTCCTCATTCTCGATCATGGTGATCAGTCGTGCAAGATCGCGTCTCCGTCCTGCAAGCACGCCATCAACTAAGTCTGGTATCGACACTGTGCTGGTCCTCTCTAAAGATAAAGGCTATACTTTGACGTGTTCCTTAATGAAGTCAACAATCTCGTTCAGCGGAGTACCGGGACCGAAGACTTCAGCAATGCCCGCCTTCTTGAGCTCCGGGACATCATCCTCAGGAATAATTCCACCACCGATGACAATGATGTCATCTGCACCCTCTTCACGAAGAAGTTCCATAATTCTTGGGAACAGGGCCATGTGAGCTCCACTGAGAATAGAGAGACCAATGACATCAACGGACTCATCAACAGCGGCTCGAACGATCATCTCTGGGGTCTGCCGTAGACCTGTGTAAATGACTTCCATTCCTGCATCTCGCAGGGCTCGGGCTACGACCTTCGCGCCACGATCATGACCATCCAGACCGGGCTTTGCAACAAGAACTCTAATCTTCCTAGACGAACTCAAGAGTACACCTCAATACGGTGTTTGACTGTTTAAGACCAGTGTGACCGATATAAATACTTGGCCGAAGAAAAGACCTGCGCAAAAAGTCAATGGACAAGATTGTATCCGAACAACTTGTATCATTACGCCATGATTGAGTTCAGATACGATCTCCTCTGATTGATTTGAATCAAGATTGGGTTATTTCACAAAGCCGCCGAATGAATAACTCAGTCCTCAACGAGGTGGACCATGTTCGCTCGACCATCACGAAAACGCCGGACTATTCCCCGTTCTTCAAGTGCTTTGAGGAGAAGACTGGCCTTTGCTTGCGAGACCCCAAGCTCGTCAACGATCATTTTCTGAGGACACGAACCTCCCTTCACCCGAAGGATATCAATGACCTCTTGCTCATCATCAGAAATGCTGACGTATCTGACAGAACGTCTTTTCTTAATACGACGAAAGATCTTGGGAGCAAGGAAGGCACCACCAATGCCGAGGAGAATGCCTATTCCAAGAAACAATGAGGAAGGAAGCACTGGAGAAACTTGTGCAGTAACAAGGGTGTCCGGAATTTCATATTTGACAATGAAAGCCTGTTCTAGGCCAGGTTCCATGGAGGTAATATTCCAGTAAAAGATCAGCGACTCTCCGTCCGTATAGTTCCCGTCCACGGTTGGAAATAGGGGTGCGGCAGAACCACTACTGAGGGAGGCGTGTGGTGGGAGAACTGCAATAAAGGTAAAGTTATGGATAGTTGTCTGTGGTCGAAAATAATAGATCATACTCCTTTGTAAATAGAGGCCATCATCACTCTCAAGCGCCTCTGACTGAATATCGTTAGCCACCGCTTGAATATGAATAGAAACAGAACTATCGGATTCAAGCGAAGACGGTAACGGTATCAACACCTCAGTGTATCGGTCCAATTGATTGAGAGAAGCGCTTGTAGAAAGCCCATCTACGAGGGATGACTGAAGGCTCAGCTTTAGAGAATCTATTCTCAGAGTCAGAACGTCTATGGTGTCTGTTCCAACGTTCCGTACTGTCGCATCAATGAAAAAAGTAGTTGTGCCATTAGGATGGATATACACTTGAATCGTGAGGGGATCGAGGAGAATATCACTATCTGTCGCAGCGTTAACGGGAGAAGACATACTACACATTGCGAGCAGAAGCAGCAAAGCCATCAAGGAAACTCTTACCTTCAAGCACATCACCGAGTCAACATAGAACATTCCATCAAGTTTTCTAAAAGCATTACTAAACAAAAAGGTGGCGGAGTGAGCCTACACTCCGCCTATGGGGGGCTACGACTATCGGCGTCGAATTACGATAGCAGCAACTGCAATGACTGCAAACAGACCAATCCCAATGATGAGAGTGGTATCAAGCAGAGGAGCTTGTGTGGTTGGAGCTGCATCGGGGTAGACACCAATAGATGGGTCATGGAGGAGAGATCCACCATCAAAGTTCGGGTATGCAAGATAGACAGCTAGACCTACGCCTGCGGGAACGTAGGAGGCAGTGACGTTGACAGCTTCGGTCTCTCCACCGGGCCACGTGACTGTTGCCTGATCAACCCAGCTGTAGAAACCTTGGGGGACACCAGTCGTTGCGTCCGTCAGATCGATCTTCTGGACAGCAGTGTTGGTCACATCCTGAAAACGGGTCTCGTTCCCAGGCTTGGAATTCCAATCGATTCCGGAATGACCAACTAGATCACCAGTCCGCTCATGAACCCTGAATCTGTGACGTAGCTGGTTCTGTGCGCCTGTGACTTCGGTCTCACGGAGAAGGGTCTGAAGAGCAACACTTGATGTGTTAGTAGAGAAGGGGAAATTACCAATCTCAATGTCCATCTTGAGCTCAGAGTTGCCCTGAACAAGATAGGTCGCCTTGACACCGTGATCGTCGGTGACATTGCCCTCGTAATCATTGAGGTAGATGTGTGCCCAGATCTGGAGCGTCACATCTGCGAACCTATTGACAGCAGAACTACTATGGACATCAACATCAGGGATTCCGGGAACCATTCCAGCAGAACGGACTCCGCCCTTGACGTACTTCAGCCATACTTCCGTAGTAGTGCCGTTAGACTCGACAGTTCCTGATAGGAGTGTCCAGTCATATGCTGCAAGAGGAGCATAGTAGAGGGTCTCGTTAGACTGGTACGCACCATCACCGTTAGCGTCTTCGAACTCTACAAGTCCAAGATACGCAAGTGAGAATTTGGCGATCGTACCATTCTCATCGGCAGCAAACCAGAACTGAAACATGGGCATCTGGCTGGTCGCCATAATTGTAATAATATCCGTTCTGATGAACATAGTCCCATCAGGTCTCTGCTCCCGTGTTGGGGGCGTGGGGAATTGTGGGTGTGTGGGCATCGTTGTAGGCATAGTTGGATTCTGCTGTGCAGCAACATCGGCAATAAAGGTTGGTTGCAACATCAGTACTGCAAACAGGAGTCCAAGTCCAATTTTCCATCGGTTCTTCATTATTGATCACCGACCCATCATCCAATCAGATTGTATTTAACCAACGTTATAGAATTACATGAGCGGCCCCAGAAGATACTAAATCATCAGAGTCGATTCTCCACAGTAACCATTTATGACCCTTCAAAATGATTTACGCGATGATCATAGATAACGTAGTATGAGAGAGGAAGCAACATGCATTGCGCCCATTTTGAACATGGAATCAGTAAGAGGAACATCAGACTGTACTAGTTCGAAACACGTATTGATCAGTACTGAAAAGGAATCATCCCAAATAATTAAAACTGATCGGGGAAAAGTGCGTAAAACTGCGGAAGTTCTTGAAGGTACTCACGAGGCTAATGCGATTATGCAATCCATGGTACAACACGAGAGTAAAAAAAGCGGGTCTAGAGGCAGTCTTGAATCTCAAGACCACCTTCTAGACTGGTACTTAATGTGAAGCCATCATGGACGCTTTCGCATCATGAAAATTACGATGACGATCACAACAGCACCGATTCCTGCGATACCGATCAAGACTACTAAGCTCAGCCCACCTTGAGTAGACGTTGTTGTGGTTGTAGTAGTGGGGGAGGTAGTGCCCGTTGCCGTTGTGGTTGTAGTAGTAGTGGTTGTGGTTGTTGTGGTGGTTGTGGGAGTAGTACTGTGAGCGAGTACTGTGACAATGACCATGTCACTGTTCAGGTGTCCGGCCTCATCATAGACCACCAATGAGTAGTTGTACACTCCTACACTCAACCCGTCCACACTCACAGTAACAGAACTGCCATCCCAACTTCCCGAGTCCACTACTGTTCCGTTTCTGTATATCTCATAACGTGAGGGATGGGCATCACTGGGTGTCCATGTGATCGAGTGGCCAGTTGTGCCCTCATCATAGGTCACATCATCGGGGTGATCGATCGTCGGGGCTGTCCCATCTACGACTGAAACAAAGACCGTATCAGTCACGTAATTCGCTCCAACATCGTAGACCACGATCGTGTAGTTGTACGTTCCCACACTCAGTCCATCCACGTTCATAGTGATGGGAGTCCCAGTCCAGCTTCCTGAACCTACACGGGTACCATTCCGATATACTTCGTAGCGTGATGGGTGCGCATCACTCGGAGTCCATGTGATCGAGTGACCAGTTGTGCCCTCATCATAGGTCACATCATCGGGGTGGTCGATCGTCGGGGCTGTCCCGTCTTCAACTGTGACAAAGACCGTATCCTGGTTGTGATTCCCAGTTTCATCATAAACCACTAGTGTGTAGTTATACACTCCCAAATTCAAGCCATCTACGTTCACAGTGATAGAACTGCCATCCCAACTTCCTGAGTCCACCACTGTTCCGTTTCTGTAGACGATATAGCTTGAGGGGTGAGCGTCGCTCGGAGTCCATGTGATCGAGTGACCAGTCGTGCCCTCGTCATACTCCACATCTGCGGGATGATCAACTGCCGGTGTGGTTCCATCAACAACAGTGACAAAGACCATGTCACTATTCATATTCCCGGCCTCATCGTAGACCACTAGTGTGTAGTTGTAAACACCTACACTCAGTCCGTCCACGTTCACAGTGATAGAACTGCCATCCCAACTTCCTGAGTCCACCACTGTTCCGTTTCTGTAGACGATATAGCTTGAGGGATGAGCATCGCTCGGAGTCCATGTGATCGAGTGGCCAGTCGTGCCTTCGTCATACTCCACATCCGCAGGGTGGTCGATCGTAGGGGCGGTCCCATCTTCAACTGTGACAAAGACAGTATCTGTCACATGATTGTCCGCAACGTCATATACCACGATCGTGTAGTTGTACGTTCCCGCACTCAACCCGTTCACACTCACAGTGATAGAACTACCATCCCAACTTCCTGAGTCCACTACTGTTCCGTTTCTGTAGACCTCATAACGTGAGGGGTGAGCATCACTCGGAGTCCATGTGATCGAGTGACCAGTCGTACCCTCGTCATACTCTACATCCGCAGGGTGGTCGATCGTAGGGGCGGTCCCATCCACGACTGTGACAAAGACCGTGTCCTGGTTGTGATTTCCACCTACATCATAGACAACAATGGTATAGTTATACACTCCCAGACTCAAGCCATCCACGTTCACAGTGATAGAACTACCATCCCAACTTCCTGAGTCCACTACTGTCCCGTTTCTATAGATCTTGTAGCTTGAGGGATGAGCATCGCTCGGAGCCCATGTGATCGAGTGACCAGTCGTACCCTCGTCATACTCTACATCCGCAGGGTGGTCGATCGTAGGGGCGGTCCCATCCACGACTGTGACAAAGACCGTGTCCTGGTTGTGATTTCCTGCGGCATCATAGACTACGATGGTATAGTTATACACTCCCAGACTCAAGCCATCCACGTTCACAGTGATAGAACTACCATTCCAGTCACCAGACTCTTCAAGTGTCCCATTCCTGTACACTTCGTAGTGTGAGGGATATCTGTCACTCGGGTTCCATGTGATCGCGTTGCCACTTACCCCTTCGTCATACTGGAGATCGGCGGGATGATCAATCGTCGGAGGTGTAGTATCGGTCCACGTCATCGGGTAGTAGTCGATATTGTTACCACTACCGGGGATGTTGTAGGTACCAGTACCAGAATAATCGGACCAATAGTTCCCCACGCTTGTAGAATTCCATTGATTGTCGGGGCCATCGGAGTAGGCATTATTATTTCGATTCCACGCAAAGACGTTGAACCAGAGTGTGTTGTTAGTCGAAGAGCTGTCAATAACAACTCCAACGGAGTTCAGA
This sequence comes from Candidatus Thorarchaeota archaeon, assembly GCA_021498125.1. Classification (NCBI taxonomy): domain Archaea; kingdom Promethearchaeati; phylum Candidatus Thorarchaeota; species Candidatus Thorarchaeota archaeon. Next base: position 1,202,491 of record JAIZWL010000001.1, on the reverse strand, counting down.
CTGAGAGTGTTGTTTGCCAGTATGTTCCTATATGAGGAAGAAGAAAGAAACACTGCAACACCTTGATTTGAATCGATTGTATTGTTCACGATACTACTATCCGTTGTGGAAACAAATTCCACAGCATCTTCCCCGTTCGAAGTGATCGTGTTGTTCACGACACTACTATCCGTTGTAGAAACAATATGCATACCATCAATATTGTTCGAAGTTATAGTACTGCCAACAATGTTAGTACTCGTTGTAGACGAGATCCACATACCATACGAATTCAGAGATATTGTACTTTCCACAACACTACAGTTCGTTGTGGATGTGAAATACACTCCTTCGTACACGTTTGAACTGATCGTACTGTCTTCAATACTACAATCCGTCGAGTAATAGAAGTATATACCATGCTGCTCATTCGACGAGATTGTGCTGCCCACGATACTACAGCCAGTCGATGAATAGAGATACATGCCGATATCCCCGTTCGAACTGATCGTGCTATTCACGACAGTACTATTCGTCAAGTAATAGAGAAGTGTGCCATATAACGGGTTAGAACTAATCGTGGCATTTACAATATCAATATTCGATGAGTATGAGAAGAGCATGCCATAATGAGCATTAGATGTGGCTATGCTGTTCACTACCGTTATGTTGGAGGAATAACCTATCTCCAAGCCCACTGATGCATCATGGAAATAGCCATTCTCCACACGCATTCCTGTGCAGTTGGCCAAGATCACTTGCCCGTACTGACTCCCATCGATAGTGCCACCAGTCTGATTCCAAAAGTAGCCCAGTGTTTTTCCGTTCACAGTCGTGTCAGAACTAACCGTCTGATGCCAATGAAATATAGAAGATCCGAAAACCAATAGACCATTATTCATAAAGGTGCTATGTGAGATCGTATTATTCGCGGCTGACGAGAAATGGGCACCATCAAAACCACTCGAAGAAATAGTACAATTCACGATGCTACTGTTTGACGTGGAATAGAAATAGACACCATCATGTGCATTCGAAGAGATAATGCTGTCCGCGAGGGTGATATTGGTCGAAAAGCCTAATTCCGTTCCCACTGTTGCATTATGGAAATAGCCATTCTCCACACGCATTCCTGTGCAGTTGGCCAAGATCACTTGCCCGTACTGACTCCCATCGATAGTGCCACCGTTCTGACTCCAAAAGTAACCCAAAATCTTCCCGTTCACCATATTATCAGAACTGATATTGTGGTGCCAGTAACTTGGCTGACTCCCATAAATATAGATTCCATTATTCAAAAACGTGTTCTGCGATAAGTAGCTACCAGTCGAGTACCATAAATATATACCATTATACCCACTCGAGGCAATAGTGCTGTTTACAATACTATTGTTCGTAGTTTGATAAAGGCCTACTCCGTTATTCTCGTTCGGACCAATCGTACTATTGACGATACTACAGTCCGTCGTAGTGTCAAAGTTCACACCATTTTGCGTATTCGAATTGATTGTGCTATTGACGATCGTACAGTCCGTCGAGGAGTCAAAGTTCACACCATTTTGCTGATTTGAATAGGAGGTGGAATTCACAACACTACTCTCAGTTGTGGAATCAAAGAAAATCCCATCATTCCCGTTTGAATAAAATTCACCATTTATGATCCGACTACTCGTTGAGTGAAAGAAAAGCACACCATGGTATGTGTTCGAATATATTGTGCTACCTTCGACACTACAGCCTATGGAATATGAAATAAACACGCCATATTGTGAGTTCGAATTGATTGTGCTATTGACGATACTACTGTTCGTCGAAGAATAGAAGTAGACGCCATCACGCCCATTCGAATTGATTGTGCTATTGACGATACTACTGTTCGTAACCGTATTGAATTCCACACCAACAATAGCATTTGAAGATACCGTAGAATTTACAATAGTACTATTTGATGTGGACTCCAGACGGATACCATAATACTTGTTCTGAACAAGACAACCAGAGATCTTTCCATTGGTCACGTTAAAGAGGTAGATTCCATCACCAGTGGTGTCACCAGAGAGTAGACAACCTCTAATCACAAAATGAACATTTGTATTACTAATGGAGATGCAATTCCCAGATGCTGTGATGTTCAGGCCCTCTATAACATAGGGATTGCCCGTGCTACCATTTCCTGGCCAGCCCTGTGCTGCAAAATCGGCATTCGAGCTGATAGTGATGGGGCTGTGCGAAGTATAGGCCGGAGCATACCTTGGAACAATTCCCGTCCGGGGAAGGGACTCCATAGTATTATCTGTAAATACAGTATTCAAAAGCGCTGGGCTCTGAGCAGGATGAACTGCTGCAGAAACCAAAATTGCAAAAAATACAATCAGAGATATACGCACCAATAACGTATATGCCTTCATATCAACCACTGGGTCCTACCTGTGTGTAAATGCCATATATATATATTACTCTTTTTTTATAAAAATGTGCGGAGTTTCAATAGTATCAGATTGGCCAGTCACCAAAGATTGACATCATAGTGGAAAAGGTCTAGCTAAAATAGGTGAGCAAACTATCGGAAGAGAGTCAAAACAAGATGCGCAATATCAGAAACTTGATAACAATAAGGACTGTTCACAACTGTTTGTCGCTCAAACTGAATAAACACACAATTCATTCAAAGAGGCGCACTAAGTCGGGATAAAATAGTGAATTGCTCGCTAAAATATAATAATATATGTCCCAAGTACAGTAGGAGCAGACTGATCATACCTTGTTACAAATCCCAGTGACTCTCAAAAAGACAGTACAAGTGCTCAATCTTATGAAACAATGTGATATAAAGAAAAAAGCGGGTCTAGAGGCAGTTTTGGATCTCAAGACCACCTTCTAGACTGATACTGATGTAAGACCATTATGTACGCTTGCGCATCAGGAAAATTACAATGACGATCACAACAGCACCGATGCCTGCAATAGCAATGATAACCACTATACTTAGTCCACCCTGATCACCCGGAGTAGGCGTAGTTGTACCGGATGTGGTTGTGGTCGTGGTGGTCGTGGTAGTTGTAGTAGAACTATGGGCAAGTACCGTAACAAAGACTGTGTCGCTGTTCTGGTTTCCAGCAGCATCATAGACTACTACGGTGAAGTTGTACACACCCACATCCAATCCGGTCACGTTCACGGTGATGGAACTGCAGTCCCAAGTTCCGAATCCTACAAGGGTACCATTCCGGTAGACCTCATAGCGTGAGGGATGGGCATCACTCGGACTCCACGTGATTGAGTGACCAACCGTTCCTTCGACATAGCCTACATCTGAGGGATGATCAATGGTCGGTGAAGTTCCATCTTCAACTGTGACGAAGACGATATCACGGGCAAAGTTCCCACCCACATCATAGACGACCACTGTGTAGTTGTATACGCCCATACTCAGGCCATCAACATTCACCATGAGCGTGCCACCAGTCCAGCCTCCTGAAAAGATGAGCGTACCATTCCTATAGATCTCATACCTTAGAGGATGGGCATCACTTGAGTTCCACGTGATCGAGTGAGCCGTTGTTCCTTCAGCATAGGTCACATCTGTAGGATGATCGATGACCGGCGGGGTACCATCCACAACTGTGACGAAGACAGTATCATCATTCTTGTTTCCTGCTGCGTCGAAAACGACAAGCGTGTAGTTGTATCGCCCTATACTCAGACCATCCACGTTTACTGTGATGGAACTGCCATTCCAATTCCCAGATCCTACAAGTGTCCCATTCCGGTAGACGTTGTAGCTTAAGGGATACTTGTCACTTGGGTGCCACGTGATGGAATTACCAGTTGTGCCCTCATTATACTGAAGATCAGCAGGGTGGTCTATCGAGGGAGGCGCACTATCACTCCAGCCCGAGGGATGGTAATCGATGGCACCAGCACTTCCGGAAACATAGTAGACACCAGTTCCGCTATAATCAGACCAATAGTTCCCTACGTTTGTAGCGTTCCAGTGATTGGCAGTACCATTATCTTGGGCGTTGGCATTTTGATTCAATACAAAACTATTGAGCCAAAGAGAGTTGCCTGTTGAATTACGATCAATAATAACACCAACCGAGTTTTGAATAATCGAATTGTTCGTGATACTATTATTCGCGGTGAACCAAAGTCCAATACCATTCTGCTGGTTCGAAGATAACGTGCTGCCAGTTATACTACTGTTCGTTGTGGACTCGAAATAAATCCCGTTTTGCCGGTTCGAGGTAATCGTGGCATTCACGACACTACTATTCATCGCGTATTGAAAGTACACGCCATTTTGCTGGTTCGAGGTGATCGTGGCGTTCATAATACTACTATTCGTCGCATATTGAAAGTACACGCCATTTTGCTGGTTCGACGTTATCGTAACGTTCCGTACTATTGAGTCTGAAGAAAAGCCTAGTTCGATTCCCACTGTTACATTATAGAACCAACCATTCTCCACTCGCATTCCTGTACAGTTGGCCAGAATCACCTGCCCATACTGACGCCCATCTACAGTGGCACCAGTCTGATTCCAGAAGTAACCCAAGGTCTTTCCGTTCACAGTATTGTCAGGACTGATATAGTGATGCCAGTAGGTCACAGAAGTGCCTGAAATATAGAGACCATTATTGAAAAATATATTATGGGTGAGTGTGTTATTAGAGGAGAAATAAAACGTTATACCACCTACACGGTTCGAAGTGATCGTGCTGTTCACAATACTAAAGTGATTTGTATTAAAGAGAAGTGCACCATCCTCCCCGTTCGAAGTAATAGTGCTGCATTCGATACTACAATTCGACGAGCCATAGAAAAGCATTCCATGCCCATTGTTCAAGGTGATCGTGTTGTTTCTCATACTGCTATTCGTTGTATAAATACCACACACACCATAGTTCTTATTCGAAGTAATCGTACAATTTACAATACTACTATTGGTCGTGGTGTAGAAATAGACACCATCATAGTTGCCATGGATTCGACAACCAGTGATCTCTCCGTTGGACACATTATTAAACCGGACTCCAGTTCCACTAATACCACCAGTGAGTAGACAATCTCGAATCATAAAATAGGCATCTGTATTTTTGATGCTAATGCAGGTACCAGAGGTTGTGATGTTTAGATCCTCAATCACATACGGATCACTCGCAGTACCATTACCGGGCCAGGCCTGTGTTGCAAAATCCGCATTCGAAGAAATAGTAATGGAAGTATGCGTGGTATAGGCTGAAGCATACCTTGGAGAGAGCCTGATATCGTGAGAGAATTCAGTGTTGTTCATAGTCACAGTATTTAGAAAAGCTGGACTCTGAGCAGGATGAACGGCCGTAGCTAGAATGACCGCAAAAAAAGCAATCAGAAATCCACATGCAAACGAAGTATATACCTTCAAATGAACCACTCCTAAGCAGCCCGAAAAAAATCCCTCATATATAGGTATCCGCTAAAACGAGCGATGCATGGAAAAAATCGGTCTATTAGGCAATTGTTTGCGACACTGAAACTTACGACAACGGACCAATCACTGAAGATTGATGCCATAATGGGGAGAGAACGATAGGAACAAGTGCCCGTATTAATGAAATAAGATTTCAAAAAATGGCATAGGAAACTTCGTGAACAGAATTAACGACAGAAGTCCACTCAGCGAGAGCAACCAGTTCATTCGTCAAAGAGTTGAGCTGAATCGGGATAGAGCAGAACGAAGATCGCCTGGCTCAATGTCAGGACACCTCGATCGACATACTTCATCATGATGTCAATATTGTCTTGAGAAGAGACACGAGTCAGAACTGCTAGTGCGATATGGCGAGTATACGAGTCTTTCAGCAACGACTCGATGGTATGAACTATGATCGTCTGTCGCGCATCAGGGCCGGACTCTGTCAGCCAGTAGAGAACATTGCATACAGAGTCGGCATCAGCACCGGAAACCTCAGCAACTTTGGAGACCGCCTCAGAAATATTATCAGATGTCGTTCCTTCCTTGATCCCCTTCAACTCACCCTCAATAATCTCAAGCAGGGGTTCAATATCGTCAGGTGATGCACGGATCATATCAACTAGGTCAGTACGTGCTCGGGCAAGCTTGGCAGCCTCATCGTTTCCACTCATAACAGAGTCTCCTGTAATTCTGAGCCAGTATCATGTTTCATATTTGTTACTAATTAAGATTCTTTGTACTAGTCAGGGGCAGTTTTCTACGTCAAATCGGCCAGAAGACCAGAAATTGAGTTGACAATTACTTTCGGTGCCGTATCTTTTCCATATTGGTCCAGAAACCTGTCCAACGGGTCATTGTGCATATTGATCCAGACAGATGCAATTTTTGCATTGTAGGCACCAACAATATCAGCATAGTATTCATCACCGACCATGAGCGCGGACGACTTGTCAACCTCCAGTATCTCAAGGGCATACTCAAACGGTCTGGGGTCGGGTTTGTAAGTATGAACATCACCTCCATCGACCATGACCGTAAAGAACTCATGGACCCCTAGTCGGCGAAGGATGATCTCCGGATGACCCTCAAAGGAGTTGGTGATCACGCCCATCTTGATCCCGTGTGCCTTGAGAGTGGTCAATAGATTGAGGGTTCCCGGGAACAACACAGGCAACTCGAGATGAAGTCGGGAGAACTCATCAGCAACAGCGTCCAAGAGGTCATCAGCAACCTCAAGACCAATGACGCGAAGACCACTGGCAACGGCAGAACGTATGATATGGTAAGGAGTCTTGTAGGGCGCTCCACCCACGACTTCATCGATCTGTTGGAAATATGCTGCTACGAGAGCCTGAAGGTATTGCTGGAACATGACTTCAGAGGTCAGCCCGAGTTTCTGAAACATGTACTTGCTGGCAACAATTGGAAATTGTTTGGTGTCCACAAGCGTACCGTCGAGATCAAAGATGACGGCATCGTAGCTCAGGAGGGGAGAGGATGAGGAGGAGGAGGAAGAGGTCACGAAGATCTAAGCTCCAGTCTACTCGCCTTTTCCAAGATAGACACCGTGCGGGTCAAGCTTGTGCATGATCGTGATCTGCTCTTCTGTCGGTTCTGGCGTCACAGGCACTTTGTCTGGGACTATGAGATCAAACATGACGTTCTCCAAGATGTCTTCGACCGTATAGCCGGGATGAACTGACATTAGACGGATCTTCAGGGTCTCGGGATCAAAGTCCATCTGACACATGTCTGTGATCACCACCTGTGGACCCCCGCCAATGAGGCCCCATTTCTCACGATAACCTGGACCTTCGAGGTGCCCGGGGCTGGTCATGTAGTCGAGCTTTTTCACAAACTTGCGCTTGTCATGAGTCATCATGATGATCAGGCGCTTGGCCGAAGAAGCAATATCGTTGCCGCCACCACTTCCGGGCAGTCGGACCTTTGGCTTCTCAAAGCTGCCGATGTAGCTCGTGTTTAGATTCCCGTACTCATCAATCTGGGCTGCACCCAAGAACCCCACATCAATTCGGCCAGCCTGTAGAATAAAGCCAAGGGTCTCAATGAGACCTATAGCCGCAGAGCAGCCGAAATAATAGCGCGAGTCTGCAACTGAGAGAGGAACATTCTTTGGCCGGGCATCAATGAAGCCCGCCTCGGAGATCAGGTTCGCGTTAGGTGCATGGGTCTCCTTTGCAAGAAGAGCCGCAAGGAGTGGAAGCCCAGTCCCACCAAAGACATTCTCTCCATCATGAACGTGACGTGATGCACATGCCGCTAAGAATTCAATCTTTGTATATTTAACCATACCTTAACACCTCCTCAATAACCCCACGGTCTCCGGGCTCTCAGACTGTGGAGCCGTTCCCAACCGACCATGTTCAAATACCCATAATGATCATCAACACTAAGAATGTACCCGTTGAGATACTCTTCCCAGCCCTCTTCGGTCTTGGTCAGTTTATGAAACATCATCAGATGCTCAAGGTCATAGTCATAGTAATTGTGACACTGCATCGGATGCGCCGCAAAAGGAAGCACAACAATGTGATCAACGTACATAGCAGGGATGTGCGTCCGATCAGGAGCGTGACGTATCTCTTCGGAACCGATGACCTCTTCGGCAAGCACAATCAGTTTCTTCCCGCAGCGTGAACCTTCGATGTCCTCTCCAACAATCCCATCAATCTGGGCATTGCCTTCGGCATCCACTCGTTGGACATGAACGATACTAAAATCGGGTTGGACGGATGGCACCAGACAAACCTTACCACCACCAAAGGGATCTTCAATCACCTTTAACTTCTGATCACCACGATACCGAACCTTTGTGACAAGATCCGTTCCCATGAGACTCCGTAACGGCATGAACGGTACATTTAGCGCGCCTCCAAGAAAACGCATGGCCATTGCAAGGTTGGAATAGTCCTCCATCTCAACCTCACCAGATGCCACTCGTCGGCGTAGATTATTAGCCAACCCAAGAGCTTCGATTGCTACAAATGCGACTTCCAGCCGTTTGGCAACATGAGCACCGACCATTATCTCAATGTCAACTTCGGACCCACAGGTATATATCGTCAGATTGCGTTTCTTTTGGCGAACCAGCTCATGGGCAAATGCAATGGGCGCCCGTTGATAACCAAAACCACCCCAAAAGAGCCCTGATCCGTCAGGAATGAGTTTGGCCGCTTCTTCAAGAGTTATTATTTTATCATGGACCTCAGTTTCGGTCACTTAGTGCACCTCGTCCTGCATGGACATACTCTTTCCAGCCAATATCGCAGCCTACCTTTTATCTTTGACGCGCCATGACCAGTTACAGAAAAGGGCCAGTGCTGCCGAGTTTCGATGACTGTGAAGACATGTCATCATAGGTGCAGGTAATAGAATACTTAGAACACTCGTATAATCGTGATAAATGCAACAACCAACACGAGAAGAAACCAGCACATACAAAACACAATCGCACACTTACAGCAAGTACTGCCTCGCCTCTTTTCGCCGATTTTGGCAACAGGTCGGGATGTTAACTCTCGCAGTCTAGAAAATTCTGGACGGATCGGTGCTCCGGCCCCCTCGGAAGTGACAGTTCCTTCGGGTTTGAAGACCCCAAAACCAGCAATGTATTCGAAGCGACCCCCGCAATGGGAACACGTGATCATTACAGACTCATCTGGACTTCCGAATGGAACATCCTCAATAGGTGCTCCGCAATATGGGCATACATCATGTTCGGCCATCGAAGATACACAACCTAGGGGGATTGTATGCATTAATATGGAATGGTTCATTTAAAACTAATCTTGTATCTACAGAACCAAACTTGAATTCATATAGAAACGGTATTTCATATTACTATACCAATCCTCGAATATTTAGTATATTCCCTGAACTTTTGCTTGAAAATTGTAAGCAACTGCATTCTCAAAATAACGGCCCACGATCAGATATCAACATATTTGTTCAGATTTTCAATAGCGAATCTAAACTAATAACACCATTATGTGACCATCCGCATCAATCAAATTATTGAAAATGAATATGTTGTTAGTGAATTGAGTGCCTGTAGAACAATTTAAGGAGTTCATTTCAAGGCTATAATACAGAAATAGAGAAATCTACCTCGGAGAAACCGGATATCTTTTACTGTCAGCATCGTGGATGCGCGATGTTATGATGGAGACCGAGAAGATTATCGGTGTTGACGGCACCTATGCTTTGTTTGATACTACTTCGGAAAAGACCGAACCTACGGAGCGAACATTGAGCGCGTTCAAGGATTTACCATTTGAACACAAAATCCCTGCACTTGCAACTATAATCGCTTTGTCCGGATCGGGGAAAAATGAAGATATTAGAGATGTGCAAAGACCTCTTCAGAATCAAACTTGAAAATCCCTCAGCGGTTTTCGGTGACGAGTACGAGGGGCAAGCCGATTCTCCGAGATGCTATTTTAACTCAAGCATTATTCCCTACTTTGAGGTAATTGCCAAAGTAGAGGGAGTTAACGAGCCATTGAAAGTATATGAGAAACAATGCAAAGCGATGGGCACGCCCTCTAGTATCTTAGTTATTGAGGTAGACCATGGATTTGAATAATCCTTCGACAGAAACTCTACAACCATTTCCTTGGTGAAACTGAAGTCTCAATCAAATCTAGTTGCAAAAGATTGGAAATAATATATAATGCATCAGACTTGAACGAAACTGCATAAATTTTATAAGAATAAAGTTGCAAGATATAGTTCGCATAAAACAACTTTTTATCACATCTCGTCAACTCTTCGCAGTTAGGGAATGGCCAATATTGGAACTTAATCATACAGGAGGTGTCCACATGAGCAATGAAATAATAAATATTCTGATGCCGCTTAGCGAGTGGCCCGAACTTGATCGAATGGGGGCCATAGTCAACAGAATGTCAACAGAGAAATCATTCATACCCCTAACAAAAAACGAAAAGAGTGAAGAGGAAGAGTAGGACGCTCTCAGTCCTACCATCCTCTGCCTTAACATAGGCAGGAGCAAGACTTCCTCATATGGACGAAATGAACATGGTAAGAGTCAAGCGCATGAATTATTATCAAGGTTATGATGCGATAGCCGAATACTACGACCTCTTTGCAGAAAATGATGATATAGCATTTTATCGAACTATTGCAGATGAATACGGGGGCCCTGTTCTTGATCTGGCGGCTGGAACGGGGAGAATTGCAATAGCACTGGCGCAAGCAGGTCATACCGTTACAGCACTTGAGATCTCACCAGCCATGCGAGAAATCATGAGAGGCAAACGTGCCAAACTTGACGAGGAGCAGCAGTCACAAATCAAAATTGTAGAGGGAAACATGATTGACTTTGACATCGGTATGCAATTTTCAACAATAATCATACCTGCATCATTTGGCCATGCCATGACCACCGAGGAACAGATATCGCTGCTCAAGAGCGTACGGAAACATCTTACGAAAGACGGAATATTCGTTCTCGATCTCTTTCCAGGGGGAGCCATGCCAGAACATGCCGAGTTTGAGAATGGGCCAGTCCAGATGACTGATGGAAGAATTGTTACAAAACGTGGTATAATCGACTGCGATTATGTCAGTCATCTATTGAGGCTGCAATTGACATACTCTGTCAGATTAAAAGATGGAAGTACCAAAACCATCGAGTGTGAAACTAATGCCGCGATCATCTTTAACCGGGAGGCGAATCTCCTCATCAAGATGGCCGGACTACAAGTCATCGAAGAGTATGGTGCCTTTGACAGACGACCATACTCTCCAGATTGTGGAAGAAGAATTCTCCTCTTACAACATCATTGAAATCCCAGAGGGTCTCTGTTAATGAGATCATCAATTGATGGGAGTGTATCGACCTTCTCGGGGGGATTTCGGAGTTCAACATCGTCTTCCATATCAAGAGTGTTGGTGTAGACGACCTTGTCACGGACTTTTACATCACGTTCAATGACTACATCATCACCATAGATTGCTCGCACACGGCTCTTCTCTTCAACACGAATTCGAGACCCATAGAGAAGATCGACACGGGATTTCTCGCGGATGAGAATGTCTTCGGCCTCGACGGGACCTATGACCTCACCTTTTCGCCCAATTCTAAATCGTTCGGCCTTGATATACTTCGCCTCAATTGAACCGCCAATGATCAGATCCTCGGCAATCACGTCACCTTCACAAGTCAGAGTACCACCAACCTGTAAATGGTCATCACAATGAATGTTCCCGGATACTGTGACGCGCCCCCCAACCTCAAGGCGATCGAGTGCGAGATTACCGTCCACAGAGATTGCCCCGCCAACAGAGATCTCGTCGCCTTTAGCATCACCTTCTAATTTGACAGTTCCCCCAACATCGATTCGGCCAAACTCGAGCTGCCCCTTTACCTCGAATGAACCTCCAACACTAACACGCTCAATCTCGGAATTCGATCCTACTGAGGCACTCCCACCTACAGAGAGCCGCTCAATTATAATTGCATCCTGCGCGGAGAACGAGCCTCCAACAGAGACCGATTCGATCTTGCCACGTATTACCTTTGCACTGCCGCCCACGGCCAGCTCTTCAATATCCGCATTACCATGAAGTCGAATAGCACCACCTGCGGCCACTCTCTCAGATGTGACATCGCCCTTAATGACAACAGAACCGCCGCCACTTATTTTTGTGGCCCGCGCATTCCCCGTGACCTTGACCGAGCCGCCTCCTTTTACAGCATCACAGTCAATATCACCATGAATCAAGAGCTGCTTGTCCACATCTATAGTCCGAGCCTTCACAGACCCCTCGACCTCCAAATCGTTCTTCTTGATGACAACCCCATCATCCGAGATAAGGTTACCCTCAATAGTGATGTTGCCCTTGGCCTCGATGGAATGAACTCGAAGGGAACCCCTGATGTCAAGGTCGCCCTTGATCTTGAGGCGCCCAGATATTGTGATGGTGTCGCCCTCGGAAGGAATGAGGGAACTGCAATCAACGATTTCTACGTCCTCATCCACAGTTCCGAGTTCAACTGTATTCTGTTTCTCAAACTTCATTGTGAATGTGCTCCAATGTATTTACAAGAAAAGAAAAGGAACTTGGGAATATAAGGTGGCGTCACATATGAGGGTCACAAATTGTGACTATCGGTCTCACATTCCAACAATTGGATCGGGAATAGGTACACCGACCAGTGTGGCGATTCTCTTGTAGAGTTCCAAGTATTGATGACCCTGAACGGTCACCTTGTAGAGTCGACGCCCATCCTCCTCATCTTCCTCGAGAAGCCCACGCTCTAGAAGATGATTGATGATCACCTTAGCACGATCCACTGGCATATTTGTTGACCGGGCGGCTCTTGTCAAGGGGCATTCTCCATAGATATAGATCACTCGGAGAATCTCAGCATAGATGTCGTACCGCGTCCGTTTTAGGGTCTCTGATTTTTTCTTTGGCACGAGCTGCACCAACATATGAACACAGTGCATTCATAAAAACTCGTTGTAGAGAGAAATAGTCCCTACAGAATAGACTTATGATGCATCATACGTACTCTAAGTAAGCAGGGAGTCCCATGATAAGGCGGGCGTTTATCATTAGACGCAATGGTGAGCCGATCTATGGCCGAAAGTATATAGGGGAGAAACCTGAAGATGATATTGTTTTACCGCCATCCATCCGTGCCTGTGTTATTCTCTTGGACTCTAGCAAAAGCGTTGCACCAGCCAGTCCATATGTGTTATCACAACCCAACAGTATCTGGGTCTACTGCTTCTTTGATACATTTGTAGTTGCTCTAGAGGGCACTCCTGATGAGAGAGTGGACTGGCTGAAGAGACGTGCACTGTCACTTGGAAGACATATAGTAGAACAGTTCAGTGGAACCTTTTCGACTTGGCCAGGAAACCCCGCGGACATAGAAGGGTTCAGTAAAGCCATTGACAACTATGTGCTGTTGGATCTCTCCATTCCGGCGGAGAAGGTCATAGAAAAGGTAGAGATCAATGTCGATAATATTCTCACGAAATATTCTGTAGCCTATGCAGGTGTCTTTGACGCCTTAGGAAATATGATTGGGGGAAATGTCCCCGAGGACCATATCAAAACAATTCGGGCTGAGATCCTCCACGATTCTGTTAAATCGTCCATCGATCTTGTTCCCACGACCATTAATGTGAAGGGGTATAATGTCCATGCCATCCGAGTCCGAACACTGACGGCTGTGGCTGCACCGTACCGAGAAGGAAGCAAACTCGCAGCAGTTCAGGCCGTTGGAGACCTCGCCCAACTTCTTGAAGCGACTTTTTCGTAGAGGCGAGCAGAAAGAGAAAAGTAGATGAAGACCTTGAACGACAGTGGACATACTGTTCGAGGTAACTGTTATGCTGATTGTTGGGATTAATGGGTCACCAAAGAAAGAACGTTCGAACACCAGATTTCTGTTGGAACAGGCTCTTGAGGGGGCCTCGGAAAAAATGGAGAGCTTGGGAATCGATTGCAAGACCATGCTTGTGAATCTGGCAGACTATGAAATCCGAAGATGCACGGGCTGTGATGTCTGCCTCAAAAAGAAACCCTGCCCTGAGAGTGCCAGAGACGATATGAATAAACTAGAAGACATAGTTCGACAGGCTGATGCGATCATCATAGGAGCTCCCTCGTATTTCACAACGGTACCGGGGATCTTGAAAGACTTCATCGATAGGTCTCGACCAATGAAGATGCTGGATCATCAGCTGAGAAACAAGGTGTTCGGAGCAGTCACATTTGCAGGACTGCGATATGGTGGCCAAGAAGTCGTTGCAGACTATCTCAACAGGTACGCCCTCACCCAAGGAATGATCGTCGTGGGGGGACTAGGTAATCCCATCACAGACGGTATCGCGGGTCAGGGAAGTATGCAGACGGATGAGGGAACATGGAGATCTTCGAAAAAAGATACACTCGCAATCAAAGGAAGCAGACTTCTCGGTGGAAGAGTCGCAGAGATCACAGCATTGATTGGAGGAACGGATAAGTGAGTCCCACCAGACCAGAGATTGAAGGACAGGTACAGATCTATACTGGCAACGGAAAGGGCAAGACCACCTGCGCGCTTGGGGCAGGGCTTCGAGCAGCAGGACACGGACTGGAAGTGCTCATGATCTGCTTCATGAAAGCAAAGGTCGCAGAACGGAGCGGAGGAACTGATGTGAACTACGGTGAATTCAGGACGACGGACCTCATTCCCAACTTCACCATAATCCCTGTAGGACGCCAGTCCTTTGTGAGTAAAGAGAACCCTGACCCCGTCGACATTCAGATGGCGCAGGATGGCCTCAAGATGGCGCAAGAGGCCTTACAGGAACACAAGTGCGATATGTTGATCCTTGACGAGATCAACGTTGCAGTGGAGTGGGGTCTCATATCTCTTGAAGACCAACTTGACCTTATCAAGATGCGACCTCCAGATGTCGAACTCATAATGACCGGACGATATGCGCGGCAGGAGATACTTGAGGCTGCTGATCTGGTCACCGAGATGACCGAGGTCAAACATTACTATGAGACGAAGAAGCTTCTTGCACGAAGAGGGTTTGAATTCTGATGAGGCTGGTTCATTTGCCAAATGACGCAAATTTCAGCATATCTGAAAGATTTGTACCTGATCGTTTGAGAACTATCCCGTATCTTCGACTTTGAAAATGCACATAACGTCTACGTAGTTCTTGAATCTCTCGTTTCACACCCGACTTGTGAAGAACTACAAATAAAAGAGGAATGTCTCGAAGAGTGAGAAGAGGTTTCGTCATCGTTTCAACTAACTGAATACTATTTTCGAATTTTTCAATAATTTCCGATGCTCTAAATCGTCTAGACTTTAACTCAACACATGCAACATAAAAGTTCAAATTACTCTCAAAGTAAATAATACAGTCACAACTTTTGTGATTTGTGTCAACACAATCTCCATCAATGATGAGATAAGGTTGCGAGCCGTTTTGATTAGTCGATGAGATTTCAAGTCACGTTTGATTTTCTTCACAACGATTTTTAATGCATGCATTATTGTAGCAGGAACGTATCTGCGGCAAGAGAGTCATTCATTATTCCTCGTCATGCCGTTGTCTTGCTAGTGCCGCGTCAATTAGTAATAATTTATCATATAATACACTGTGTACTTTTGAAAACTCCTCATCGGGGATTCCATCTTCTGTAATCGCCAATGGTTTCGTAATCACAAATCCATCATCATCAAATTCGAACAAAAAGATTGCCAGCTCATCTCTGTCAATCAGAACCGATGTATCAAGTGAGAGTTTTTCCAACTCGTCATCAGGGAGAGAAGATGCCATAACACAGAGATCAATTGCATTTAGGATATACTCGCTATGGGTCGTAATAAGAACATTAACGTTCTCACTCAAAAGACGAGCGAGCAAGAATGCGATTTTCATCTGATTGTGAGGGTGTAGATGAGACTCTGGTTCTTCGATTATGAGAAGAGAATCAGGTATGACATAGTACTTCAAATAGAGAAACAATGGGGCAAGCTCTGAAATCGCAGAAGAAACTCTATGAAGACCCATATGATAAGCGCCTTCAATAAATTCAAGCCGAGTAGCACCATAGCCATCTTGAACCGATTCTATATGGCCTTTCAGAATATCATCCTCGAATTTACCTACAATTTCTGCAAGAGGACCCATCTTATCAGGCATATCAACCAGATTTGCAAATAAATCTGCTAGTGATCCCGTAAGTGTTGGTTCTCGTGGATGTGAACGTTTTACAAAAGAAAGAGGCAAATCCCCATAAATAGTACGTGTCAGAGAACGATACGTTTGTAACGACCCGCCCCTTGCTGCCGGAAGATAATAGGCAATATCTCCAAAGGCGGAATGAAAAAGAATAGCCAATGCATTCCGAATAAAAACAATCATCCGAATGAAATCGACTGAGGGAGGTCCTTGGTTATCGCGAAGCATATAATTTTTGGCCAAGAGATTTACCAAGCCCTCATTGAGCTGAAGAATATCATCTAGATCACCAGATGATTTTGCTTTAATAATTTCATCACGATCAAAAGAGGGGACATCCGTCACAGCTACAGAAACTCTTGTACGGGGTGATGCCTTTGGAACGCTCGTAAACAGAATATCCAATTTCAAGTTGTTGCTTTCGATCTCCACTTGCATGGTTTCTGAGCCATGTCTAATTAAATCATCCAGATCACAGGCAAATCCACGGACAAGTAAATTCGTTATATTTTCTTCCAAATAATCTAATAATAGCGCTATCTCTCTGCGTACCGCATTTTTATCAACAGAAGTACCATAAACGGTTTCATAAAACATCAAGACCCAATTTATCAGATCGTTCGAAATATGAGAGGAGTCTACATGTTCATCGTCAACTGCCCGAGGGGACACGATAAATGAGGTAAGAAGACCATAATTAAACAGATTCACGAGGGAATTTATCAATGTCGCAGCATAAGATTTTCCGGCTTTATTTGGCCCAATAAAAATAGTAAAAGGAGTGAGTTCAATCTCTGCTTTTTTTATAGGACCAAAATTCTTAATCCGAATCATACGTGATTGGCCAGTTAATTCGACGTTTGACTCCAATTCCATTACAGTTCACTTAATTTAAGTTATGCGAATAACATTAGTGTTTCGGACAAGTTTCATCGCTCATAATAACTAAACCGAAATGATTCAAACTATTACTATTATAAATGGAATACTTAATAACCCGTATTTTAGAGAATAATTCCAAGAAGAGGAGATGCCCTCAATGGACAAGAAGGCAGATACCGACCCTGTATATGCAGAAGAGCTGCGTAAGATCCGAGAGGCCAAAGAAGGATGGGAAAACACCACCTTGGCCAAACATATCGAGCGTCATCCTGAGCGAAGGGAGGAATTCATCTCTACGTCGAGCACACCTGTACGACGAATATACACACCATTAGACATCCCGGATTTTGATTACCTAAGAGATCTCGGATTTCCAAGTCAGTACCCGTACACTCGTGGTGTACAACCCACAATGTATCGGGGTCGTATCTGGACGATGAGGCAATTTGCAGGAATGGGCACTGCTGAAGAGTCGAATGCGCGGTACAAATTTCTCCTCGCTAATGGTCAGACGGGTCTCAGTGTTGCCTTTCACTTGCCCACCATCTTTGGGCGCGACTCGGATCATCCCTTTGCATTCGGCGAGGTTGGAAAACTCGGCGTTGCTGTGGACACCCTCAAGGACATGGAGATCTTATTCGCGGGCATACCTCTTGACAAGGTCACAACATCAATGACCATTAATGCTCCAGCGTCAATCCTTCTTGCGATGTACATGGTGGCTGCTGCAAAGACCGGAGTTCCAGCAGACAAGATCGGCGGGACGATCCAGAATGATATCCTCAAAGAATACATGGCACAAAAGAGCTGGATTTATCCACCTGAGCCATCACTTCGGATCATCACTGACATCATTGAATATTCGACCGAACACATCCCACGATGGAACACGATCTCCATCAGTGGCTATCACATTCGAGAGGCGGGCTCAACCGCAGTTCAAGAACTTGCATTTACTCTACTGAATGGACTCACATACGTGGAGTGGGCAACTAAGAGGGGACTTGATGTTGATGCCTTTGCACCTCGCCTGTCATTCTTCTTTAATGCACATAATGACATCTTTGAAGAAATCGCAAAATACCGGGCAGCACGAAGGATATGGGCACGCGAGATGAAAGAGAGATTCGGGGCCAAGAAGCCACGATCCCTCTGGATGCGATTCCATACACAGACGGCAGGCTGCTCACTGACGGCCCAGCAACCCATGGTCAATATCGTTCGCACCGCATATCAAGCACTCGCCGCTGTTCTTGGTGGGACGCAATCACTTCACACAAACAGCATGGATGAGGCTCTCTGTCTGCCTACTGAGGATGCTGTACGAGTAGCGCTGAGGACCCAACAGGTGCTTGCTCACGAAAGTGGGGTTGCTAATACCATCGACCCACTTGCAGGATCATACTACGTTGAGGCTCTGACAAACGAGATGGAAGAAGCGGCATACAAGTACTTTGATCAGGTTGATGCGCTTGGCGGTGTCATCCCCGCCATTGAAAAGGGATTCTTCCAAAAGGAGATCGCTAACGCATCCTTCAGGTATCAGAAAGAGATCGAAGAAAAACGCAGGATCATTGTAGGAGTCAATGAGTACGTTCTTGAAGGCGAGGACATAGCGATTCCGGTCCTCAAGATTGACCCCGAGGTCGAGCGGAAACAGGTCGAGCGACTTCAACGAATTCGCCGCGAGCGAGATAACAAACGAGTTCAGGAAGCACTCGATGGACTCAGAAAGGCATCAGAAGGGACCGAGAATGTCATGCCCCACATTGTTGAAGCGGTCAAGGCGTACGCTTCGGTGGGCGAGATCTGTGATGTCTGGCGAGAGGTCTACGGGGAGTGGGAAGAACCCAAGATATTCTAACCGTAAGGGATCGGGTGACAGAATACTAAAAAAAGTCCGATTCTCATAAAAATAAAAAATGGCAGAACGAGTCTGCCATATAATCTAAGAATCACCGTTTTTTGGCGGCAATAGCCACAATTACAACAACAACGACACCGATGATGATGAGCTGAGTCCCAGTTAGTTTGAACCCAGTAGAAGTCGTGGTCGTGCCCAGATTAGTAGTAGCCGTATAGGTTGGATCCTGATAGATGCGCAGACCATTCCATTCAGGGAAGGACACAGCATACCACCACTGGCTACTAGCAAATTCGGCCGTGGAGTTATTGATGAGTCCTTGTACCGAATGATAGCGAGTCCGTACCTGCTCCGATAGACCATAGGCCATGTGCGCAAAGACCCATCCCGAAAACGGCGCTTGCCATGCAACAAGAGCGAATCCTGCACTGGGTGCGGCGACTAACGCATTCAAGGCGGTCTCATTATCTGATACAGTCGTCCAAGGATTAGTTGTCTGATTGATCAGAGAATAGCTCCGACCCAGACCGATATCAAAGGCACGTTCGTTGTCGTCACCAACCTTGATACTGATGTTATCAGTAAGTGGCTTTGTAGCCGTGGGAGGCTGCAGAGTGTGTCCGGTTGATGCACTGGTGACATTATACTTGGATGTAAAGACAGATAGATAGTGGACAGCGGATATCTCCATACTGGGAATAATCAATTCTTGAGGGTCGACATCCACGAAGTGGAAAAGTTTCCACTCTTGCGCCTTCTCCACCTGACCAATTGTGTATAGGGTCTCGGCGTGAACTGTACCATCAGCGTCAATGATTATATCGTATTGAACGGTCAGCTCACTAATCAAAACTCTCAGGAAGGGAATAGCCAGAGTCGCAAGGAAGGCCCCAGTTGAATCCGCAGAAACGATACGCGCAGTCAGATTTGTATATCTCATCCCAAACCTGTAATGATTATCGCTAATCTTTGAAACCGGAATGGATTCAACATTAGGCGTGTACTCTGGCCATGGATTGTCATTGCTCATTGGAACAACATACCATGCATGTTCATTACCGACATCCGGTAGATTGTTGTTTCCATAACTCTCGTTATGAATAAGCAAAAACGCAAAGATCGCACCTATGAAGACATCCTCGCCACCGGGAGTGACATAATGCATTCCGAACAATTGATAGGGGAGGATAATTTGCTTACCTTCACTTGTATTGATCTTGTTGAAGGCAAGAAGGAATGCTTGGAAGTCATCGACATGAACATAGGACGCGGTAAACGTTGCGTTTGCACCGGAGGTCTTGAGCACAATCGAACTATTAGTCCAATACTCTTCAGCAAAGGTATGACCGAAGACTGCCGCTTCGTCGCCTGGCGTATAGGCGGCGGCCATTGGACTATAAACTATTGGCGTGACTAGAGTAATCATAGCTAGTAACGCGAGTAGACGAAGTCTCGGACCTGTCATCTGGTGTTCACCAACAGATAATATCCGCGCGAAGTAATAAAAGAAGACTGTATGAATCATCGTGTTGGTACGCGCTCTTTATCAGAGATCACAGGTTCATTCTTTTTCAGACGCCAACAATCAATACACACGCGTCGTCCAACAAAAACGCGCTTCCCAATGCGCTCAATTGTTCCACAGCTCTCACATGACATATCGATGATATTACTCATTCCTGATATGAATAAGGAGATAGTGGCGGAAGTAAAGACGCCAGATACACCAAGTCTACTAATAGAAGTGATCCGATTATGTGAGAACCTCTCTAAAGATCTGCACTATGGTCGCGCTACATTTCTCAGCATCACGAGTTGTCAATCCATAGACAGCATCCACACCGAGCCAAGCTGCAACCTCCTCAGGTGCTTTAGCGTCATCACGGTCCTGCTTGTTTGCAAATACAATGATCGGTCGGTCTCGAAAAGAGAGATGTGCCTCCTGAAAGTGGGCAATGGCATCATCACGCTGGTCAACATCAGACGAGTCGATTACAAGAAACACAACATCTGTGTTACTACGCATTGTGTCCCGAACAAACTTGAAATGAAGAGGACCCGGTACTCCACGTAGTTCAATCTCCTTGATGACAAAGCCATCATATGTTTCGGCAAGATAGTCCTTCTTTGGAACTATGAGACCAACCTCATCTTCGCTCTTCCGAATCCACATGATTCGACCAAGATCGAAGCCAGTCGTGGTTGAGCCTGGCTCGCCACGATATGGTTTGGGGAGCGGCCGGTCTACCGATATTGCATGGGGATCTAACGTATGGACCAGAGTAGTCTTTCCAGATTGAAAAGGCCCAGTCACATAGATTTTGTAGTCATAGGGTTTTAGTGCGGTCATCGTTCGTCTGTTCCGAGGTTGTTGTTGGAAACCGGAGGTGGCGAACAAAATATACAATGAAAATGGAATATAAAACAGTTCGGTGGCCGAGTTCCCGTCTTGCGATGCCTATTTATGAGGGAATTCCCATGGCCGTGACTATATCGAAGATGATATGCTGCTGATGAACGGAGGATAACCGAGTGACTGTGAAATACAATCACGTGACCGACGATGTGGTCAAGAAGCTGGTCTCCATATGTGGCGAGAAATACGTCACGACTAGCGAACCTCTTCGCCACTCGTACATGGCACGAGGCATCATGGGACTAGAAGCAGTCTTACCCGAGGCAATAGTCAGACCGGAAGACGCTCATCAGGTCTCTGAGATCCTTGTTCTTGCCAATGAAAACCTGATACCTGTGACCCCCGCAGCCGGTGGACTCAGCGGAGGATTCGCCCTCCCTGCCATCGAGCCGGGTGGCATCTACATGGACATGACCCGGATGAATGGACTCCAAGTAGATGTAGAGAACAGAGTCATGATTGTTGAGCCGGGTCTGAAATCCGGGGACGCATGGCGAATCTTCAAGACCAAGTATCCGGAATGGGCACCACCAATACCAGATGGCGCACCACCCGCAGCTACGGTCCTTGGAGATGCTATCGAACGAGGGTTCTCACTTGTGACTGGTGTCTATGGACCACAGGCAGATATGATCATGGGACTTGAGGTCGTTCTTCCAACAGGAGAGATCTTTAGGACAGGCTCGTGGGCCCTTGATGGTGCAAAACCATACTATCGATGGGGACCCGGCCCAAACCCGGATGGCCTATTCCTCGGCTCCCAAGGATCCATGGGTATTATCACAAAGGCTGCAATCAAGATGATCCCCCATCCACACTTCAAGACGGTGGTGGCGTATGGCGGAAAGAGCTGGGACGACATCATCAAACCCACATGGGAGGTCTCGAAGCATGAGATGGGCATCGCGGAACACACCGTCATGGTGCAGGGTGGCAACTGGCCCCTTGTCATGACCAGATGGCCCAAGACCAACGTTCCCTTAGACTACGAGTTCTACAAGAAAATCGGAATCAGTGAGTATTGGATGAACTACGAGATCTGGGCGTGGACTGAAGAAGAACTCGAAGATACCAAGAAGGGTATTGATGAGATCTACAAGGCATACGAAGTCAAGGCGAAGACCGAATGCCCGCAATGGAAGCTTCATCCAAAACAGATCGCATCACGACTGAAGAAACCGAACAAGATTGCAGTATCGTATTCGCTGTGGCAGGCTGGATTTCTCTTCATCACATGGTACACACCATGGCTTGAATCCGCAAGAATGATGGAAGAGTACTGTGCAAAGATGGAAGAGTACGGATTCCCACCAACTATGTGGGTCGCAAGTATCGATCATGGAAGACAGGCAATTGTCATGCCCATTCTGTGCTTCAACTCCACCGAGCCAGGAATCTATGATAAGATCCGTGAGTTCAACCTTGAAACGACTCGCTCCTTCCTCAAGAAAGGATGGTTGAACTACAGACCAGATCCATTTGTGCATGCGCCAGAGACCTTCTCGCGGACACCCGAGTATTACAACATGTTACTCAAGTTCAGAAAGGTTCTGGACCCCAACTTGATTCTGCATCCGGGACGCCTTGCAATTCCATGGGAGTCAGTCACTGACTTGCCCAGTCCCGTTAAGGATGGTAAGTAGGAGGAGAATAAAGTTACAGCTCGTAACTCTTAATAGCCCTAAAATTAAACGG
This sequence comes from Candidatus Thorarchaeota archaeon, assembly GCA_021498125.1. Lineage (NCBI taxonomy): Archaea > Promethearchaeati > Candidatus Thorarchaeota > Candidatus Thorarchaeota archaeon. The sequence continues at coordinate 1,179,446 of JAIZWL010000001.1, read as the reverse complement.
AGGAATGAATCAAGATGACAAGTTTGGAAGAATTGCGAGAGATCAATTCGCGCTGCATTCACTGCCGGGCGTGCCAGTATGCATATTCGGGAGAACCTGATCGTGAGGGCGAAACCGAAGAATACACCGGAATGCTGCAAGGATGTCCTGCGGGAATCTACTACGGCTGGGAAGGCTATTTCAACTCAGGCAAACAATGGATGGCCAGAGCATTTCTGAACGGTGAGATGAAGGCCAGTAAAGAACTGCTGGAAGTGGTAGAGGCCTGTACAACTTGTGGAATGTGTGAAAACCAGTGCCCGAACTATATCGATACTGTTCATGTGACAGAGGAGCTGAGAGCAGCCATTATCGAGGCGGGCATCGAACCCCTCAGCAAGCACAAGGCCCTGGCTGAGAGAGTCCGAAGAGATGACATGCGAAACCCGTACAATGAACCGCGTGATCAGAGAACTGCGTGGTATAATGGAAAACCCGATGAACCGGGGAAGAAGGTCGCATACTTTGTTGGCTGTACTGGAGCATATCGACAGCAACATGTCGCTCAGCGGACCGCAAGTATCCTGAAAAAGGTCGGGATTGATTTTACGATCCTGAGTAAGGAGGTCTGCTGTGGTTCACCGCTACTGAGAACGGGTCAGAAAGAGATCTTCAAGCAGGTCATGGAAGAAAATCTTGAGATGTTCAAGGACTTTGATCTGCTCGTCTTTAGCTGTGCAGGTTGCTACAAGACCTTTAGAAATGACTATCCTAGAATCAGTGGTAAGCCACTACCATTCAAGGTAAGGCATACAGTAGAATTGATCTACGACCTGATCCAAGAAGGAAAGTTGAACATCAAGAAGGAATATGCGAAGAAGGTCACGTGGCACGACCCATGCCATAGCGTACGTCATGTCGGAATCGCCATTGAGAAAGAGATTCTAGCCAACAGTGACAACTGGCTCATGGACAGCCGCAAGGCGGAGAAGGCAAAGGAGGAACACTACAACATTCCACGAGTAGTGCTCAGCAATATCCCCGGCCTCGATCTACATGAGATGTATCGTATCAAGGGTGACTCCTTCTGTTGTGGAGCTGGTGGCGGTGTCAAGTCACAGTATCCGGACATGGCATTGTCTACTTCTAAGGAGCGACTTAGGGAGGCTGCCTCAACTGGTGCCGAGATCCTCATGACATCGTGCCCATTCTGCATAACTAACTTCCAAGATGCAGTCAAGGCACTCAAGAAGGAAGAAGAAGAGACCGGAGAGAAATTGGCTGGCTCTGACCTGAAAGTCGTGGAGCTTCTCGAAGTACTTGATGATCTGATTGAATAGTCTATGAGGCCAGCATTGAACTGGCCTCTTAATCTTATTTTTTAATTATCCACACGGAGACTAGGATGATTTTGTTTCAGCCAAGCAACAATGAGATCATTGGTCTCACGACGGGCTTGAGCCTCTGAGAGAACATGATCGGCACCATGAACCACATGCATAGTCTTGGGTTCACCCGCTCGCGCAAACAGGCGGCGCACACCAGCAAGATCAATCAACTCGTCGGCATCACCAGTCACGACTAAAAATGGGCGGGACGCGATCTCTATGACATCAACCATCGGATTGTACGTTTTTACATCGGCCAGTAGTCTGCGAGTCATATCCTCACGTGCAGTAGAGTCGGCTAAGCCATGCATATCATCAGGAGCGATCTCTTCGACAAAGGCAAAGATCTCAGACAGCTGATTGGACAGCGCAAATGACTCTGTATCAAATACGGGCGCTCTCACTGCAACCGCTCCCACTCGAAGGTCTCGTGCCGCAGTACATATCGCAATTGCACCACCAAAACTTGCGCCGTACAATGCAACGCCCCCTTGTGTGACCTCTTCAATCGAGAGGAGATGGGTTATTGCATTTCGGGCGTCCTCAATCTCGCCTGAAAGAGAGAAAATCCCTTCACTGGACCTGAAGCCCCGAAAATCAAAGGTGAGCATGGCAAACCCAGCTTGAGCCAATTCTGTTGCGATACCTGATACTTGATCTGGAGACCCCGGCAGTCCATGAAGTTTACAAATACCGGGAAAGGGACCAGTACCTGTTGGCCGCACAAGATGACCACGTATGACTTCTCCCGCAGACTCAAACCATGTTGAAAGAACCTCAACAGAGACCATATGATAATAGATACTAGTAGGAATATCAATAGTATGCGTATGTAATATCTGAGAGCTCTATCCAGTGACCACACACTAAACAGATAGAGCAATCAGCACATACATCTTAGGACTCAGAAGTCAAATGGGACAAGACCCCTTGCCTCAACAAGAACACAAGAGCCCACAACCAACCGATCATTGTAGAGGCTGTCAGAATCTCAGGAATTGCCACACGGGTCCATGGAGCAGTTCCCCCGAATGTTATTGACCAGAGATAGAAGGACACGAAAGGCAAGAGCAACGATATTATTGCGAACCAAATCAGGCCACGAAATCGGAGCCAGCTAAGGCCAATTGCCCACATTGCAAAGGGGAACGTAAGAAAGAAGCCGACTGACACATAGTAGTGCAAACGTCCAACGTTCTCAGAAAAGATACCAATGGTGATAAGGAAGATTGCTGAGATCGTATAGATGCCAATACCAACGCGGGTATACACATCCTTAATGATTCGGAGGAGGAGAATAGATGCCCAGGTCGCCATTAGCCCACCGATTATCAGGCCGGAGTTAAAGACGATCGCTGCACCAAGTCCGTTATCATAATTGCCAAGATCACTTAATGCATTGGCAAACCAGTCAAACCAAGGGGACAGACCAATTGCTAAAAAGATACAACTAAGTGCAATTATGGTGCCCGTAATAGCAAGGAAGAAGGGATCTCTGAGGTAAGTCTTAAGGAACTGCATAAGGGGATAGTTCGCAAGCGTACTAAAAAACTCGTGGGTCACAACCATCAATCTGAACAATAGCAAACAAGACAGTATCTTCAAATCATAATCTCAATACCAAGATTTCAGCTCGATTGTTAAGGTGGTTATATTAAAAATAAGGAGGGCTATGTTTTTTTTTAGGAGATTGGAACTGCGGCATTAAACATACAAGATTGGTGCGTTCAACTGCACCATCCTACCTCAAGTCGATTCATCAGGTCATATACTTCTTTGTCGGTCATACTCCAACGCCCGTAATGATCCAGTATTTTTGCACGTTGACTTCGGATTAGTCGAAGAAGTAATTTGCTAAAAGATTCATCAGGCCGTTTCAACGACTTCAGCATCTCATAGGTCTTTTGATCAACAAGTATTTTTTGATCCATTCTAATTCATGAAACACTATATATCATTCAACCTATAGAGATTTTGTAATCGTAAATCATGCGTTCCTGTAGATCAAGTTGCTAACAAAGGCCAATGTTCCCCTTAATTCAGCCTGACATATTGAAGAGGTGTCATAGTCTATAGCAGAAATTTATGTGCACATGAATGTATATAGTAAATCGTGGGAAGTACCAATAATGACACCGGACATCATGATAGACGATGAAATATATGCACGCCTTAAAGCGATGAAGAGGGTGGGAGAGTCATTTGATGTACTAATTCTGCGTCTAATAAACCAAAGAAGAAAGACAAGTATGCTCGACTTAGCAGGAACTTGGCCATATAGTAAAAAGAAGATGAAAGAACAAGAAGAGATGCTGCGAACGAGTTGGAGAATGGGATCGCGTAACTGACCGTTATACTACTAGACACATACTTCTCATCGATTTGCTTGTGAGAGATCATCAAGCTGTAAGATAGATGTCAGACCTAAAAGAGAGAGGATCATTGCATTACCTAAAATACAAACACTGCAAGTGTTATTGTATCTTTTGTGAGACCAGTAACTGCAAACGGTACTCCTCGATACGTTTTGTTATTTCTTGGGCCTGACAACTATGCGAACAACCGTTTCGAGTCTATGGGGAAATCCGTTCAGATTGAATTACTGAGCGCTGTTCCATATTTTCTCGATATCTTGACGGAACAGCATAGTTATGGAATGAGTGAACATAGAACCGATTGATCAGATCTTCCAGTTCGTGATTGATCCGATTCCAGAGAGCAGGATCGAGTTGCGGATGAATTGTATGGACTTGTCGAGGCCCATCGCCTGCAAGAACACCATTCTTGGCCACCACCTCACCGCGTTTCAGAGTCAAGAAACTGGTCGAGAAGGCGGAAAGGATTCTATCGGGGTTCTTTGCCAGATCTATCTTCACAGGGACGATATCATATACAGCAACATCCGCATCTGCACCCACCCCAAGATGACCCTTATTCTGAAGACCAAGAATCCGAGCAGGGGCTGCCCGCGTAGAGATGGCGACATCATAGAAAGACCACTCACGCTCTATGTCCATGAGAGTAGACCGCTCCTTGGCAAAGGGATGGATCTTGTCAGCCCAGATCTTACGTTGCTCACGACTCATCAACCATGAGAGAACTAGCGGGTATTGTGTGAACGGACCAGCGTTAGGGCTATCTGTGGTCATGACACAACGCCAGACATCATCGATACTAAGCGCATATTCTAGAGCGATTGCCCACTGAACGGCATTTGCAGGCGACCTGGGGTTGTAGATGTAGGGAACAATACCAGCCCCACCGGGCAGCTCCACATCCACCGAGAGATTGGACCATTTGTTGTGAGTCATCTGATAGAGGGAGAACTGGAACGGGCCATCACCGGTCATCGTGATTGCGGGACCAAAGGTGATCTGCCCAAGGTCCACCGTGAAGTGATCATTCTTGTTTGCATACTCGGCGAGTTCCAGCCCACCAGAGGAGACATACTTCCACTCGGGAACCCCCTCGTCCATCATTCCCAGACTGTCAAATGAGATGTGAGTGAGATGGATGATGTGCTTGCGCCCGTTGTGACCCTTGATATCGCGGACTGCCTCCAATTGGGCAATAGTGGTCTCAACGTTTCCGACCTTACCGAGATTGTTAGGATGGAGATGGACCGGATGCGGGAGTCCCAAGCTCTCAACTGCCTCTACGAGACCTCGGATGATCTTTCGCGGAGTCAGGTCCCAATCAGGGATCGTCGTGTCAAGCTCTCGAACATTCATACCATGCGCCCATGCATAGGTGCCTCCGGGATTGACGACTTTCACACCCATGCCACCAGTCTTTCTCAGAATCCATGCGATATACGCAGCCAGACCACTGAGATCATCATTCTGAAGATAGTGGTAGGTGATCATGCTGTTAGAGAACATTGGGAGAAGCCCAACATCGATATGGGGAACATCTGCCAACTCTTCCCAGACATTGAGTGCCTTGAGCGCAGGAACAGCGGGCTCTATGACAGTCGTGTAGCCCATCTGAGCGTAACGATATCCAATGACAAATGAACTGGGAACGATGGCACCAATACCAGCCCGAGTCGTGTCGGTTCGGGGGACAGGATCGGTCCTATGATATTCGGGCATCATGGTACGGGCCATGCCAATCTTGCTTCCAAGAATGTGGGAGTGAAGATCCACTCCACCCGGCATCACAAGTCTATGGTGAAGATTAATGATAGTTGCCTTAGATCCTACTGACTCGACAATGCGACCGTCACGTATTGCAATGTCAACGGTCTCGCCGTCGATGCCCTGAACAGGATCAAAGAGGCTACAATTCTTGAGAAGGATCTCGTTGCTCAATTGTCTGAGACCTCCTTAACTCTGTCAAAGATCATTCGAAGCACCTCTCGGTCAGGGAGAATTCCCTCTGGGGGTTCCACGATCTTCTTGAGATAGAGTGGGAGGCCATCCATGCGAGCAACGGCGCCATCACACTCGATCCCTGCAATTGCAGTGGGAATGTTCACCGAGGCGATCAGTGAGGTCAGGTTTCTCTTCGGATCGAGATTGATGATGGGAATTGACTTGAGACCTCGTATGGCATCTCGTGGAAAGTGTGCCGCAGGATCCGCTGCAACATTGAGCAATGCATCAACCTCTCTTCGACGCAACAGATCGACTGCCGTATATTCACCGGGTTGATATCGTGGATAGCCTCGTGAGTAGTCAACGGCGTAAGGATACCCTGTAGTCCATGTTGAAGTCTTATTGGCACCAGTCACATTATAATGCCCACGCATGGGCAGCATCGACCACTTGGTGAAACTGTTTAGATCCTGAACGAGCCGGATAGCCGCGTCAATATTATTATGACGCCCTCTCGATTGCGTCAGGCCAAGACCATAGAATAGAACACCATATTTTGCCCGCTTCATTGCATTAGCAAGCTCGCACAGGGTATCAAGTGAGACCCCGCCAACAGAAGCCACATCAACGGTATGACCTCGGACCAATGCACGGAGTGTTCCAATCACTTCAAGGTCTGAGCCGGGCGTGATGATCAGCGATCTGTTTGCAATACGCGAGGTGACGGACTCTCGAACATCCACTACCCACATCTGACGTTCTGCCTTTGGATCCCGGATATATTCTCCCGGGGCTCGAACAAACCGGTTCACATGACGTGGGTGAGCATAGAGAGGGTTGGCGCCCCAATAAATGACAAGATCTGCACGATTACGAACCTCTGCAAGCGAGGCCATGGGTTCACCGGAAGCCTGTGTGCCGATGATCGAGGGACCATGACAGACAGAGGATGTGTTATCCACAACAGCACCAATATACTCGGCCAAACGATACGCCTCTCGATGGGCATCATTCTCAGTCGAACTCAGTCCGTAGATCAATGGCCGACGAGCCTCAACAAGTATTCTTGCTGCGTGGTCTATTGCGGTCTCCAGAGAGATTTCTATTTGGCTCGATCCCTGTCGGAGTGTTGAGGATAACATTCGGTCTTCTCGATAGTGGAGAAATTTGGCCTTACCCAAGGCACAGCCACGCTCGCACTGGACGATCACATCATTCTCGATTGTGAGTCGGAGATCATCGCACAGACACCCGCAGAAGGGACAGACTACATTTTCCAAGATATGAGCGTCGGCCACACACTATTCCTCCATTATCTGAGTCAGAAGCTCCTCAACTGAGGGCACCTGTCTATCAGTCGCCTTGAACACCTTCGTCCGAATCCCCTTGAAATCAGGCATGCCGCTCTCCCAAGTATCAGAACTGATGATCGCATTGGCATAGGGCCCAGCAGGTATGAAACCCATACCCGGCTCAAGGTTGCGTCCGAGTTTCGCATAAACTACAACTTCACCATCAATGGTTTCGAGAATGATGGGGTCACCAGATTTCACATCGAGAATCGACATGACCGTCTTATCGAGCTCGCAGTAGGACACGGCTTCGAAATAATCCCGACTCAACTTACCGATCTCAAGCCCGCGCCCCTGCTTCAAGGTTCTTCCAGAGATAAGTACAATATCGACACCGACTCGACTCAAACTAATCCCTTCATCAAACTTCACGAGCCATGATATAGTTTCCAATCGTGAGTGTATCTCTGAAGAAGACTTTAGCCTTTATCAACCGTTGCCTCCATGACTGGCCAGCAGTAACCAATTGCTCCATGAGAATCCCACTAATCCATCAAAGAGAGTGTGGCTGCAAACGGTTTCGTCCTAGTTCGAAGCCTTTATCACAGATTACTCTCGCACGAACCAAAGAAGTCCTCGGTCATGCAGGCAGTTGAGATACAATGGTTGACAAGAAAAAGCTAGTAGACCTCTATACACGGACTCTCAAAGTTCGATTATTTGAGTCAAAGGTCTGGGACATCTTTGGACAGAATCTGATCCCCGGAACACTCCATCTCTACCTTGGGCAGGAGGCTGTGGCTGCCGGAGTCACTGCCGCATTGGAGAAGACTGACTGGATCCAGAGCACGCATCGAGGCCATGGCCACGTAGTAGCAAAAGGTGCAGACATGAAGCACGCATTTGCAGAGCTTCTCGGGAAGGCCACAGGATCGTGCAAGGGAAAAGGTGGCTCCATGCACATTACCCAGTTTGATGCGGGTGTACTTGGTGCAACTGGTGTAGTAGCCTCCGGACTACCGATCGCAGTGGGAGCAGCGCTCTCGTGCAAGATGCGCGGAACCAAGGATGTGGTCGCCTGTTTCTTTGGAGATGGCGCATCGAACAACGGTACCTTTGGCGAGTCACTGAACATGTCGGCGATCTGGAATTTACCGGTCATCTGGGTTGTGGAGAACAACTTCTATGCAATGGGAACGCCGATCAAATGGACCTGTCCGTCACAGTCAATCGCTCAGCGAGCAGAGGGCTACTGTATTCCGAACAAGGTTGTGAACGGGAACAATACACTTGAAGTGTATGAGGCAGTGGTCGAGGCTGTTGAGAGAGCACGTGCAGGCGAGGGTCCTACACTGATAGAGTGTCAAACGTATAGGATGAAGGGACATTCCCGATTCGATCCTGCAAAATACAGACCAAAAGAAGAGGCAGAATTCTGGTTGAGCCAAGACCCTGTTGAGATCATACGAAAGATTGCAATTGAACAGGGTGCTTTAACGGAAAAGGAAGCTGACAAGATCAAGAAGAAACTAGAGAAAGAGGTCAATGCAGCGGCCGAGTTTGCTATCAAGTCGGATTATCCCAAGCCCGAAGAGGCACTTGAGGATGTCTTTGCAGAGGAGGTTGCCTAAATGACTGAGATGACATACAGAGAGGCATTGAAGCAGGGTCTCAGAGAAGAGATGCAGCGAGATGAGCGCGTCTTCATTCTTGGAGAAGATGTCGGCAAGAACTGGGGAGGCGCCTTCAAGGTCACAAAGGGACTTGCTGAAGAGTTCGGAGATGAACGTGTCAGAGACACTCCGATCTCAGAGAACACCATAGTGGGTGCTGCGGTGGGTGCTGCCATTACTGGACTACGCCCGGTCGCAGAGATCATGTTTGGAGACCTCATCACATTGGCCATGGATCAGGTCTGCAATCAGGCTGCCAAGATGAGATACATGTTCGGCGGTCAGACCTCAGTGCCACTTGTAGTGCGTACCGTATTTGGAGGCGGCAAGAATATTGCATCCCATCACTCACAGTCACTTGAGGCATGGTTCATGCACACACCGGGTCTCAAGATCGCCCTTCCGGCCTTTGCATCAGATGTAAAGGGTCTCATCAAGACGGCCATCAGAGATCCAAACCCGGTCATGTTCTTCGAACACAAACTTGTCTATGACAAAAAAGAAGAGGTGCCTGATGAGGAATACACGATCCCCTTCGGAGAGGCCAAGATCCGTCGTGAGGGCGCAGATGTCACCGTATGGGGAACCATGTTTATGCTCCACAAGGCCCTCGAAGTCGCAGATGAACTTGCCAAGGAGGGCATCAGTGTCGAAGTCATTGATCCACGAACACTTGTCCCACTCGACAAGAAGACCTTACTGGACTCAGTGAAAAAGACTGGACGACTTGTACTTGTGACTGAGGAGACCAAGACGGGAGCAACAACAGCAGAGATTGCTGCAATGGTTCAAGAAGAGGCCTTCGACTGGTTGGATGCACCCATCGTGCGTGTGAACGCACCAGACACACCAGTACCGTTTAGCCCACCACTGGAGAAATTCTTTATTCCCGATCACAAGAGAATCGCTGATGCGATTCGGAGTGCCCTTTGAAATAGAGGAGAGTAAACGCCCCCAACGGGGCGTCCATTTATTTTAAACCCCGCTCATTTACTCCAAGAGCCATGGCGCGATCTTTGTGTATACACCGCAATAGGTACAGTGGTATAATCGCTCGTCATCAATCTTTGAGGGGTCAATGCTCGCGCCGCATTTTGGACAGGTCAACAGAGGACAGGCCTGCTCCTCGATTATGCTGATGTGTTCACGAATAGAAGGCATGACATCTGCAAAGAAACCACTGAGTATACGTTGATCTTCAGAGTACACGGTCAGAGTGAGAATTCCCGAACCATTCAGACCAGTGACTTGTATCTCTACAGCAAAATGTTGTTGGCCGTATTTGGTCTCACCAACATAATAGGAGTATCCGAGATACGTTCCATCCTCGAAGGTCTTCTCCGAGAGGTCAAGTGCACTAAGACCGGTTAAACGTGCTTGGGCGAGCTCGAACACTGTGCGGGAAACACCATTGAACTTGAAAGATGCACAGTTACGTGCTAGTGTGTTGTACTTTAGTTCCTTGAAAATACTCTCAGCATTCTCCGTCGAACTGAGCATCGGGCAGATATTGACGATCCTCTTGGGAGGGATCTCAATGGTCTGCTTGACACCTCTTGCATCCTGAAAACGAACCACTCCACTAAAATCGTCATCAAGGCATCTCAATGGGCGGGCCCAAAAGATTGCGCTCTGGAATTTTCCGGGGGGAATATTGCCCAGTCTTTGAATAGGCTCGGAATCATCTCGGAGCTCAAGACCATCGGGCAAGTCCAGTAAGACTGCTACATTCATGATCGACAGAGATTGATCATTCTTCACCTTGATCGCTATCTTGAGGGTCTCGCCAATTGCATCATATCCGGTCAAGATAGTAAGTCCATGTTTTGAACGCGATCCGATTGACCAAGTCGGTTTAATATGAAGTGACCACCGCCCGAGTGGCAAACGTGTGGTGCCACCCATACGAACTGAGATCAAGTATGATTCAACAACAGTCACCAGATGCATGAAGATCAAGGACAAGAAGAAGAAATTAGCAGGATGCCCAAAACGGTCAGGAAGGGACGGGAGCCAGCCAAGATATAGAAGACTCAGACACGCCAATATTGTCAGAGATGATGGGAAAATAAGAATTCTACGGCCACTTTTTGCGCCCTTGTAGAAGATTATAGCAGGTACATAAAGCGCCATCAGAATATAGGTAATTATGAAGGATATGCTATATACTGAGTAGTCAATAAGTAGAGGGAACAGAAATCCTATTGTTAGACCAAAGATTGACAGATGCAATGCCTTGAACTTTGGTGTAGTGCTCGGTTGAAAAGCACCTATGCCAATCAAGCTCAGTAGAGAGGTCGCGCCCATTGCGATCATTGATGGGGCCATGAGAGTAATAAGAAGAAAAGAAGAAGATCCCAAAACCTGATATGGCGAAAAGAAAAACACCAGGAAGAAACTACTCTCGAAAAATTGGAAGAGGAGAAATATGGTCATTAATTGTTTCTCTCGTGAATATGCGAACCTAAGCAAACTGAGTGATGACCCGGCAATAACAAAGTCAAAAATCACCATAGTCGCAGAAAAAGATACGACATTCATCAAGACTGAAAAGATCCCGAGCAGAGCAGTTAGTATTGACAACCGAACGTAGTGCTCGCGTGCGAAGACTTTGTATCTTGAATCCACATTATCAACAGTATCAACTGGAAAATCAGTTGTGACCTCATCTTGTAGCAAAGATTCGGTGGCGCTTTTCGTAACAGTAGTCATTAGTATGTCCCCACCTGATTAATACCAATAATTCGATATGAAAGAATTAAAACATTGTGCTAATTTTGCACACTCGTACAATCAACCAAAGGCAAGAAACAAGATTGAATATCATAAGGCCATCAGTGATTCAATCATAGGAACAAGTGCGGCTATCACCTGCGTCGGAGAGCGCGAATGTGATCATCACTTATGCTGCAACCAGTCCGACCGCCCATTCTCGGATCTTGTCCCAATCGCGGTAGTCAATCTTCTCGGGGATTGGCTCAGTGAATTTGTTCTCACTTTTAATGATCTTTCTCACCAGTGCACGAATAAAGCGGTTATACTTGCTGAAGTCATACATTCCGGCAAAATAAGTGGTTGCGACTGGTCGCAGGGAAGGATACTTTGCCAAGACCTTGTCAATGAATTCTGTTTGTACAAAATCGCATTTCTCGGGATTCGCGGCAAAGGCACATACAACATAGATAGCAACTCGTGCCCTTGCTAATGCGGCCTCATTGTTTTTTATAAATTTGAGCGGTTCACCAGTCCATCGCCCCATCTGAATACCACTTCCAATCAAAATGAGTGAGTATGTATCTAGCGCCTGTTGTGGTCGGTCGCGCTTTAGATCAACAAGTTCTACATCAGCACCTTGCTCGCGAAGAACATTGGCCATGAATTCGGAGATTTTGGCAGTGGTACCATAACGTGTCCCGTAACAGATCAGAATTTTCTCGCCCATTGTAGTGACCACTATTTGCAGAAAAGATGAGCGTTATGAACATTTCTTACAATGACTTACTTTAGGTCAAACCGCAAATACCGAATTACATAGTGGGAAGTTTAATAAAATAACTACTGAGAACGTACATTACGTCTAATGCCCACACTTCATCAGATGAGGACAAATTGATTGAGAGAGTAGAATCAGGAACTGATGAAACCACAACTCAAAAGCATTAAAGCAATCATATGGTGGGACTAACAAATTAGAGAAAAGTCAGTAGTAATCGCAAATCCTGAATTCATGTCATTGTGGAGATAGGTGATGTGACTCGTTCATCAACAACATCTAGATAGTTCCAGTAAATCTCGATTGTAAGGGGATTATTTGATTCGGAAACATTGTATGAATATCAACACATAATATATAATAGTGACTATGATAATTATTCTTTGGTGATACGGTTGAGGGCAATTATTGCACTAGTAATGATTATAGTATGTTTTACAGCCTTTGCGCCAAGTGTGTCTGGAACAGGAGATATCCAAAATCAGAACATATCCCCAAATGATATGAAACAAATTGCATATACTTCTGTTTCACGTGATGTTGAATTTCAATTGACAAAATCATTCCATGCCAGTAATTATATTGATCAAAAGGATTATGGCCCACGTTCAGCAGAGGATGTCATCAATAGCATAGAAGACTACCTACCAGATGGAGTAACACGAGTAACTGACGTAGATGTTGTCTATACCGATGTGAGCATATCTATTACAAAAATACACATCATCGAAGACCGCGACTTTGGAGCAGGAGAAGTTTACCTTAATATTCGCCTTAATGATTACGATTATGCGGACTATAGATGTGATAATGACGGAAACTTCTACGTAGGAAATGACGGGGATTACATATCCACATCTATTTCAATTGATAAAGGACTCTATAGTATGAATGGCTGGTTCTCCATCAAAATTGATGGATGGGAGTCTGATGTGGATTATGATGACTACATGGGTGGTGAGATCATCTGGTATAATCTAAATGGATATTCTTCCCGATCCAGTAGTGGGTGGGTATATCTGAATGATTATCCCCCAGATGGAGGGAATAACGATGTCCAACTAGCAGTATACATTACCATTTCATTTTCCAATATCGAAACCTTATCATTCCCATCAGATTTTACAACATCTGCCGATGGATCGTGGCTTATTGCTAATGTGTATCTGCCGAAAATCTATTTGGACCATTTTGATGCAGCAGATAATGTACCAATAAAGGCCATTTACGAACAGGTGTATTATGGATACGATTCCTCTATCAGTCAAAATGCATATGTGATTTATTACTTATTTTACTGGGATCATGAAACAGATAATTTTGGAGTGAATTTTGGACATTATTATGACTACGAACCGTTGCTGCTTTTTGTGAAGAGTATTGGTTCAGAGCCCTACAGAATTGTTTACAGAGATGTGGGATCACACACACTACCTCCAAAACTTGTTATTCAAGACCAATATGCTTCATCAAAAACAGGAATCGCATACATGTCAGTTTCAGAAAATTTGACCCCATTGTTAGGAGATTCGTGCAACGTTTCCTATACTGTAACTGATACGTATTTTTCCGAACCTGCATACCACTGGTCCACTACTCATGGAGTGACACCCTACATGCAGGTACCAATTTTGTCGATAACAAATACATATCATCAGATGGAATTAGGAATACCTCTTGGAAGTGTAGAGGCCACTTTGCCCTATTTGGAACCTTTGACAAAGGATATTATCGATCAAGGGTATCTACATCTGGATGAAGCATTTCAATCAGACATAAATGTCTATGAGGGGGCCAACCTATGGAATGGAGCGGATTATAGAGTTCCAGAGAATATGTCATTGACCTTGGATATGTTACATAATCCCTTTGTATTTCCATATGTTGTTGATAGTTATGAAGAGGTAGTGCATTATACCGAATCTGCTCAAAATTACAAACAAAATGGATTGTATTATGATATCGATTTGGGGCTATCATTTATAGTCCCAGCAACAATCTCATTGAATATTCCAAGTACAGTTACTGCAGGAAATACATATGATATGGGTATTGATCTGACCTTGTCACAAAACAAAATCATCATTAAATTTGACTACGAAATTAACCTTGGATATGTCTTCCATTGGTGGTTCATTCACTTCGAGAAAAATGCAACATATAAGGGCAATTACGAATTATCCGTAAACCTAGACGATATTGCTGAACTTGTATCTGCGATAGGATTTTCTGGAAAAAGTTTGACAGGAAACTATCACCAAGGGTGGTTCACAGTATCAGACTTCTCCACAAGCGCGGATCTTCTCTCAACGATGCTTGATTGCACATTAAAGATACATCTATTGCGTATCCTCTCAGACCTTTTGGGCGCATCAACAGTTGGTGGGGCGATAAACACTTTGAAGTATTTTGTATCAGATGTATACATTGTTGCCCAACCTAAAATTTCAGGTTCAATGACAGCAAACTTGGAAACCGAAAATGCTGCAATCAAACTAAGTAAATCAAAACTCGACTTTACTGAGGGAAAAACACACCATGATGTCAAAATTGATGTTATTGGTGGGACCAAAAATTCCGGAGTCAAACTGACAAATATGAAATACAATCTAAACTTTGCAACCGACTGGCAGGTCAATGTCAATTTTACAAATACATTAAACAGATTTGTGGAAGACATGAACTTTGATGTTGGTACCTTTCCAGATATCACTGCATCTAGTGATGAGCATACAATTTCGGCGGAAACATCAACAGGATACAATAAAGTTGTGTCACTTGCGGTCAATGAACCAATAACAACATCCACAACAACCGGACAACAGACATCCACTAGTGGCACTACCACAGTTGATTCTACTACAACTAGTAGTTCTACTGCCAGCAATACTACAAATATAGAGAATCCTGAAATCCTTGCATCACCTTCGACAATGATTCCATTGGGAGCTGTAATAGGACTTGGAGTAGTGGCAATAGTCGTTATAATAGTAATTAAATCGAAAGACTCGTAGCAACCAATGATCTATGCGATGAAACAGAGCATATAATGTGATTGGCCGAAACATGCAGGGCAAGAAGAGGGCATATGTCTGTAAGATTGCTCTCGCAGCATGTAGTCATGACGAACCTCTTGTTTCGGCCTTACTAATTTTTTCATATATTTGGGAACCATTCAGAATTGCATGCTGAACAACATCCCAATATTGTGCCACTGAAAAATACGTGAGAGCCCCACCACCACGCCAACCGACCTCGCTTGAGATCCCAGATTGCTCTCCTGCAAGAACCTGTTTCATTCGAGGCAGCACAGTCGTAAAGAAGTGATCGCCCATCTCGACACCGATCCAACGACGATGTAGTTTCTGCGCCACAGCAACGGTCGTTCCGCTTCCAAGAAAGAAGTCCATCACGAGATCACCAACATGACTTGTGGTCTCAATGATCCGTTGCAGGAGCGGCTCCGAGTTTTCGGTCTGAAAGCCCCAAGTTGTAGAGTACCCGTAGATATCACTCCAATTGGAGTCGAGAACATCGACATCCTTCTCACTCACCCAATATCGTGGTACAGGATCATCGGCACCGCACTTTGGACAGCCATCCCATTGCCCATCGTCACGGGTATGCAAATGCCCGCATTGTCCACATTGAAGGACGATCTTATTCTCCTCAATCATCTTGTCGATCCGTCGCTGTGAATATTTCCAATGTTTTCCAACAGGCGGCGCAATCGTTCTTCCGAAAAATGTCTTGGGGGTTCCAGCTCCAGAGGAGTCATTCATATGTCTCCAGAAGCCCTTACGGATCTTTTTCCGTGGCCTGACCGGATTCACATATGCAAAGGCATCAGACTTGGCATAGGCAAAGATCGTGTCCAGTCCGGCAGGCAATTTACGAACCACTTGACTCGTGACATTTTTCCTGAAGCGCCTGACATGGATCTCATTTCTGAAGTTATCACGTCCGAAGATGTCATCCATTAATAGTCGCACATACATATTTCCACTTGAATCACAGCGAACAAGTATAGAACCATCTGAGCGAAGAAGACCTCGTGCGATCCTAAAGCGGTTATCAAGTAATGTGACCCAAGCACTGTCACTATAGTTGACCGTGTAAGAAAATCCTGCATTGTAGTCTTTGTTGAACGGAGGATCCACATAGATGGTCTTGACAGATTCTTCAAAACGTTCGCGAAGCGTGTTGAGCGCCTGAAAATTATCACTATGTACAAGCCAACCGTCTAATTCATCATCATTGTCCAAGAGATCGCCGATGGAAGACTCAAGTTCCGGAAAGTATCGTGTATCAATAGGCAGATGGACGTATTGCTCATTGAGATGAGGCGGGCCAGAAGTGGAAGCGACCAGTATTGCATCAAGTATGTCCTCAGAAGAAACTAACCCGAGGTCAATCCATTCACCTAATTGTTGAATCATTCCGCGATGACGAAAGAGTGCTATCAATATCTCAGGAGACTTTGCAGCTATCTTATCGAGTGTAATCACATAATGTGGGGAGTTCACAGGCTTTGGTCGCTCCCAGAGTCTCGTGAGTGCCTGCTCGAAAGGAGCGATAATATCAATGAGAGAACGGACCACATCTTCGAAAGTATCGATCACAGCAGCTTCATCCCGAAAAGTGGTCATCCTTTCAACTGACCAGCCTTGAAGTAAATGAAGGAGAAGGCGCACCGGGTCTTTCGCAAGAAAGTAGTCAACTTGAAACTGCTGTTCAAAAATACGGATCGCCTTTGAGACGGCGTTCTTTGAAACAGTTAGTCCTGCCTTACGAATATCTTGTGTGAGACGATGTACCCCTTTCCATACCCGTCGAGACCTCATCACTCCAATGTATACGACCCCTTGTTTAATCCCCTCAAACGAGTAAGAGAGCTTGGGCACGGCTTCAATACTGGCCTCGACTCGGATCGTGTCAAATCTAAAGACAATATCATCTACTGTCATATCCAAAGGATGGGTGTCCGGATTAGTCTTCATGAAGTAGAACTGATCCGCAACCCAGAAGGGTAGAGAATTCTTTGGACACAATTTCAGACGGATCATCTCAGATGTCTTACAGTGATACAGTATCTCAAAGGCTATTGAAAAGAAATCGTGAACCATTTGCAATACCATTGGGCGTGACGAAGTGTGAGGAACGTTGGCGAGAACCTGTGAGAGAAACGGCTCTACTGATTGCTGAAAATATAGTCGTCGTAGATTCAGGAGAGCTGTACGTCCGGATACTGTTACAACTTCTGCGCCACCAAGAACTTCTCGAAACAAGTCAACGATCTGCGTTTCAATGGTCATTACTAAATTCACAATACTTCAATGACTAAGCGCCCCTATAAACGTAAAGGCGAACCAGAACAGAACAAACCAAACAGTACCATTAAAAAGCCAAATCCAGCAACCAACTCATCCGTAAGAAATCAAAAGAACACACAAGTGAATCACGGGGTCAAAATCATGGTCACAACAATGATTATGCAACGAATGAGTGTTGCCATGGAATATGGAGTCATCCTCAAGTGGTTGAAAAAAGAGGGCGACAAGGTCAAGGCGGGAGACCCCGTTGTAGAGATCTTTGGTGAAAAGAATGAGTTCGAGCTGGAGGCACCTGCTGATGGAGTAATCCTCAAGATTCTTGCAGATGTGGATGACGAGATTCCAATCAGTGAACCAATCGCATACATCGGAGAACCGGGTGAAAAAATCCCTGACGCACGACCTCGTAAACTTAATCCTTCAAAGGCGACGGAAGCATCAGCCGCACCTACAACAACAACCCAGACCGCTCAGGAGCCTACAGCCGCGACCAGTAAGGCAGAACCAGTGACGACAACAGTCCCATCAACAGGGAGGATCAAGGCCTCTCCGCGCGCAAAGAAGCGAGCACAGGAGCTTGGAGTGGATCTGCGATATGTCCGGGGAACTGGTCCTGATGGCAGAATCGTCGAGAAAGATGTCGTTGCAGCAGCAGAGTCATCACCGACCCCAGCAGCTGTACCCGCAATTGATGCGGCTGACGAGAGGACTATTGCAGGTGTTGAGACCCTAACACCCCTAAGAAAGATGATTGCCCGCCGCATGACTCAGAGCGCCCAGAACCCACACATCACCATGATCACGGAGATCGACATGACAGAGGTTGTCGCCCTCCGAGAGGAGATCAATGAGCGCACGACCAGAGAACTTGGGATTCGGGTCTCATTCAATGATATAATCATAAAGGCCGTTGCCGATGTCTTAGAGCGATTCCCACGATTCAATGCTACTCTTGTCGGAGATGAGCTCCGACTGTTCAAGGACATCAACATTGGTGTTGCAGTGGCTACAGACAATGGTCTCATAGTGCCTGTTGTAAAAGCGGCAAATAAGAAATCAATATCTCAGATAGCTCAGGAAACAAAGGCCCTCGGAAGGAAAGCACGCGAGGGATCCCTTGACGCAGGCGACCTCTCAGGAGGGACCTTTACCATATCAAATCTTGGATCGTTTGGTGTTGACCTCTTCATTCCGGTCATCAATCCCCCAGAGTCCGCCATTCTGGCATTAGGACAGATCAAGAAGAAGCCAGTTGTTGTGGACGATGAGATAGTCATCAGACACATGATGATGGCAAGCTGCGCTGTTGATCACCGCATTCTCGATGGTGCACCTGCTGGACAATTCCTTGCGGCTCTAAAGGATACTCTTGAGAATCCGTTCTTTCTGAAAATCTAACCGCTTAATTATGGCGACCTTAAATTGCATTATGAGCATCAACAAGTGACACGGTGCTTCGTCATCATCCCGTGTCTTGCCTCATAAACGACATCTGCTAAGCCGGTGATCGGCAGTCACCGGCGACCACCATCTCCTTCTGGATGTCCACTCCCACCGCCAGAGAGTGACAGTGACTCATAATTAATAAGGGACCATTCAGATTATGTGTAAAAGGAGAGGTCATTATGGCTGCCGAAATTGAAGAGAGAACACAGTACGATTGGTTCAATGTTGCACGGGTATACGAACAAAAAGGCGAGTTTGACAAAGCATTGGAGGCATATGAAGAGGCAATTGCGCTCGACGCGGGCTTTGCAAAGGCATGGTACTACAAGGCAAAACTCCATCATCAGCTAGGCCAGAAGGCCAAGGCTGAAGAGTGTGCTCGTAAGGTCCTCATCCTAGCACCAAAATGGGAAAAACACATCAGAGAGTTTCTTCCTGACATATGAGCGCGTATAGGCCCGTCCATTAATGCGGTTAAATCTCGATCGTGGAACGTGAAGCAAAAACCCCCATTGTTCACAAGATGTACAATTTGTTGATTCCTGAAACGAGAGGAATGATTAGTGACATGGCGACTCATCGATGAGGGAAAAGAAGACATATTCCACAGTCTTGCCCTTGAGGAGGCACTTGCGAGAACAAATGCCCAGCGCCATGAGAAGATCAGCACACTAAGATTCTGGAGGGCCGAGTCCGCGGTCGTCATTGGAAGGTTTCAGTGCTCTCATAAAGAAGTGAATTTCAAGTACTGCAATAATAATAATATTTCGATTGCGCGAAGATTTACAGGAGGCGGAGCAGTATTCCACGATCTTGGGAATCTTAATTTCGCATTATGCATGGATCAGTCAGAACAGTACGTGTCACGAACATTGCCAGAGCTATACTTCAATTTCATAGGTGGGATAGCAACTGGTCTCAGAGAGATCGGAATTCCAAGCACATTCGACTCGTACAGATCGTGCATCAGAATTAATGGGAAAAAAATCACTGGAACTGCAGGATGGATAAAACGAGGGGTGTCATTTATCCACGGGACACTTTTGATTGATGCGGATCTTGACAGGCTTGCGATGTCGCTCATGCCATCAGAGAATCAGCCAGTCTATTTACGGGAGCCCAATATGACGAGGTGCCTAGAGAGTAAGAGGGACACCGTCACGACAATCATTCGGGAGCTACAAGATCCTCCATCGTCAGATGAGATCAAGAACACCATAATTAATGTGATTGAGAAGATCACTCAGTGCGAGCTAGAGAGGGGTTCGTGGAAGAGGAATGAGATGGACCTTGCAGAGGCTTTATATCGAACTCGCTACTCGAAGCCAGAGTGGAATCTGGGCTATCCCGTATCACGATAGACCCTCACCAGCTAGCACGGAGACCTTGCGATGAATGATGTGGAAAAGACCCTGAAGAGCTTCATGCGACACTTCGGAGCACTAAACAGAGATATTCCCGACACACGCAATGCGTACACGGATCTTCTCAAGACCGTTCATGTGGATGGTGCACTACCAGCCAAGTTTAAGGAGATCATCTGCATTGTCGCCTCAGTTCTTGCACCTTGTGAGTCGTGCATTGTATATCATACTAAAAAGGCGATTGAGGCGGGCGCAACACGAGATGAGATCATGGAGGCCTGTGGTGTTGCCATTGTAATGGGCGGTGGCCCAGCAGTGTCACACATCGCACATGTGCAAGATGCTCTTGATGAATGGGCCCCGCGAAAGAAATGACCTTCTAGTTCAGGTCGGTAAATAGGACCTTTATCGCTTGTTGGGACTCCATCAACTCAAATCCCTTCTTCCACTCACTCAGACTGATACGATGGGTGATCAGGGGGGCAACATCAATCTGCCGAGAGGCCATCATCTTGAGTGTGGTCACCCACGTAGAGGGGAGTGTTCCCCAGGTCCCAAGCACATGAAGTTCCTTTGTCACAATATCATCAAGGTTCACATCGACAGGTCGTCCCTGTAGACCAATGAGGGAGATATAGCCTGTCACCTTGACAAACTCAAAGGCCTGTCGCCTTGCGGGCCCTGCACCTGAGGCCTCAATGACAACATCTGCACCAATACCATCGGTATAATCACGTACTATATCGACAGCATCTTTTTCCGCCTGAACATCAATTGTCAGATCCGCCCCGATCTTCTCTGCAATGTCGAGCCTCCAACGATCAGATGTGACACCTGTAACAATGACACGTGAAGCACCCATGGCCTTGGCAATCTGAATAGAGAGAAGACCAGTCGTGCCGGGACCCTGCACCAATACAGTGTCACCAGGTTTAATGGGGGTCTCCTCAACAAGAGTATGTACTACACAGGCAGTGGGCTCGGACAGAGCTGCCTCCTCCAGTGAGAGACCCTTTGGGATCTTGTGGACAATATATTCGGGAATGACCACGTATTTTGCAAATGCACCATTAGCACGGGATACACCAATAATCCGTTTGTCAGGAGCAGTACATCGATTCATGTGGCCAGTCTTGCAGTGATAGCACTGACCGCAATACGCTGTGGCAGGACCTACAACTTGATCGTCAACTTGGATGTTCTCAACACCTTCCCCAACTGCAATTACACGCCCCGAATATTCATGACCGAGAATCACAGGAGGCGTATAGAAAGCAGTGTCGTGTTTGATGTGGACATCAGAACCACAGATCCCTGCGGCTGCCACCTCCACAAGCACCTCACCACGATGAGGTGAAGGTTCATCAACTTCGCGTAACTCCAGATTATCTGGACCTCTTGCAGTCTTCATTAGACCTCTCAATAGGGCTTACCTCATCAATGAGGAGAGATGAAGCTCTATAGAATGTTGTGGCGAGTCACAGATCATAATAATTGCAGGAACGATTGTGGTTCTTCGCCCTGTTGGACAGCCTTTACTCGAAAGTGCGGCCCCTGTTCAAGGCGGAGCTCCCGGGCAACTGTGGCACCTACGAACTTGTGGCGCACTCCAGCATCACGGCCCTGCCAAATATAGATAGATCGGTTCTTCTCATCAACAACACAATAGACCTTATCGGCCTTTAGATCATTAATGGAGAGGTCTATTTGGGAGGATGTCCCATCATGTTTCATTTCTAGCGCTACGGTCACGGTGGTCACGTACCTCATTCATAACAGTACAGGTCTAATAACTATGATGTTTTCCAGGTAATATCATGTAATGTTGTCGGATGGACTTTGATAGCCTATCAATTCTAATAAGGTCATATTTAAAATATTACTGTCACACGCGTTCAAATTTGGCTCGCACAGTCGCGCCACAATAGGAACACCTTGCCTCAAGCGGCCCCACCCAGTCAATGCTCTCAGTCGAGAGATCGGCCCCGCAGGATGGACACTTGGCAGGTAAGCGCACAGTACGAAGATCAGCACCATCTGAACGTACAGAGGGAGCACTCGCATCGGCAAAACTTGGCATACTTGTTACAAACGTGCTTACCGCATTGCCAGCACCAGTTGCGAACTTTAGGACCACAATGAGAATGATAACAAAAAAGATGATTGGTATAAGAAACATCAGCATTGCGAAACCAAATATTCCGGACATATCAAATGGATTAAAGAATTGCATTATTTTCCCCACTGAGGCGTTTGAGTGTGTCATTCCAAATCCACATATAACTTTTCGCAGATAAGAAACGAGTATTCAATGCGGCTCTGTAAAGAAAAAATACACAAGAGATATTGGGAACAGGGCTCAAAAAAGATTGACCGTAATTCTTGGGATGAGGAGAAACATGACAGAACAGAATGCCGTGGATAAAATTACCGGACTCGATGAGCACGGAATGAAGACATACTCGCTCATGCTTGCAACTGGCAACATCACAACAGGCGATGTGAGCCTATTACTTGATGTCGATTATGATAAGGCTGAGGAACTAGTGAAGAACCTTGTTGACATGAAACTCGCAATCGAGTTACCGGGGATAATTCCGCGTTACCAAGCAGTTCCGCCCTTCGAGGGGCTCGCTGCTGAGTTGAGAGATCTGGGAACCCAAATTGGGAAGATCCGGGATGATCTGAAGTCGCAGGTCGCTGAGGCCTCAAAGAAAGTACGTGATGCACTGGTAGAGAGTGCAGGCAAGGCCTCAGGGGATCTGACAGCACAGGCGGAGAGGATGGCCTCCAAGAAAGGTGAGAGCGTTTCACAAGTGGAGAATTCGCTCACCTCCGCAAAAGGGACATTAGCCGAGGACAAGCGGGTGTTTGCAACTCAAGCAGAAGCGACCCTTGGTGAATGGGAGAGCGAACTGCCACACATGATCGATCCGGTCATAGCAGATACAAAGAACAGTATCGCCAGCATTGCCAACTCACTGATAGCCGACATGAAGTCATGGGCATCTTCCGCAAAGAGCATCACAGGGGATACGTCAAATGACCTGCACTCGGTGGTGGACACCTTTGAGGAGAGAGCGGGATCAAGCATTGATGCTCAAGGATTGACTGTTCAGGAGACTGCCGAAACACAATACAGTAGGGCTGTAGCGTCTATCCACTCCGCAAAAGAAAATGTCACTCAATACATCGGAACGGCCGGGACTTCTACCACAGCGACAGTGGAAGATGCAACAAAGAGAATTGAGTCCACAGTCACAGATGCCAAGAACACGTTGGGTACAATCATTGATAACATCACCAGTCGTATGGCCGAGGGCCTTGACACTGTAAAGAATCAGGGAGTATCCCAGTTAGAGGAACTTCAGAGTAGTACCGATGGTCTACTCGTGGATCACAAATCAAAGTTGGAACAGATAGTCCAACAGATGAGCCAAGATCATGAAAGATTCACTGAAGAATTTAGAACCGATCTAGATACAACAATGGCCGAGCTTGCCACTACAGTGGACACAGCGAAGAACTCGCTCTCGGATCAGATCGAAGGGTTCCTACGTGTTGAGGACCAGACCATTGTCAGCACCTCGGAATCTCTCAGCACGATAGCCAAAGATGCTGGCAACACATTAGTGGGAAGTTCAGAGGTGGCTACCAACGAGTTCATCAGCTCCACAGAGGCCAGCCTTGAAGAACTGAAGAGCGCCCTTGAAGACTCGCTCCATCAGACGGGCAACTCATTAACTGAACTGAATAGACAATCGCTCAACACCAACACCGAACTCCTTGATAATACAAGAGCAACACTCTCTCGTGAACTCACAACCATATCAGAGAGCCTCAAGTCAAAGGTCAACGCCTATGCGTCGCAGACCACAGACGAACTGAAAACACTGACAGAGGATCTTCAGTCACGAATTCAAGCAGCCACCAGTCAGGCGACACAGCAAATACAGTCGATGGCGGAGTCTGCGGTCTCTGAGATCATGCAGGCTGTTGAGAACCAGCTCCAACAGATCGAGAACGCACTTTCGGAACAACTCACCACGTACAGGACTGCACATGATGATATGTCAAGACGGATTGAGTCCTCCATTAATGCAGCGATATCTCGTGAGGCCGAGTCCGTGAGTACACTACTTGGGAGGACTGCTGAGTCTAGAACTGCAATGTTAGATAAGATTAGAACTGTCAAGGAACAGACCGTCAATAACGTGCAGCTCAGACATGAGGAGACCATTGCAGCAAGCCGTCAGACAATGGAACAGACGGCCACCGAAACCAGAACAATTCTCGAGAACATCACAACCAATATCGCAGAAGCAGTGACTACTACAAAGTCCAAGACGAGCGCAACAGTCAATCATCTTACACGCACGACTGCGGAGGCCACAGAGGCCGCCCTCCAGAAGGTCTCGCAGGACTCACAACAACTACATGACTCGGTCCAACAGACTGTAGAGTCCATCTCAACAGCGCTCACAGGCACCATTGAGGATGGGACCTCTTCGCTTCACCAAGAGAGCACATCTGCCAAGACGTCCATTATGGATCGTCTAAGTGAGATCGATCAGGAAGCACAACAGCGACTTGCCGAGACAAAGAACACCACAAGTGGCGCTCTTGAGACGACATCACAGACTGTCAATAACGACCTCAGCTCGGTAGCAGCCGCTCTCGAAGAAGCAAAGACTGCATTCACATCAGGAATCAATACTACACTTGAAGGGGTCAAGACGGATCTGGGCGAAAAGGCCACAGAGATGCGAACGCACGTAGAGTCCATTGTGAATCGCTCTGAGGGCGAAGTAGACAAAGTCGTATCACAGAGAAGTTCAGCGGTCGAGTCCACAATCGAGGAGGCACGCACAAACATGGACGAGCTGGGAGAACGACTGAAGAGAACCGGATCCGACGCTGGTGATAAACTTAAGACACGGGCGGTGGAGCTCGTAGACGCAAGCCTTGACAAGACGACCAGTTCTCTCGACGCCCTCAAGAGTGCTCTGGTGGATATGATCACTGAGGGATATAATGCACTTGAGGGCAGTGTGGCCGAGGCCAAGACTACGCTGGAGAAACTCCTCACAGAGACGGAGAGCAGTCCAATGCTGGGTCTCACGGAACAGACATTAGAGGAGGCCTTTGCGGGAACGTCTGTAGATAGCGGCTCACAGGTAGCCAATATTCTGACCACGGTACTTGACACCTTACAAAAGTCAGACTATCCGGGTGCAAGAAAGACATGGATGGTCGTCACACGCCGTGCAGTGCTCGCGCACATGAAAGACATGGTCCAACGTGCCAAATCAAAGGTCACGATGATCATCCCCGACCCGAACGATATTCCCACCGAACTACTTGTTGAACTCAAATCGAGCGTGGGAGTCGAACTCGTAGTGACGGAAGGAGGACCACTCGAACAACGAGCGGGTCCATTAGTCGGCCGAGGTAATGTGCGCGTGAGAGTTCGCAATGAGAAGGACATCTATGCATGTATCATGGACAGCGAAGAGATCATGCTTGCCCCTGCCTCCGCGAACGACCGGGATGTGATCGGGCTTGTCAGCGAGGATCCAGACTTCGTAAAAATAGTGATGGGAATCTCGGGACCAATATTCCAAGCCCGGACAAGACTTCTCAAGCCTGGCGATTTATAGACGAATGTGACGCGGCGAGTCCGCGTCATTTATTTATTTTAGACTGACGCTCACACAGTCAGGCCAGTTCTCGATCACACGAGCCAATAGATAAGAGAACAAAATTGTAATTGAGAATAATGCAGTTCGGAATGTATAAAAATGAGGGGGCTGTGAAAATTAAGTACGTCTATATGGAGGAACAATTATGCAGATTCCAAGTTTCCTATTGAGGAAGCTCTATGTCAAGAAAAGCCTTACTAATACAGACAAGGGCTTTTCATTCAAACTGAAAAACGCTCTCTCCCAAGGCACAGCCATCGGGATGGAGCCAATCAAGATTGACGATGTGGAGATTCCTCTAGATAGCACCTTTATCGAGGCGGAAGGCGTTGAGGTCAAGGCCTCAGAGGTCTCTGAGAGCAGCCCATTCATGATAAAGGTCGGGGTAGACATCACCTTACGAGTTGAGGGGGATCCCTTAGCAGCAGGCGAACACAAGATCGACATCGCCCTGAAGACTAAGGAGGCAGGAACCCTCAAGTTCGATGTCACTGACTCGATATGATATACAGTTGATTTCGCAGAAGGTGGACAGCCTTCTGCGCACTTGTTCTACCTTGATGTTGTATGCACAACAGTTTTTTGTAGTAACCCGTACGTCAGAGTGGGTCTAATCATGTACGTCAAGATAAGGAGAGATGGTGCATTAGGCATCGGTCGCGCCACGGATGGATCTGCTGAGATCACAATTGGGTATGGAGAAGCCCATATGGTAGCAGCAGCATTAGAGAAACTTGCTCAGACCGCCCGAAACTACAAACAGGTCTATCACAAGACAACGGGTGTAGGCGGAGGCAACAAAATTCAGTTTGAACGAAGTGAAGATGGAACTATCGTGATTGCAGGTGATAACCAGCAGTACTTCATGACTGAAAGGGAAGTACGTGATCTCGCAAAATTGCTCAAGAATCTTCCACCTGTCGAGGTCGCCCCTGCATCAGATTATGTCCAAAAGGTCAAGCCACAGAACGGTCTCTGTCTTGTCATCATGAATGGTGGACAGAGTGCCAAGATCAAGATTACGGAGGCGGCACTGCTCAAGACTTCTCTGGTGAGCAGCGTTGATAGCAGGTTCTATGTCGAACATATGAACATAGACGACCGAGAAATCACAATCAATAGAAGCAGTGATCTGAAATGGTCGATCACCGTAAATGAGACCGAGATAAAGTTCACAGCCTATGAGATCGAGGCATTAATAGCGGGGCTTCAGAACGGCATCCTTGATGTATTGATGGATCTCGTTAAGTCGCTAGGAAGTGACAAGATCTCAGACATCAGGATAAAGAGCCAGATACAGAGGATTGAACAGGAGACTGCAAAGGTTGTGAAGGAGTACAAACATGCCAAAAATGTCGTTCGACAGGTGGTCAAGACTACCAAGAAGATATTGGCCAGTAGTGCAGATGCAGATGCAAGAACAAAGGACTTCATTGAACTCTGCAACTATATCCAAGCAAAGGTCGATCGTCAATATACAGACGAGCTGTTTGAACTCATTGCTCATGAATTCATTGCCAAATGAGAGTCCGCAACTCTTATGAAATGCATACGATGATTCAGCATGTACAAAATGGTGAGGTCTGAGATCTGTCCACGGGAAGGTATGCACAACAACTCGTGAAACGTTGGGGCGTCAGAGCCCCACGTCAATTTATCAAGATGATGAGTCTTCATAGAAGACCATTCAAAGAATTATTAAACAATATAATTGAGACCCTCAAACCCTTCGATGCCAAGTTCGCATTTCCCACGGTGGCTGCTGTTGCCACTATGAGACCTGACCTTATCAGAATGATCACTGATGCGGGTCACGAAGTGGCCAGTCATGGGTTCAATCATATCAGATATCCACAGATCTCAGCGAGTGCAAGAGAAGAGGACTTTCGTAGAAGCCTGCAGGCCTTTCAAAAGATAGGCGTGAAGATCACAGGCTTTCGTGCACCCTATGATAATTACACAGACGACATGCCGGAACTCATAGATAGACACGGACTAATCTGGGACGGAGGTCTCGGGTATAGACCTGAACACCGGGAGAGAACACAGTTCTTTCAGGTACCTATCGATGGCAGGCAATCGGACACAGTCTTCATTCCATTAAATGTGTGGAGCGATGATAGAATGATCGACACGCTTGGAATGACGCCGCCACAGATCACACGTCGGCTCAAGCATGAGGTCAAGAAGGCATCCATGCATAGAGGGGTCATCATGTTCGACCTGCACCCAATCAGAATCGGCCAGCGGAAATATGTTGGCTGCCTGAGAGAACTTGTCGAATATGCTACACAGCTAAACGGGTGGTGTCCTACTCCAACAGAGGCTGTACAACAATGGAAACAAAAGGGTGAATGGAGAGATGGTGCCTCATTTTGTCTTCTTCTGACAGGAGACATTGATAATTGGGTGTTCTCAGATTACCTACGCAGACAGATCTGGAAATACTATTTGACAAGAAGTGATTAGAATGGGTAAACTGATGGGACGACTTCTCAGAGTCTTGGCGTGGCTCTCGCCGTTCTGGCAATTTCGTGCAGCGGTGCATCGAAGATGTGGTGTCAAGATTGGCAAGGGGGTCTTTATGGGTTATCTTGTTCAGATCGACAGTGAACATCCAGACATGGTCGAGATTGGCGATTGGGTCTCATTAGGTCCGGGCGTGCAGATCATGGCCCATTCGGGAACAAGTCCATACCACAGGTTTACAGGAGCTTATAGCAATCCGCCAAAGAAGGTCGTCATTGAGGACGGCGCGTGGATCGCCAGTGGAGCAATTATCCTGCCCGGGGTCAGAATCGGAAAGGGAGCAATTGTGGCGGCTGGAGCAGTGGTCAGCCGTGATGTCCAAGCGTGGACAATGGTCGCCGGGAATCCTGCAAGAATGGTCCAGAGACTTGAACGCCAGCCCGTAAAGCAAAACGAGACTAACTGATCTTTGAGGCCAGAACTTTTCTCAAGTCACCTACTGTCCAGATATCAGCGACCTCTTCGTCTTCAAAGAAGATTCCAAATTCGTTCTCGATCTCCGAGATGAGGACAAGGTGGGCCATGGAGTCCCACGGCTCATACTCCTTTCTGCGGAGACTGTCTGTCACCTGTTCCGAATCGAGCAAGAGGACCTTGCTAACGATCTCTACCAGTCGTTCATCGGTGCTGCTCATGGCCATTCCTCGACAAGTTCTATGTATTCAGGTACTTCAATGGTCTTTTCTGTGATATCCAAGGCCCAACGTGTCACATCGCCTTCAGTACCGAGAAGCGTAAAGTTGTGCCTCTCATACAAGTCCTTCGCTGGAGCGTTCTTCTTTGTTGGAATGTACTCTCCGACAAGACGCTTCGCACCTGCCTCGCGTGCATCAGCAATAATCTTCGCAAGAAAGGCGGTCTCGATGTTACGACCTATGACACGGCAACTCATCAGAAGTGTGTCAATGATCCAGTCAGTCTTCTCAGCACGAGTAATCGCCACACCGACAACTCCCTCGTCCCCGAAGCGGTCGCGGACAGCCAGACTATAGACACGGTGATCAGGCGACTTGCGAAACTGCTGGACTTCGGCATCGGTGTGCCGGCGGGTCGTGAGATTGAACTGGTTGGTCTTGCCGATAAGTTGAACCACTCGCGGGGTATCAAAATCGTCAGCAAGCTTAATGCGAACTTTCAGATCCAGTGTTTTGAGAAAATCCTCAAGAGACCCTGTTGATCGCTCTAGCTCGGCACGTTTCCGCTTACCCACGTACATCTCCCCACGACGCATATCTTCAGCCGTGAGGGAGAGAACATCAAAGACATGAAGATCCTCAAGTGTGGCGCGATAGAGGCGTGGATTCTTTGGAAGGTCTACAACCAGAACCTCTGGCAGTGCCTGTCGGACCTGCTCACGTTCAACGGGATTGTCGTCTATGAAGACCATGCTGTCAAGACCGATATTGATCTCATGAGCAAGCTCTATGAGGTTTTGCACCTTACTCTGCCAGTTAATCCTGAGAGCTGCAAAATGCTCCTCACGAAGCACTTGATACGGGTGCTCCCGAAGCACTTGAAGAGCATCATCAGGATTGTTCTTGCTATTGACAGCAAGAATCACACCACGATTGTACAGTGAGAGTAATGCTCTCTGAAAATCTACAAACTCGTTACCGGGAGAGGTATTTCCAAGCTTGATCCCTTCCATGCCGTCTTCCCCGATGATCCCGCCCCAGAGCGTATTGTCCAAGTCCAAAACTATGCACTTCTTCGTCAGGCCTTTTAGAGCCCGGATATACCGTAAATACTCATCCGCAAGTATGGGCGTGAATCCCTCACTGAACGGGACTGAGCCACGATAGTAGGTATTCCAATTGACTACATTCGCCTTACCAAAAGAGGCTGCGACAGTATCAAGATCCACAACGAAGACTCGGCTCGTGGCACGAAATCGCTCTTCTAGTTGAGCATTCGCCTCTCGAAAGAGATCACGAAGACCATACGCCTGTTTGTTATCCACAAGACCCAAGGGAGTAAAAGTTGGAACAATGAAATTATTGACGAGGATGAGAGAGGATGTCTTCGTTTCAAGAGCCTCGGCCACAGAAGCAACATCATCAACAATCTTCTGAAAGGCGGCACGCCTATCGTCAGAAGACATTCTCACAAACTCGGCTATAAACATCTGACCTAGCAGAGACCAAGCGTCCACGGATAGAATGATCACATCAGCATTGTGAGCATACAATGGAGAAGAGGGATCAAGGGCCTCTTGCCGATAGGTGTTGAAACCACCAACAAAGGTGATGGGGAATAATCCAAGCAGTCGTGTCTTGACATCCACACAGGCTGCCAGCGGTTCGAGTGTAGATGACCCAATGACTGCAAGCCGTACGATCTTGTTAAGGTCGTCTGGGGTGGGGAGATCCATTGTCTGGATTCGTTTGTAGGTGCTCCATAAGTTAAGATAGGAAGGATCTGTCCGGACGACTCCTAATAGTTTGGCAAGTTTCTCACTCACTTTGGGAAACCTCCATTGGCAGTGCTTTAGTAGCAAGAGTCTCGATCATGAGATGCAATTCGTCGGGGTCGATGGTGCCATTCGGGCTCAGGGAGAGAGCCACTGCAACAGCATACTGGCTGGAATGAGATATACTCAGAATGATAGACCGTGTAATAGTAACAGGGACACTGACCTGAGGGGAACCTGAGGGAGAATGTTGGATCTCAACTCTCTGTAGGGGAAGATATGCCTGATGAGAGAGTGCTTTTATCACGGCCTCCTTTGCAGCAAATAGCCCTGCAAAATGGGGAAATGGGTCGGAGTATGTCATGCAGTAGTCGCGTTCGGAAACCGTAAAGACACGTGTAAAGAAGGGGTGTGTGACACCCAAGCTTCGAAACCTATTGACCTCTGCAATGTCCAATCCAATGCCTATGCTCGAACCCAATTCCAAAGACAATGTGATTCGCTGGCAATCAAACAGACAGAGCTTATAATCGTAATGTTGAAGCGAAGAAGAGGTCTCGAAACTGCGATCGGGGAATTGCATACATTTGGGGAGATAGAGTTGTGGCCCTGACAGGTGGCCCTATCGGAGATAGATCAACACGCATGACAAAGGTGTTGTAGACGCTCCAACGGCTCATAATGAAATATACAACAGAACCACTCTTTTCTACAAGAGAAGGATGCACATATGATCCGTATAGACCAGGGTATGTCTTGGCGTCGGCCACGATGACCGGATCGCTCCATGGGCCCCATAAATTATCAGCAGTTCGTAGTGTTATTGCAAAGGCTACATTATTAGTGTACCACACAGTCCACTTGTTCAAGTACGAGTTCCACATCACTGAGAGTTCACCAACAGGTTTCTGGAGAACCAACTGAGCCTGAGTCATGTCCGATGTCCAAGTGGGACCACCACTCGAATTGAGACCTGCAAAATACGAGTAACCAAGCTGATTGAGCAGGGCATTTCTGGGAGCACGCATCAAATAGGCCCCCTTGAAACGACCACTTCCGGTGGCCAACAGATAGATGTAGTCACCAGAGGATATGAGTTGATCAGAAGGAGCTCCTTGAGCAACACCGAATTGCACAAAATTACTGTCGCCGGGCCAGCTGATATTCCCCGCCTTGACAAAGTTCTGACCATTGTCTGTAGAGTACGCAATACTTGCATTGTTACATGTCCACATTCCACCAGTTGAGGACCAATGTTTGACACTCATATAGTAGACGTAGATCGTGTGGTTGTCAGAATAGACGGCTGTGGGAATGGAGGTCATCTCGACATTATCCTGTTTCAGACTTCCAATCAATTCCTTTGCATACGTTGAGCGTGGTTGGATGATCCAGCCTTTGAGCATGATCCCATCACTTGGATCGGTGTCAGTAGAATAGGCCAGTGTGTTAGAACGCCAGTTCAACGCGAACCCAGTACCACAACCGAACGTGTCGCCAAACATGTAGTAGAGCATACCTTGATGATCGAACACAATCCCAAGGTCTGTTCCATTGACATCAACAGTCTGCGTATTGTTAAGCGCATCTTGGCCTGTCAGTTGTGAGACAACTGTAGCATTGAGATGTATTGGCCGATGCGTATAATAATATAATATCACACCTGCAAACACAATCATGAACGCAATAAGACAAACGAGCACAGATTTCCTCATTCCAATCATCGAAATAATTCGTACTAACATAAATAACTCTTGGGAGGAATGAGAAAACACGGTCTCCGAAGGCCATATCTCACTATTCCGCGATCGTCACAGACCACGGATACTTTTCGGCCACCGATTTGAGCAGATAATGCGCCTTTCGTTCTTCATACGTTCCTTGATAGACAAGAAGCACAACAAGACCACCGCGGGTACGCTTGAACTTCTGATACATTGTCTTGGTCGTGTTGATCGTGTCACAGACGACCATGACCTCAGCCTGAGGAATATCCAGATCGCGTTCGCCAACAGGGGAGAGTACCAAGACCCGAGCATCAACATCCTCACGGAACTGGCGTAGAACATCCCGCGCATTTCGCGTCTGCCCGGTGATCGTGAGCGCCTGCAGACCAGCCTTTTCAAGAGCCCACTTGATCTGAGAGACCATCTCAAGATAGGAGGTCAGGACAAGCGTCTTTGTGTGATCTTTAGCGATCTCCACGACTCTCCAAGTCTTTGAGGAGACCTTTGGAAACGTGCGACGAAGTGCGGCGACATCGAAGTAGTGGGTGATGGTCTTGCCACGGAACATACGCAGGAACTGGTGGGGTGGCATAGCATAGATGTATTTTCGTAGCATCAGAAGACCTGAATAGCGACCCTTCAGTTCATCGTCAATGGGCAGCCGTTCGAGCATAAGATGGATCCGTCGAACATCATCACCGATAAGGTGAAGATTCCCCTCCTCGTCAAGTTGCTGTCGAATCTCCCCACGTGTGTCACGAATGATCTCGTCAATGACGTGGGCTATCGATCGAATCTTAGTATCGGCCACGGGCTCGACCTTCAGGAGAGTTGGTTCCAGAAAGTCCTCCACATCGGTCCCGTAGAGTTCATCCATGGAGATCACTACAGCATCGCGGATATGCTTCTGGAGAGTGACCAACTCTCTACGAATCTCGATCTGCTCTTCATTGAAGACTGCATGATCATCCCGCAGAGTGCCGCTCATTCCAATTATCCACTTCCCCTCGGTAAGTGAGAGAATAGTAGGCCATGGAAATATCAGCGTGGTGCGGCCACTGGTCCTTCTGATCAGAGTATCGACCTCATTGATCAGCACGGCATCGAACGACTCAAAGTGGTCCAGATGTTTCTGGAGCATTCCAGCAAGAACTTGGGGTGTAGATACGATGATCCGGTTATCTTCGAGCATCTGAACACGCCGTCGACTCGGGACGCGAGAGGACAGTTCTCCAAGCTCGTCATCAAGACCCCCATACTCTCCACGAAGGTAGTCAACGGTCTCAACAAGCGATGATGAGGAATGTACAACAATAATGAACTTTAGATCCGGGAACCGCTTTGTGATTATCTGATGGGTGATGAATCGTTTTCCGAGACCGCAATCAAGCTCGAGTAGAAGATTGGTCCCCTTCAATTGAACAATCCTGTCAAGGAGATACTCCTGATATCCACGTGGAGTGTACTTGCTTTTTGTCTCGGTCATCGGTTTCAGTATCTCATCGTCACGAGCCGTTAAGAAGTCATCTAGAAAGCCTTGTAGACCTTCGCAATGGATGGTCCCCGCACATGCATGGCAAACTCGTGAAAGATCCCGAATGGAACGATATGAACCTCGAACTCGCGGGCCCGCAATCGTTCCGCAACTTCCTCGATGATCTCGTCAGCCACCTTGGGGTCAGCCTTGCTCGGACCGAGATGAGCAAACGAATGTAGGATGACAGTCTTTGTGCCGACCTTTTGGGCAAGCCAACGAATGTTCTTCACCATCTTTCTCAAGACCGCAGTCCTGTTCTCCTCGTCGCGCTCCTCTGCTTGAATCCAGACGAGTATAGAATCACCATAACGGTGCTCGTCCTTGATCGCCTCGTCGGCCTCGTTCGGCCGATACCAAAAACTCTCTAGATGAAACATCAACAATATCATAAGTTCACCTTCACTGCTCAGTTGTTTCTTCCGTGTGTTCATCCTGTGTATCATCGATGATCTCAGAACTGACAGCAGGAGGAACAGCAGGAATACCCAGTCGTGCGAGCTCGGTAAGCGTCAGGGTCTTCTTGCGAGGTATGGCTCTTCCGGCCACCCAGATCGTGTCGGGAGGGACCTTCTTGTCTTTGGGAACAGTACTATTGGCTGCAACTATGACATTATCGCCAATATCCGCACCTGCAAGGACCACTGCATTGGCACCAATCGTGACATTGTTACCCAGACGTACCTCTCTAAGATATAGACGGCCACTCTCATATACATGGCCACTTAATATCGCATCATACCCAAAGAAACAGTTGTCCCCAATAATGGTTCGTTCGGGATTGAATAGTCGCCCATTTCCAACAACTGTGTTCTTTCCGATCTTGGCCCCGAATAGCGTATGACGCGGGCGGGTATCTAAGAAGACCGAAAAGAACCATGCAAAGTAAGGAAAGATGACATAGTAGATCTCATAATACTCGTAGAGCAGCCAAGCCTCGGTCTCCATCGGATAGTACCCATCCTTCAGGAATGGAATACCTCGTCGAGACAGAAGGAACATCCCCAGCAAAGTTCCCAAAAATATCGCATAGCAGAGAAAGGCTATGGGAATAAAGAACACAAAGAACCAGAGATGCTGAAGGAAGAACTGAGGGATTATGGGACCCAGAATAGTCTGGAACTCTGTCTTGAGCCATGGGAAGAGAAAGCCGAACTGATCAAGTGCGGAATCCACATTCTGAAAGAGAATGAGAAAGAGAAGGCTTGTAGGAAATGCCGCAACTGTGATACTGATCAGTATGGAGAATACCATATAGAGGGAGTAGAGAATTGTTCGGGCCTTCATTCTTGACCACTCGCTGAGAGGTAAAGGTATAGTCGCAACAACGCCCTTTTAATGTGTCCATTTTATGTGTATCTACCTGTAGCAGTAACAGATAAGAACACTAGCTTCTCGTTGTGTTATAATTCGTAAGGTGCTAAAGATGACCTATGACATTGTGGTGGCCGGCACAGGCCCTGCTGGATTAAAGACTGCTGAACAGACAGCAGCACGAGGATTGAAGACGCTGGTTCTCGAAAAGAGAGCGAAAGTGACAGATTCATTGATGGGAGAGCTGGTCACGGATAAGGCCATCAAATTACTGCGGATTAAACCGGACTCCGAGTATGTTGGCAACAAGTTCACTGCGATCATTGGAGAAAGCCTCGATACCGGAGCGAATATCGTGGTTGACCGATCACTCCTTGGAAACTCATACCTGCTTGACGAGGACAAGTGCCAAGAGCTGATGAGAGACAGAGCCATTGCAGATGGAGCCGAGTTCAGGTACCAAGCACGGGTGGACAGGGTGATCAAGAAAGATAATCAGGTCACAGGAGTGGTATACAATCGTTCCGAAGAAGTCCAAGCGCCACTCACCATCGGCGCAGATGGGTCCTTCAGTCGAGTATCGGCCACCGCGGGATTCACTCACCCCAAATGGCTTCTCAGCTATGGGTACAGGTTTAAACTCGAAGGGTGCAAAGGAATAGATCCAAACACCGCGTACTTCTATGTCGGGCGCGATGTGGGTCTTGGCTACCTCTGGTTGTACCCGCGCAGTGAGACCGAGGTCAATCTTGGAATAGGTCGAGTCCCATCGAGCCAAGACCAATGGAATCGTTTACCTCCAATGCAGGATGTGCTACGCAAATACATGAAGACCCATCCTGAGACGAGAGATGCCAAGATCGCCGCGATAAATGGTGGAGTAGTCCCCTGCGCAGGAATTATCCCGCGCTTTACCGATGCAGGAGTTGCACTTGTAGGAAATGCGGCGGGACAGGTCTCATCGATCGTGGGTGGCGGTGTAACAACATGCCTCCATGCAGGAACGCTTCTTGCAAGACACGCGCGACGCATGGTAGAAGAACAGGACTTTTCACAGAAGAGCGTCTATCGCTATGAGAAAGAATACAGAGCATCCAAACTGGCAAATAATATTCAGAATACAGGAAAGGGCATGTGGGCGGTCTCGAAGTATGCAATGTTCAATGATCCAATTGAGGCAGCCGAGATCGTCTTGAGCGAGCTTGATGCAACTACCCTAAATGAGGTCGTTCAGGGCCATGTGAGTCTCGGGACGGTCATGAAGCTGTTAACAGATTTCCTACCAATGGCAATGAGAATAGGCAAAGGTTATCTCAAGAGCATTGCAGTCAGTGGTCTATGATTCATGTGATATGATCCACTCTCATAAGAATAGAGAGCGGGGCTTGAAAAATAGTGAAGCAGGGTCGCCCCCCGCTTCCCTGCTTCGTAACGCAGGCTATTTCTAGCCTGTGCCCCGCAAGGTTTCCGCGTCAGGGCCTTCCAACTGGAAAGCACAAACGATCACCGCATGCATTCCTGTAATAGTACAAGAACAAATTATTCATCCTAGAAGGATATAAAGAGATGTTGTTTTTTGATTGTTATAAAGCTACAAGTATGACATCGGTACGAACAATGGATGATCGACATGACGCATAAAAAGTTTGCAAAAGAACTGAAGGCCCTTGGACTTGACCAAGATTCTAAACAATGGAATCGCTATATCACTATTATCAAGATTATGTTGTCTATGAGAGATAGTACGATCAAGCCTCTGAGATTTGGAGAGATCTACGAGGAGCTAAAGACACAGCACATAGACCCCGTACCGGGAAGAGTAGGACTCCACCGTGATCTTAGGGAACTTGTACGCTTGGGAATAGTCAAAGTCGAGGACCCGTCCGCGTCACGCCGCAAGTACATAATAGATGTGCATACTATAGTAGATGCACTTGAAAATATTCAGTACCAAATTTTGGAGTCTCTTGAGCAAAAGCAGGCGGCAATAGCAGAAAAGATAAAGAAAATAAAAAATGTGGATTGTTCTCAACTCGCTGAAACAATTGTCTTTTCAATCTCGGGGAAACAAGATTCCATTACAACGAGATTCGCCAAGGGGATAGAGGGGATGCACCGGCTCCTTCTTAACAATATCACTAGGCCAGCTGGCAAGGGGGACATTATCAGAACGACTGCGATGTATGTGACAACATTGGTGAGTGGAGGGTTCGAGCGTACACGGAAATTTATCGATGCGGCAATGAATGGTGCTGAAGTCAGATATATAATCACATCAGATTTTCTCGAGTTGCTTGATGAGAGAGAGGGAATACTCGATGAGTCAGCAATGTTACAGTTCTTCCAAATGATTCATCGTATCAATCAAGAGAGCCCAGGAAAGTTCTTACTTGCAGTCACAAACGGACCTCGCACGTATAATCATGTGAGCCTGAATGATCAACGTGTTGCACTGATTCTGACTGAAAACCCTGTTGTGACAACATTATTCACGAGAGAGTTCAATGCGGATTTAATAGACAGCATTAACCAAGTGTTTGATCGAACATGGAAGAAGGCGATCCCATTTGAACTATTGACAAGCGCGACAGCAACAAAGATCGGTCTGAAACCAGACAATCCAATTGTTAGAGCAATAGCAAGGATTCACAAGAAAGGGGGGAAATAAGAACGACTACATATAGAGAGAGCCTGAAGGAATTTGCAGAGATACTAGGTGTGAATCCACAAGCCAAGAGATATAAAATTCTCTTCACGCTTGGAAAGGCCAACCACCCACTCACGTTCAATGAATTAGGAGATTTTGTAGGGATCCGCCATGATACTCCCGGAAGAAGGACTTCGTTATACAAGATATTATTGGATCTACAGAGGGAGGGCGTGATTCAGGTCATCCGTGAACCGGACAGCACATTGTACTACACTAATGATGTATATGTACGCGCACTGATATCCCGACTAAAAGCAAACAAGCTCAATGAACTTAAACTCCAAAAACGCGAACAAGAGGCCAGAAAAAGACTTCTCGAAGAACTTACACAAGAAGATATGCAAAAAACGTCCGCATTTTTCATAACCCGCTTATTAAGACAAGAACAACCACCTACGTCATCATTCTCTAGAGGTGGAAATCAACTCATCAAGCTTCTTCATGAAAAACTTGTCAATCGCATACGAAAAGGGGATATAATAAGGGTGTCTGTGAGGTGGGGAGAGAAAGGCTTCTTTAAAGAAGACGGCGTTACAATGAAGATGCTGAAACGCCTATTAGTACGTGGCGCGTTCGTAAAGGTACTTGGACCGGATAAAAAATTAATAGATCGCGCCAGTTACGAGGTGACGAGAAGGCTCTACAAATTAATGAAGGTGACATCAGATAACGTAGAGATACGTCTACGCTCAAAAACCGAGAAGACCTATGAGGCATTTTTGAAGAACAGTGACATAGGAATCTTGGTCATCAGTTACTATCCTGAACCGATGGTACAGTATATTCCTCACGAAGCAAACCCCAAATTGCTGGAGGATATGACAACTAGTTTCGATAGTGAGTTCGCAGAAGCGACACCAATGATCTGAAGAGGGGACATACGTTATGAGGAAAAAAGAGATGGAGAGAGTCATTGCGGCAATGGACATCGATACCGAATCAATAGAGATGCAGACATTAGGTGTTGTGAAATGTTTCGACGGTGCCATTTCCATAGCACCAACAATTGGGGCCATCCACGAGTTAGTAAGAAAAAAGAGCCGCGTGTCTAAAAATTGGGTCTACAAGACATTATCAGAACTCGAGGCTGAGGGATATCTGGTCACAGACAAGATACGACGACCACATCTCTACCTCACTTCGAATGAGATGATATGTCGTGCTCTTAATGCCCGAAGATTGAGAGCCATCAAGGCAATTGAAGACGATATCAAAACAATAGATCGTAAAATTGAGATACTTGAAACAACAGACTTGACTGACTTTTACAATCTGATGACGCATAAGGAAGATGAAAACGGACTATCCCAGGACCCGGCCATTATAGAGGGCGCAGAAAATGTGGAGATGAGCGCGTCCCAAGCAATATTTGCAGCTGCCCAAGAAGGGGACATCATCAGATCACTAACGCCTCTACGTATTCTCGATAAAGGTCTCGTGAACACGGGGAAGTTGGAACTGGAGATGGCAAAAGCTCTGGCAAGGGGCGCAATTGTCAAATCATTGTTCATTCCAACGACCGATGATTTGAGTGAGATTGATGAGGCAAGTAATTTTTTCCGAATGAAACACAAAGAGATGTTAGAACATACACGTAATAATAGAATAATAACACGGATATTTCCTAGACCTCACAGCACCTATCGTTTCATTACTCTTAACAGCGAGCGAATTGCAATGTTCATGACAAATGTAGCAAGACCCGAGCTTGTTCTAATCTCAACCAACAAAGGGACACCAAGACTGATCAAGGATGCACTTCTAACGTGGCATAGATTGTGGGATCAATCTATAGATTCGAACGAACAGGTCGCTGCATCTTTAGAAAAGGCCGTTTGATCACTAGCTGGATGCTGCTGATTCCTGAGGCCCCTCAACAATCCAGTCCTTATTGCTGGAGAGCGTTGCAAAGATGTCATCACAGACAGCCTCAAAATCGTCATACATACCGTAGTCACCACCAGCAGCGAAAGGATGACCTCCACCATTGAAGAGCTTGGCTGCTGCATCACAGAGAACCTGCTCAGTCCCTCGTCGAAAGCCTAGTTTACCACCTTGCCCTATTGTGACCAATAAATCAGCAACTGGAATTTTGGTATCTCCAACCGTCAGATTGTTCGGGTCGGCCAGGTATGTCCCGAGGTCTGTAGAGGTAACACCAGTGGGCATCTCTACAATGCGTACAAGATAGCCATGTATCCTAAGATCACAGTGACCAGAGAGAGCCTTACGCATTCGCTTGGTCTTCTCCTTACGGTAGTGATGAACACGTTGCTCAAGCAGATCGTCTTTGAATCGTTGTCGCTCAGCATCCCATAATCCGGCAAGACCTTCCTCGGCCAATGCCTTGACTAACGGAAAGAGGCCAGAGGTTATGTCCTCTCTTTTGTCAAGAGCCTGAAATCGTATTATTGAGACCGCATCGGTCAGAGCGTTGGCAGCCTCGATCTCGCGCAGGTTGAAGTCGGTATCGTGAGCGATCACCGAAAGTTCTTCGGAGATCTTGTCATGTGGCATAAGGACTTTGAATGCGATTTCTGCAGCGCAATAATCATGGTTGATCTTGAGAACAGGCTTGTTACCCAGACCAAGAACGGATCGGATCGATTGCTCTGGCCACCTATGATGATCAAGCCAGACAACACGGCAGCCTCGTGATACGGCCTTTGACAGATTTGCGATAACACCATTTCGAGAAGAATTATCTAGACCAAGATCGGTCACTATTATCAGCGTGTCACGGAGCTCGGCAGTCTTTGAGAAGGCCTTGTCAAAAGAACCATAATCCGTGAGCGTGAAATCATGGGTCAATCCTTTCTTCTTGGCATACCTCCAGACAATGGCCGCAGAAGCAATACCATCAACGTCTTTATCGTGAGAGATAGAAAAGCACGAACTGATCTTTGAAGATCGTGCCGACTCAGAGTCATTCATTGCATAGTATTGACGAGAGGAGGAGTATATTTCTGTTTCTTTCACGTAAAGCAGAACTCGAAAGTGTTTTGAGAGAGGCTGAATGACATCAAACAGAGCTGAAAGAAATGGTTCAGGATGATGGTCGAAGGATTCTCATGAGCGGCAATGAGGCCATAGCCCGAGGCGCGGTTGAGGCAGGAGTGGGCGTATGCGTTTCATATCCGGGTACGCCATCCACAGAGATCACGACCACATTGATGAAGTGGTCTCGTGAGACCGGAATGTATGTGGAATGGGGCGTCAATGAGAAGGTCGCATTGGAGACCGCCGCAGCCGCGAGCTGGGTTGGAATCCCTGCAATCTGCCCGATGAAATCACTCGGTCTAAATGTGGCGGCCGATTTTCTTCTCAACCTCAATCTATCAGGCACAGGAAAAGGTGGCCTTGTCATCGTTGTCTGTGATGATCCGAGAGGACACAGTTCTAGTAATGAACAGGACTCGCGGTTCTATGCAAAGGCGGCGAAGATTCCTCTGATAGAACCTGCCACAGCACAGCAGGCCAAAGATCTCATCCCATATGCGATATCGCTCTCCCAGAGAGAACAGATTCCCGTCATGATAAGAAGCACTACGAGATTGAGCCACACGCAAGCAATCGTCACCTTAGGAAACATTCCAGAGCGGACTATAGCACTGGAGGAGAGAATACCAGAGGGCCTATTCAATGTCCCGTGGCCGCATCATCGAGACCGCGACCTACAGGAGACCCTGAAACGTGTCGGAAAAGAGTTTGATCAATCCTCATGGAATAGAGTGCTTCTCGATTCGGATGATCCCAGATTAACAGTCCTATCATCGGGGGTTGGCCAACTTTACGCCAATGAGGCAATACAGCGAATAGGATCTGACAGGAGGATCAGACATGTGGGAGTGGTCACGACACATCCCTTACCAGAAACGCTGATCAAGAAAACGATCGCTGAAACAGAAGAGATGATGCTCTTTGTTGAAGAAGTGGACCCGTTCCTCGAGGATGGTATCACGAGCATGGCAACTGAGATACCACCATTGACAATGACGTTTCATGGAAAACATGATGGATTAGTCCCTTCGTGGGGCGAGCTGTCCATAGATATTGTACTTCATGCGCTTCAAGATGTGCTTCAACTGCCACGTCCGAAAAAAACACCAAGAGAAGACATACTGACAAAGGCCTTAAAGATCCTGATTCCTCGCCCACTAACGTTCTGTGCAGGATGCACTCACAGGAACGTATACTGGGCCTTAAGAAAAGTAAAGCAACGCCTTAATGGGCGACTTGTCGTCACGGGCGACATCGGGTGCTATTCTCTAGGTGTGTTTTACAATAGGACAATGGACACGATGCAAGCAATGGGTTCAGGAATCGGAACGGCCAATGGGCTCGGGCAACTGCATCGTTTTGGATACTCTGCAAGAGTGGCGACTATTGCTGGAGACTCTACATTCTTTCATGCATGCTTACCGGGACTTGTGAATGCGCGTCATACAGATGCGGATGTCATGTTCATTATTGTGGACAACAAGACTACTGCAATGACCGGATTCCAACCACACCCTGGAGTGGAAGGCGGAAACGCCCACCAGAAAGCCGTCAGTATTAGGCGAGTTGTAGAAGCGATAAAACCAGATGCCATCGCTTCGGTAGATGGCGAGAACATTCCAGAACTCATAGACACATTCCATTCAATGATAACCAAGATCGGTCTCAAAGTGGTCATTGTGAAAAGCTCGTGTCGGCTAGAAGAACAAAGACGTGATCCGGCCATCTATCAACAAAAGCCAAGGATCGTAATCCGAAAGGATCGCTGTAAAGGAAATCAATGCGGCATATGTGTCAGGCAATACTCCTGTGTGGCACTTGGATGGGATAGCGAGCAGAGAGTTCCTGTGGTGCTTGAAGATCAATGTGTTCGCTGCGGGGCCTGTATAGATGTCTGCCCATATGAGGCAATCCAGAGGGAGGAATAAGAGGTGGACGAACAACCGTTTAATATTGTCATCACTGGTGTTGGGGGCCAAGGGAATCTTGTGACCAGCAGAGTGCTCGCCAGAGCAGCTATCGCAGATGGTCTCAGCCCCACAATTGGACAGACGTTTGGTGCTTCGCAGAGAGGAGGGGCTGTCACCACTCATATCAGATTAGCGGACCAACAGGTCGCGCCCTTAGTTCCCAAGGGGGCGCTCCATGTCCTGCTTGGATTAGAGCCACTTGAGGGCCTTCGAGCAGCCATTGATTTTGCAGGAGCCAACACGATTGCGATAGTTTCGGATCTAAAAGTTGACACATTGGATACTCTTGCAGGAACTATCAAATATCCAGAGCTGGACGACATCTTCTCCCATCTTGCGGGAATATGTGGAACGACCTATAGAGTGCCAATACAGACAAACGACCTTGCAAGTAGATCTCTCAACGCCTATCTTGTGGGAATAATGGTCGGTCTTGAGGTTCAACCCATCTCTCAGAGATCTATCAGACAGAGCTACGAGTCAATGGGTAAAAGGACTACTGAGAATCTCAATGCCTTTGCAACTGGCATAGATGCCGTCAAAGACCTACGACCAATCTGAGAGATCATGAGCGTGCGTAATCATTTGCTGTTATTGGTCTCGCGCCACATTAACTCGGCAAGGACTGTAAACATGTCGGCTACACCCTCACCAGTCTTGGCACTGCTCTCCATATACACAAACCCTTGATCCTCAGCCCATTTCTTGGCCTCTTCTGCGCTGACCATTCTATCAGGCAGGTCGATCTTGTTACCGACAACAACCATTGGCACT
Source organism: Candidatus Thorarchaeota archaeon (assembly GCA_021498125.1). Classification (NCBI taxonomy): domain Archaea; kingdom Promethearchaeati; phylum Candidatus Thorarchaeota; species Candidatus Thorarchaeota archaeon. The sequence goes on along the minus strand of JAIZWL010000001.1, from coordinate 1,135,489 downwards.
CTCGAGCCAACTGATTCGTCAGCCTCTTTGACCCATTTTTCCAGTTCGGTGAACGAACGACGACGAGTGACATCAAAGACCAAAATCACACCAGCGGCACCACTGTAGTACATCTTCCGTACTGCTGCAAATCGCGCCTGTCCTGCCACGTCCCAGGCCTGTATCTTGATACCAACAGCATACTCTGACTCGGGTGGGAAGATATGAGTCAGCTTGACGGCAAACTGAGAACCAATAGTGGTCTTGTAATCGCGTTCGAACGAACCTGTCACATAACGATTGACGAGGGTAGTCTTACCAACTGCACCCTCACCAATGATCATGACCTTAAACAAGAAACTATACGCATCGGGGGCGGCCTTGGGTGGAGGAGGCTTGGGTGGCCGATTTCGGATCTCCGCGACAAGTGCGCTCTCATTAGAGACTGGAGGCGGTGCCTCTGTGACCTCAGCTTCTGTAGCAGTTGCGGTCTCAGCAGAGGCGGGTTCACCCTCGATCATCCGTTTCACATCATCAAGGGCAGCCTGTGCATCAGTACTCGCATCGCCAAAGAGCTGGTCCAAGAGCTGCTCGGCCTGTCGTACTGCATCTTCTGTTGTACCTGAGGCCTGTGCCTCAATCTCTTGACGATCCGCCTCGGTAAGTGGTTTGAAGCCAGTTCCACCGACAGAAGAGAAGAGAGGGGATGCCTCATCGCTAGCTGATGACTCTTCAACTCCGTCCAATGTGACGGCTGGTGCTTCAGCTGGTGCAGCAGTCACGGTACCAGCCTCAGCAAGGACCGCGGTCTCAGGAGTGGTCACTTGTCGGACACCTCCCGATTCATCGGTCCACATCAGAACAATTGGACGAATGACAATGGTTCCCTCTTCACGAGGCAGAATATCAATCTCAATAGTCTTCGATTCGTGAGGGCCAATGTCCAATCGAATCTGCTGAGGTGAAACTTCCATCATCTCTTTCGGGAACCAGTAGAGCTTCCCAGTGACTCCGGCGACTGGTTGATCGGTCACATTTAGTACGGTAAGTGTTCCAAGTAGGCCTGTTCCAGACTCGGCTTTGGGCTTGACTTGAAAACGTGGAATGAGATGGTAGAGTCCCTCGACAATCTTGAGAGGACCATTTGAAATGCCCACAAGCACTTCTAGTCGGTCATCACCGCCTGCATCTCCAACCGCAAGCGAGAGGATCTTTGAACCAATTTCAACAGTTGCGATCTTTTTCAATTCAGCCATATACAGATTGTAATAGTCGATCTTGTAATCAGAAGTGGCAATAACGATCTCGTCCATATGATCCGCATTCAACTCAGCAATCCGGATCGAGAGAGCATTTGCATTTTCAAGTTTGGAGAAGAGTTCTAATTTATTCTCTTCATTTCTATAGACACGGATCGAGCCATCATGTGTGACTACACCCAACTCCATCTTTCGGTCACCAAGAAGGTCACCGGCAGCAATTGAGATGACTGGACTGGGCAGCTCGATCACATCGATCTCTTGTATTGAAGAATCAACAACCTTCAACACATGAAGCGTCTTGTCACGGTTTCCAATGACGATCTCTTCATGTTCGTCACCAACAACATCACAGGTCCCGATTGTCAGAGGCATATCTCGTAGCTGATGATTGATAAACTCGGTAAGATTGTTGTCAGGATCCATCTGCAAGACACGGAGCGTCGAATCACTGCCACCAGCAAGAATCTCGTTCTTATTATCGCCGGTCACGTCGGTGATCGTGAGCGTAGTCACAAATCTGTCAATAGGATACGCTCCTAACAGTTCGAAGGTACCCGAGGGGGAGTATCGATAGACTTGCAGTGTCTCTCCAGATCCCGGACTCTCGCCGGGAGAGAGACTCCGTGCAACGATTATCTCCATTTGACCATCGTTATTGGCATCAGCAATCCGAACCGCAAGAATGCTACCACCAAGATCGGCCTGTGCTAAGAGATGGATCTCGCTCTGGTTCGCATCATACAATTTCAGAACCCCATCCCGACCTCCGGTAAGAAGTTCTGGGCGTCCGGATGACGTGACATCACCTACGGCAATTGCGCTCGTATTCGTATCATCCTCAATTTCTAACAACACGCGTGGTTGTACCAATGTTCATTCCTTCTGTGCCAATTTAACGACAGTAAATTTCGTCCAACAATACTGGTACGTAGTACATACCGTAAGTGGTATCCTTTTGTACTTTTGTAGGTTGTCAAGTCCGATGACAAATAAGATAGTATATAACCCAAACGGTTTGAAATAAAACCCATGAAAGAGAGACCAAAACTCTCGGTTAGAAACGTGGTCAAGGCATACAATGGGGATGATGACCGCGTATTGGTCTTGGACGACCTGTCGTTTGATGTCCAAGAGGGAGAATTCCTAAGTATCCTTGGTCCGTCAGGTTGTGGTAAGACCACATTATTAAAAATAATTGCTGGACTGCTCAAGCCCGATTCTGGAGAGGTGCTCATTGATGACACGCAGGTAGAAATGGGCCATAGTCGAGTGGGCTATATATTCCAACAAGAGAGCCTATTTCCATGGCGAACTGTGAGAGAGAACATCGAGTTCGGTCTGGAGATCAAAGGGGTCCCTGAGGTTGAGCGCCACAGACTATCGGATCAGATGATAGACCTGATTCGAATGAGAGGGCTTGAGAATAACTACCCGCACGAGATCTCGGGCGGACAGGCGAGAAAGACAGAGATGGCACGAAGCCTCATAACTAAACCTGACATTCTTGTTTCAGATGAGGGGCTCTCCAACCTAGATGCTCAGACGAGAAATTACCTTCAAGAAGAGTTTCTGCGTATCTGGAAAGAGACTGGATCTACCGTCTTGTTCGTGTCACATAATGTCGATGAGGCCGTCTTTATGTCGGATAGAATCTTGCTCTTGAGCAACACTCCAGCTAGAATCATTGGCGAATATCAGGTGGACCTACCGCGACCACGGATACGAGCCAGCACAGTGTGTCTCGAATATCGCGCAAGGATTCTTGACATGCTCAGAGTCGAGCAGGAAAAAGCTCTTGCACGGCAGGGTGCTTAGATGGCAATCTCACGACGCCATTTCATTGTGTTACGCTCGATAATCAGAAAGAGATAGCTGATCAGAAAACCAATGAACCCGATCACCAGCATAGCAGAAATGGTCTCGCCGGTACGACCAAGCTGTTCTGTGATGATCACGAGATACCCAAGTCCAAGTCCCCCACCAATCATCTCAGCAGCCACAAGACACATCCACCCTATGCCAAAACCTAATCGAAGACCCGCAAAGATCTCGGGCGCTGCTGAGGGCAAGACGATCTTGGTCAGGATCTGGTTCTCCGAGGCACCAAACGAATGTGCCACATCAAGATGAACCGGTTCAGTTCGTTTCACACCAGTAGTCGTATTGAGAAGTATCGGAAAGAAGGCGCCGATCCAGATAATGAATATCTGTGCACCCATAATGTTCGTCCGGAATATGAGGATTGAGAGCGGAATCCATGCAATTGGCGGAATGGGGCGAATTGCTTCTATCACGGGCCCCAAGACTGCATCGACGATCTTGTAGCGGCCAGTAGCAATGCCCAGGGGAATGCCAGTGACAATGGCAGCGACAAACCCGAGGGTCACCCGAAAGAGGCTCATAGCGGTATGTTCTGTAAGAGTACGGCCATCAGTATCTCCGTGAACAACGAGTTTCACAAAGGCATAACCAATGTCTAACAGAGTGATACCTTGTGCAATGTAGGCAACGATCTGCCAGATCGCCAATAAAATAAAAATTGGGATGAGACCCTTGAGAAGGACATCACGCAACGTCATTGCCTTGAGACGTGCCAACATCCCATGTTTGGGTCTCGTATCGGTTTGATCTTCTGTCTGCGCCATTCCACTCGACCTATTGCTAGCACAAGCGGCTTTTGTTTCTACCGTTAGGCGCTCTCGATAAATGTTGTATTGATGAAGCGGTCAAGGAACGGACCGACCTGACTTAACTCCATAGTGACCAAGTTCTGATTGATCAAAAATTCCAGATATCGTTGAATACCTGTACGATTGACATTGTAGTCGTATATGATCCGATTGAACGCGGTTTCGACAGGGGTGGAGTCCATACCAAGCCAGTCTATTGCAATCTGAAGAGCCTCAGTGGGGTTGGCAACAATCCACTGTTCAGCCCTCTTGTGAATCTCGATGACCTTCTGCACGATGTCAGGATGATCCCGCAGAAATGTGTTGGATGAAGCAACAACACAGCAGGGATGTTTCGGCCAGATCTCACCAGACAACTTGAGAGGTACGGCCTCACCATTATATTCAGCAAGAGAGGGGAATGGCTCCCACACAATGAAGGCAGGCTTTTCAGTACTGAGAGAGATTGCCATGTCTTGCGGGCGAGCGGTCTCAAGCGAAACATCGTTGACGGTCAATCCGGATTGATTCAATGCCAGTCGCAATAGAAAGTTCTGAACCGTTGATGGTCCCGGCTGAAGTATTATCTTCCCAGCTAGATCAGCGACCTTCGTCACACGACCTGCATCGTATTCGGTCTTTGAAACCATAAGAGCAGAACCCTCAAGATTGACGGCTGCAAGAATTGTGATATTGATCCCTTGCGCTATTGATTTTGTCAAGGCAGGAGCCGCACCCAGATAACCCATATCGATCTGGCCAGCCAGAAAGCCGTCCATCTCATACGCTCCATTTGCAAATTGGGCAAGCTCGATTCGTAGTCCGGCCTCTTCAAACCAACCTTTCTCCACAGCAACACGCAGGGCAAGCTGGTGGAGGTCTTGGGAGAGATAGCCGATTCGTACGTCCGGAGGGGTGATGGGGTTCCAAATCGCGACAAGAGCGACTGAAGCCACAACTATGATTGCAACGCTAAAGGCTAATGTCTTTTTACGATCCATGCGGGGGCCTCCAGTATTATCTATCTAGTTTCAAGAACAGTATATTAACGGTAAGATAGTGACACTATGTTTACTTGCCTGTAGAAAACGCCAAGTTGATTAACACTTGTGCAATGAAAATGAGACATGTCCCTCCAAGAGAGAGTCCCAGAACAATTGCGCGTGAGTGATGCAATAGTCTCAATCACGATGAAAGACGAGGTCGAAGTCTTTCCGACAAGTGAATATGTACTCCTTGAGATCTCACCCACTGCGGGACGGATCAACATTGGTAAGATTGCAGCGACGGTTCATAATCTGGTCAAAAACGATCATCGCATGGTCGCCATCCGAGGCTATGGTTTCAAGGGTGTTGGACTGGCAGTCCGTGTGGCCCACGAGATCAAGAAGCGCGAGGGGCGTTTTATCTACCAGATGGCCTTTGATACCTTTGATGCAGAGGACCCTGAAGGAAAACCATTCACAAGTATTCAGATTGTTGTCATGCCACCCATAGAGTAAGATCGTTCGAGAGGCAATGAGGCTTAGGTGATGACGGAATATGGTACGTCGCAGAGCATCATTAAATGCACTCTCTCTAAACTGAAATTCCCAGAGGCGTGCCCAGTCTGCATGGACGAGCCATATGATCTTATTCCGATCACCGTGCTTGAGAACGAACATGGTACAGACGGGGATGACTCAACTGCTGCAGTCTATTCCTATGGTACAGGCGTAGATGAAGCAAGCCCGGGCCTGCGATCATCTGTCCTGTTTTGGATTCCGGCGTGCGCCATTCATGCGCACATTAGAACTATGAAGAAGAGATTTGTTGGAGTGCTAGGATTTTTTATTCTGTTTTATCCAGCTCTGTTCTTCATTCTTGCAATCATTCGTGATGTTCGTTACGGGGGACCTCTGTTGTCAGATACCGTTCTGCTCATTTTGATGTGTGGTATTATGATCGGCCTGCTGCTCTTCGGCTTCCTTCCGAGAGGCCTTGAACGAGCAATCATCTTTGTGAGAATCAATCGTGGCAAAGATACAGTCATGCTCCGTATTCGGAATGACGACTATAGAAGACAATTCTTGGAACTCAATGAGATGCATGCAAGAATAATCTCAACATAGATGAACTGCGCAGTGGCCGGTCAAGGGACTACACGTATGTCCTCGTTAGTTGATACACCAAGACCAACCTCCACACCGTGTCGTATCTGCGGGAGCTCCCATACTGGCATATCAAGCCGGTTCTTTGCATCATATCGCTGAAGCAGACGCACACCTACAACATCAACAGCCAAGATGTTCGTCCCAGCAATGATCACACCGGGCTCCTCTATCTGTCCATTGAACGGCCCGCCTGTGACAAAGACACGCCGCGCATCCATGACAATGAGATGCGGAGAGAATAATGTAGCGAGATCGGCAATCTTTACCTCCAGACCTCGGGCATGCATCTTCAATCGATCACGAGGCCGAATGCCTCCCATCATGAGCTTCATCGCGCCAGTATACCGTGCAAACTTGTGAGTCTTGAGGCATGGCACCAAGACCAGCTTTTCGCTCTTTAGGAGCTCTTCTCCAACATGCACCTCTGTGAGATCAGTCCCCCGTGGAATCTCAGTCCGGATCCAGTTCCCCTCATCGAGAAATTCCACGTCGGCCCCAAGAGCTTGCGCCACATCAAGGAGGCCTGTCTTCATGGCGACCTTGCGTGTACTTGTACTAATCATTGCAGACTCGACAATACGCAGCTTGGAGGCTCCGGCTTCTAGGAACACTTCTCCAAGAGCCTGAATAAATGCCGAATCACTTGAGGCGGGATAAGGATCAGCACTATTTAGATTCGGCTTGAGCGAGATAGTGTCCCCAGAATGTACGAACGAATCAATACCGCCGAGCGGGGCAAGAGCATTTCGAATGCTCTCTTTCAGATCCGGAGAGGCGTCGACCTGAGAGATGGTCACAGGAAGAGATGATTCATAGGCCATATCTCATACCTTTGCAACCAAAAGGTATAGGTCTTGCGCAAAGGCAATTAAGGGGAAAGTATCTAATCTACTCATTATGAGGAGGACAGAGTACCTGTACAAGGGCCTGATAGCAGTAGCACTTGTGATAGTAATTATGGGGATGACCTGCACTCCACATGAACAAGAGAGAATAGATCGTCAGATGGTATCACAGACAGCCTTAAGCGCGACAGATCCGATTCTCATCAATGGTAATTCGGACCTACAGATTTTCCCTGGGTATGGTACTGAAGCGCACCCATTCCTGATACAACACTACAACATCCAAGGTAGTACATTTGGAATCTCATTGCAAAACACTACAGAACATGTCCTTATCCGGAACTGCTATCTTAACGGAGGGACCGAAGCAAGTATCAAGATAATAAATAGTATTAATGTGGTCATCAGAAACTGTGTAATCATCAATGCAACATCAGGAATTTCACTGGACAATTCCGAAGACATCAAAATCACTGTAAATAATATTTCACTCTGCAATACGGGAATAAGTATCAGTAACACCGTCAACTTCACCGTTGAAGAGAACAGAGTCTATCAGCACCAGATTGGAGTATCTGCAACCAATACATCCAACGGAATAATTCTGGGAAACACAATATTTGGCAATAGTCAGGCTGGAATAACATTAAACACGAACACGGAACACATTCAGACATTCTCAAACACATTTGGATGGAATGGCCCTCAAGATACATCTGGCTGCGGGTGGAATGCCGTAGATGGAGGAACTGAGAATCTGTGGGATAACAATGTTAGTACTGGTAATATGTGGAACGATTATTCTGGAATTGGCGACTATTCTATAAGAGGCCCGTCTAACAGTAGAGATCGATTCCCTACACTATTGACGGATGACAAAAGACCCCACATAATTCGAACCGAATTTTTTGGTAATATCTCTATCAGATACGATCAGAAGCCACCCATCTTAAAATGGAAAGCACATGACGAGTTTCCGAACAAGTACTATGTGACAATCAACGGAGTCAACGCTATCGAGCAATATTGGGATAATGGATTGATCTCATTTGCCCCTGAAAACTTGAGGATTGGAATTAATATAATAGTAGTACAGGTACAAGACTGCGCTGGGAACACCGCTAGTAGTACAGTTCAAGTGACACTCGCTCGTATAGGTTTAGTTGATGATCCGGGCATCATCATTTTCTCTTCGTTCATTAGCGTAGTGGGCGTCGCGCTATTGATCATTGGAGTGAAGAAGCTATTTTGAATGCAAGCAGCAGCAGCAGTAGTAGTAGTAGTAATAATATCAGGCGAAGGCGAGAAGCGCTCAAGAGGAGCTGAAGAAACTTTATATCTTATTGCATATAGTTATAATGATTTGAGACCTCCAATAACATGAAAAAGAAGGCCATCAGTTGAACACAACCGACACGAAACAACGAATCATCAAATGCAAACTGTCAAGGATGCAGTTCCCAGAGAAGTGTCCGGTCTGCCTCACCTCGGCAAATGATCGATTCGAAATAAAAGTCAATGAAAAAGAAGTCCATGGCGAGGTCTATTTTAGCCGGTACGCATCAATTTACACAAAACCAACAGGTATCCCATATTCTCCGTCTGGCTCATCTACATCAATTGTTCTAAGGATCCCCGTCTGTGAAGATCATACAAGCAAGAGGACATTTGGTACTGCATTGACAGGAGTCATTGGATTCTTTCTTTTCTTCTATCCCTTGCTCTTCTCATTGTTATGCATAAGCAGAGACCTTCGCTATGGCGGCAATCTCGTTCTAGACACGTTTGTATTTCTCACCTTTGCTGGAATAACTTCCGCATTGCTATTGTATGGATTCTTTCCAAGGAGCATTGAACGAGCGATCTTCATTGAGAGAGCGAATCGCGGAGAGGACCTTATCTTCTTGCGGATCTCTAATGAAGAGTATCTTGAGATGTTCATGGAACTCAACCAGATGTATGCAAAAATCATCACTAAGGAAGAATTCGAAGAGAACGACCACGGAGGCCCAGCAACGGCAACAGCTCCATCAAAGCTGTAATGACCTCAGTGAACTCGCCAACAAAGTCACGACCGTCTTGAGAGAACTGTATCGTGAACGGATATCAACATCAGAGTTAGATATCAAGGAGAGGCAGATCCAGTGCCTGGGCTAATGCACGCTGATCATCAAGATCTCCAACAGTACTTGCATGATGTGAGTCGCTTCCAAGAGTAAAGACACAACCATAATCACGAGCCATAATGAAAAAGTCCTCGTGCTCTGACACATAGCGGGAACTCAATTCAACTGCCACACCATAGTCTGCAAGAGCCTTTGCAACAATGTCACCATCCTCAGGCCGATATGAAGAGAGGTACCCATCCCAATGACCAACAATATGAAACGAGTTCAATCGTAAGGCACGTAGCATAATAGAGGCCCATTGTGTTGAGTCACAGTAGTAATGAAGTGAACCAATCACGATGTCAAACTGATCAAGACCACCAGCCACGGAGGCAAAAGTGCCATCGGACTGAATATCAACTTCAGCACCATCAAGAACACGCAGCTTGGGATATTGAGATGCAGCTTGTTCAATGGCGGTGCGACGCTCCTCGATGATCTCAACGCCACCTTTTATCCCACCAAGAGAGGGCCAGAAGTGATCGGTGATTGCTAAGACATCAAGATGCACTTGAGCTGCCCTGCCAATTACCTCCTCCACTGTGCTAGAACCGTCGGAGAAAGTAGTATGTGTATGAAGATCTTGTTTGAGAGTTTGCATCAGCGAGTCATCACCAGACGGGAATGCATAAGGTTTAAATAGATTTGATATGGTACAATGTTTGACAAACGTCAAACGTTTAACAATCATGGTGAATGAAATGTCCGTAGACATCAAGACGATCTTCGAGGATATGAAGACCAGCATAGGATTAGCACGCCAAAATGTCCTAAGTTATTTCTTAGCGACCCTCGGAATGCTAGTCTTGATGGGAACGATCATTGCCGCAGTAGCAATCCCCTTTGCAACATTCTTTGTCGGATTCAATGCTGCGCAATGGAGAGCCGTTGGAACAAACCTTGCATCAATGACAAGCCAGCCACTAGTGATGGCGATTGCTGCGGTTCTGATTCTTCTTCCACTAGGTACTCTAAATGTAATGCTAGTCGGATCGATTTTTGGAATGAGCAAGGAAATCATTGATGCGGATGACACGCACGCCGAAACAGCGTTCTCCACGTTTCGTCACAAGGGCCTATCACTTGGTGGTGCGGGATTGATTATGACCACGATCATTGTGTTGCCACAAGTACTGGTATTCGGAATTATTGGCACATTGATCGGGATGCCAATCACTGGTCTTGCAAGCTCAATACTCTCTATCTTCTCATTTGTTTGGACCTTTATAACACTGGGACTGCTCCTAATGGTCATCCCAGGAGTTCTGAAGAACAAGAGCGTGCAAGAGGCAGTCATTGACTCGGTCAATCTGGCACGTGCACATCCAGACAGAGTGTTCGGCCTTCTGGCAGGGTTCACTGTGCTCCTCATTATCTCAGCGATCCCTGCCATTATTATGGGAGCCGCGCCTGCTGGCGGGTGGACATTCACAGCCTCCGATCCGCTCCGTGTCGGTCTAACAGTCTGGCTCGGAGTGACAGGTCTCGCATGGGTCCTTCTCTTGTTCCCAATGGCAACAATTGCCATCACCAGAGTGTACTACTACATGACAGAAGGTTCGATTCCAATCCATGAGCAAGAGTCGATCCCAATAGTGTAGAAAACAACAGGTTGAGGGACATATTCCCTCGACCACCATCACGGTGATAACATGAGTTCAAAAAATGCAAGTTTCAAGACGCTCCTTGAAGACGTGAAGATTGGGTTTAAGTTTGCATTAAGGAACTTCATCTCATTCTTTCTTGGAGCAATTGGAGTCATACTGCTCTCACTGGTTTTGCTAGGAGTGATCATTGCAATAGGCATGGGTATCTTCTTCATATGGGCTGGAAATATCCAAGAGTTCGTGATGTGGATCATTCAGACATCTACAGAGATGAACAATACTACAGGAATGATAATAGTAGGAGCCATCATATTCGTAATTCTGCCAATTCTGCTGCCGGTATTCATTGCAGGGGGCGCAATGTTTGGCATGGGTCGCGAAGTCATTGAGAGCAATGGCACGACAGCAGAGGGGGTCTTCAGATGGTACAAATCAAAGTTTCTCACCCTCGCCGCTGGCGGAACCTTGGCCTTCCTGATTGTAGCAGGGCCACTAATCGTCCTTATGACCATCATGGGGATGTTCTCCGGGGGTGTCATAATTGATGGCCCACTGATCCTATTATCGGTGGTCTCGACGATCTGGCTGCTCGTCAGCACAGGAATGCTGACAATGCTATTCCCTGCGATAATTGATGGGCAATCGGCCGTACAAGCCCTGCGAACAAGCCTACGTTATGGTACAAAATACTTTGACCGGGTCTTTAGTACTTGGTTTGCCTTTGTCATCATCAATGTGGTCTTAATGCTACCAATGCTTGTTCTAAATCCCGTGATACTAGTTGGGACGGGGTATGTATCTGTAATAATAAGCTACGGGGTCATCTATGGTCTTATACTGGTCTTTGTCTTCTTCCCAGCAGTGACGATCACACTCAATCGAGTCTATCTAATTCTTAGTGGAGAGAATGACTGGCCCATAGACACTATAGATGCAAGCGATATTGAGGTTGTTGGGGGGATATGATTTGGTGAAAAACGAGGATACTGTACCAGCAATGAAAGACCTTGCAATCATTAGTGACCCAAAGGCGATCAAGGTCCTGATGGAGCCAACACGATCACGAATTCTCTTCAAGTACTTGGTAAATGGAGCAATGACGGTCAAACAGCTTGCAGACGCACTTGGAAAGAATCCGGGCACCATTCTACACCACATTGAAAAACTGAAGAAGGCAGGACTTGTCGTCCAAGAGCGCACAGAACAGACAGTGACAGGAATTGTTCAGAGATACTATCGCGCAACAGCAAGAGAGTACAGACTTGGACTCAGCGAACTGATGCAAGCCGATGAGGGCGTGGCGAAATTTGCAGAGGGCCGACTCAAATCCATGGTCCGCGCGTTATCGGTCTATGGGATCAGGATTAAAGAAGAGGAGATAGATCAGGCGGTGAATCTATTGAGAGAACTACTTGATCAGGAGAATGATGTGAGCGGGAATGTACCCATTGTGGATGAGGCCGCGTACCACAAGCTTCCTGAATCAGTAAGACGTGATGCATCACGACTGTTTCGGAAATTTATCCTTGAGGAGGACCCGCAATACCGCTCATTGAGAAACAAATGGCACAAATTCATGAGATCGCATAAGGAGAGATAAACGGATTGAACGAATATGAGAGAAATAATACAATGATAGGATGCATCATTGCAGTGATCATCATCAGTGCGGCGCTGGTAGGGATAATTGCGTATAATGGCACAATAGGAGAGGTGTACATCGGCAACGATGACTGGAACAGAACAACCAAATTTACATTCCGGAACACCGATCCAAGTCCACCAGATACAGTCGCATTGAATATCAACCTCAAGTTAGGGCTGGTCAATATCTCTTTCACCGACGACCCAGCCTTAATTGCACAGGTTGTTATGGAAGTACCAGTTGAGGCAGTTGCGGAATATGGGGCTCCCATGGTGGCCTTTTCGGATACAGCAGTGACGCTGACGTATCAGGTGGCGCATGTACGTGTACTCCTCGGGAGTACCTCAGCATACAAATTCAATGTGAACGTTACCACCGGAGCAATCAATGCCACTATGAATTCGTATTCGCATATTGGCGACATGAACCTATCCACTACATCAGGAGCCCTCTATCTCTCAATTGAAAATAATGCAAACTTTGTGGGAAATACCTCACTAAAGATGACTGCTGTCAGTGGGGCGGTCTACTTGAATATCACCAAACCACCTTCTGTAGGAATGATCTTCACAGGAGTAGTGACTACAGGAAATATGAATGTGAGCACAGCAACATGGACGAAGGTCTCGCAGAACGTCTATCATTCTAACGACTATAGTTCGTCATCACAGTCGGTAACAATCACAGCAACAGTAGCAACAGGTTCTATCAAAGCAGTACTACAATAGATTATGACCAGCACGCCAAGAGGGCCCTACACGCCGGGCGCCTCTCTCTCTTTTTCTATACAATAACACGAAACGTAACATCCTTGCCGCGTAATCCAACAGCCTTTTATCGAAACACTAGAGAGTGAAAAGAGCCTTCTTCTAATGGTGATCAAAATGGCCGAGAAATACACTAGAGATAAAATTCGCGATTTTGTAATGACTATAGACGATGCGGCTAAATTGGCTGATTGTTTCAACTCATTTGATGACTCAGACTCATGGCCAGGCGGGTTCACGGGAGGTATACAAGTAACAGCCCAGAGCGTCCTAGAACGAAAAGAGAAATCGGACGATATTCGCACCATTGTAGCCATTGATGGTGACAAGATAGTAGGACACTGCAACTTGTGTCACGCGGAACTAGACCGAGAAGGAGCATATGTGGGGCTACTTGGCGTCAGACCAGACTATCAGGGGAAAGGGTACGGAAAGGCGATGCTCATTGCAGCAACGGAGACTGCTGCACAGCATGGCAAACGCAGAATCGATCTTCACACATGGGGGGGCAATCTGAAGGCCATGCCTCTCTACAAGAGGATCGGATTCAACTGGGTGCCTGATACACGTGTCCTGATGGAGTCGTATATTCCTTGTATCATCACTACACCACTCTTCGAAGAATTTTTCCAACGGCATTATTGGTACGAGAGTATAAGACCAACGATCAATCAGGTCCCAGATGAATATTCACGAAACGGAATCGGAGTCTATGAGTATCACTTTGAGGGAAATAACGGGGACAGATTGGATGTCACCATTGACAGATATGCAAAAGGAATCTGCGGGTTTGTTCTCACGATCGATGGCAAGACGATCGAGGCCACGGTCATGCCAGAATCCCAGATCGGATACATTGCCGTAGGCACTACACCAGTACGATTACACATTAAGAACAAGACCGAGGAGAATATCCAAGCTTCTGTAGTCGTGAGGCCAAGTGAAAAACTGAGAGCACTGATCGAAGGACCAACTCAGGTCAATATCGGTATTGGAGAGGAGACAGAGATCATTGGAGGGTATGAGATTCTGCCCTCAGCCAAGCCACATTCAGTGTCTGAACCATATGTGAAAGTCAAGACATGGGCACAGTGGACGCTCCGAATCGAAGACAAGTCTGTAGACATGTTTAGTGGCATTATTCCGAAAGATGCGGTCACATTTTCAACAGGACCGGATTATCCTTCCGTTAGCCCGGGTGAGAGAGCTGAGATCGAGATACAACTCGAAAACAATACCCCTGAACAGATCAAGGGAAGAGTCGTACTCGCCGGGAATGGAGGCCATAACTTGAGCTGGCATTTGTTTGAGTTTGAGATCGGGCCAAAGGACACGATCATGAAACAATTGGAGGTGGAGACCTCAACAGAAGACACGAACTCTGTGATCTCCATCGACACCGCAATTTACATCCAAAAAGAAGACTCTGTAAGAATCAAAGATACGGCAATATCAGTTGTCGTTCTTGGAACACAGGGGGCTGTAGTCTACGAGTCATGTTCGACTCGGGCAGTACTTGAAACAGAACAGTATAGACTTGAGTTTGGAAAGGGGCCACTCCCATATGTAGAGACCATTGAGTACAAGACGGTCGATCGTATTGCAACGGGGTGGATGTTGACGCCTCAGATCGGATATCCATTCCCAGAAGGGGGTGAATGGCTAAATAGAGAATATCACCCCATATACAACAATCATGGAGACACAGCCGAGATCATCTTCGAGGGGGACTCAAAGGACAGGCCGGGCCTTCGGGTTCAGTTCGTCTACCGGGCTCATGCTGGAAGTGGCGAGCTTGAGTTCATTGTCAGATTAGAAAATCTTGGTGTGGAGCCTATTGAAAATCTCGGGCTAAATGTGGAGAACTGGGCAAGCCTACAACTCACGAAGTTGTATGTTCCACTCAATGGGAAGATCTACAGCCTCAGTGACTCTTATTGGGGGAAGGGCGGGCAACTGCCGGACAAGCCACAATATTATCACGAGGACTGGTTTGTAGCCACTGATGAGGAGGCAGGTTACCTCTTAGGTGCGATCTGGGAACATGAAGGGATTGTTCGGATCAAGCCACAACGTAGCGTCAGACCGCCTCAGACGGAATACAAGTTCCGTGATCTTCAACCTGGAGAGTCTATAGAACAGAGAGTCATCAGACTCTATTTCACAACAGGCACATGGCGGGACATTCGCGATAGGTGGGCAAAGCTCAATGGCAAGACCATCGCAAATGAAGACCCCATCAAACCACATTCGTCACTTGAGGTGACCTTTGCAGCTTCAACTGGTTGGATTCAGAACATGTCCCCGGCGCTGACTGCGGTTGACAGGGCGGTAAAGGATTGGCTGAAGTTACAAGTGAGTGTGATTCAAAAGGATCCGATAAGTGCGACTGCACACATCAGACCACCGGCGGGAATCCTTTTCAACGGAGAGAGAGAACTGACATTCAAGTTTGAAGCATCCATTGATCAGCCGTTTGAAAAGGAGATAGAGACCACCGTTGAGGATGGACCATGGCTTCGAGAGGATGGCGAAATTGTCATCGAGTTTCCCAACCGGATAGCACGGTTCCCTCTTAGAACCGTCTGCTATGATTCGACCGACAAGATCCAACGATCACGGGAAGAGTATCAAGAACTATCACTTCATACGATAAGGAGTGGAGGATACCGACTCTCGGTCTCACCCGAACAGGCGGGAGGCCTAGTGGCATATGGCCCTGAGAATGGCCCTAGTGTGTTCTATGACACGTTCCCTGAGCTGAGACCATTTGCATGGCTTGATATCCTATACAGTGGAATGACACCCTTTGTTGCAGGCCATCATATTTGGGACTGGCAGACCAGCCTACGACGAGAAACATGGAGTGTGGAAGAAATCGAGCGTGGACCACTTGTGGGCTACAGAATCATGACCACGCTCAGGCATGCCGAAAATGTGCAGGGAGTCCATCTATCCTACGACTACCTGTTACTAAAGGGAACACCACTAGTAAATGTGATCATGACCATTGAGAATCGAGGTAAACGATGGAGAATCTGCGAGGCGGGATTAGTTGGCGTACCCGCAAGTGGAGTCAATGAGAGTGATCGGCTTCACTTTGTCAGACTGGGCCAGAGAACGATCTACGAACCCACACCTAATGGGGTCCATTTGATCCCCGATGCGAGTTCCGGATGGTTTGCATTCGAACGTCCAAATGGAGAAGTCCTCTGTGTCGCTTCCACATGCAAGACCAGAGGCAATATCATAGTCAATCACACTGGAGAAGCGGGGCATTTCCTCATGCTGAGCGACAAGTTTAGACTCAGATCAGGTCAGAAGGCTAAACGCAGCTGGTGGCTCCTCCACGGAACTAAAATCGATAATGCGATCCTGATCAAAGACATGACTGAGCCACGGAGTTAGCAACACGAACAGAGCAAGATAGCCAGCCAGCCAGCGTCAATCAAGACGTTTCATGCGAGCAAGACACTCTGCTGCACGAACGGAGTTTCCGGCCGCCTTGTAGAAATCACGAGCGATCTGAAGAGTACGACGCACCTCATCAGTGCGACCAAGATGCTCCAATACCTGTGCTCGATAAAAGAGGATATCAGGGTTAGACGGATTCGCAGCAAAGGCAGTATCAAAATCCTTGAGCGCGTCGTCCCATCGGGACATGGCAAGAAGAAGAAGACCTCGAAGTCGCGCCAGTTCTTCATCATGAGGATTGAGTGCAAGAGCAGTATTATAATATTCCAGAGCCCCTTCCGAATCATTGAGCAATATACGAATCTGAGCGTTTCGCAACCAGCCCTCGACCAGTTCGGGATCTGCATGAATTGCCTTCTGGTAGGCATCTGATGCCAGCTGAAACTTGTCCATCGCTCTGTGAACGTCGCCCTTCTTAATCCAGAGATGGGGATCATCGGGCTTGAGAGCGAGAGCGCGCTCATAGAGCTCTAGCGCATCCGGAAATTCATGATTATGAAAATAGGCATCGGCAAGAGCTGCAACTAGTTGGTGATTATCAGGGTGTGCTTTCACACCCGGGGTCAGAATCTTTATCGCATCAGGATATTGCCCCTCTGAGATGTAGGTCTCACCAAGACGAAGCACAGCACGCGCGCACATTCTGTTTTGCTCAAGCGCACGATTGAACATGGCAATGGCACCAAGTACGTTACCCTCGGCTCGGAGAAGTTCACCTTTGACCACTATTGCCAGATCATAAGTGGGTTGAAGAGATAGTGCCAGCTCGATGTTCTTTCGGCTGTTCGCAAAATCGCTCATTTCTAAATAGGCCATGGCCAAATAGACCAAAGCGGTCACATTTTCCGGATCGATAGAGAGAGCACTTCCAAAACAACTGATGGCATCTTTGGGCTCGCCACCAAGAAGATAGGAGAGTCCCATGTGGATCCATGCTGATAACATCGTGCTATCAAGACCCAAGACCACCTCGTAGAGAACTATAGCTCGACCAAAATCACCTTCACGTAGATGAACATTAGCAAGGCGAAAGAGCAATCGAGGCAATCGCTCGTCATGCTTAATCGCTTCAAGAGCCTGATGCAGCTCGGTCTCGAGATCGGCCAGCTCTCGTCGTACCGGAGAAAATACTGCTACTGATCGAATATCATCTATAGTGATCTCTTCCTCCACCCCAATGCGTTCCAGCTTTTCGCTGACAGTAGTTAGTAGTGTTTCGGCCTCCATCACACATGTCCCCGTAGTGTAGAGAAGAAACCGACATATGAATCTTGGGGAGCGTGAACGTTTGTGACCGTCCGCGACCCATTGCTGTTTCCTTTTGACCATACTATGCTCCTACACACAACGATCTGCGTTTGGATAATTCACCTACTCACTACCTGTACTGGTGCCACCACCTTCGCTCCTGCCTGTGACTATCTATAGACACTTGCCTTCGACCAAATCGGGTCTTGATCATATCTCCTTCGACCCGGAATTCCTGAAATTCGCATCTCTTGACTCGCCACCTCTTACACCACCATCCCAGCGTGCACGGCTTTTATAAGGATCGTGCACTACTGCCAGTCCGGCAAACACTCTCCACAGAAAAGACTTATGAGCGCTTTTTCCCCTGTTTTTCGTGTATTATACGAAGAGTTTCAGAAGAACGTAGTCGTGTTGAAACCAATCAGAGATAATCCCCATCGGACCAAGTATTCGCAAGGTTTCAGAAGAACGTAGTCGTGTTGAAACTCGTGTTTCATGACTGAGATCGGTTCCTACAATACTCGTTTCAGAAGAACGTAGTCGTGTTGAAACTCAGTATCTGATCATGCCAACACAGCCCAAATCCCAAAGTTTCAGAAGAACGTAGTCGTGTTGAAACATGTCCACCGCACAAGTCGTAAGGTTCACGTAGTCGTGTGCGTTTCAGAAGAACGTAGTCGTGTTGAAACAAAAAAAAGGCGTGTTGAAGAATGACCAGTAGTACCAAGCGTAGTCCGAGTCGGTTTCAGAAGAACGTAGTCGTGTTGAAACCTCTCGCGCATAGTCTCGTGCAGATTCAATCAAAAAGGGCTCGTTTCAGAAGAACGTAGTCGTGTTGAAACACATCACCCTAGGGTACCCTTATCTTCTCGACGCCTTTAAGAATGTTTCAGAAGAACGTAGTCGTGTTGAAACAAGATGTGTCATCAACGACCTCGACAAGATGATTTCCTGTTTCAGAAGAACGTAGTCGTGTTGAAACCCTATTCCTGCCTCTCCAAGCAAGAGGACGTTCTCCGGTTTCAGAAGAACGTAGTCGTGTTGAAACTACCGCATCTCGGATCTGTGGTTCAAAACAGATCGAGAGTTTCAGAAGAACGTAGTCGTGTTGAAACTGAATCGTGCAATATCAGTCATTTGTAACACCTCATGTTTCAGAAGAACGTAGTCGTGTTGAAACGCGTCTGTTTTCGGGTCTGGTGCAGATGATCGGCGGAGTTTCAGAAGAACGTAGTCGTGTTGAAACTATCACTAACTGCAAATGAAATCCAATCAGTGAAGAAGTTTCAGAAGAACGTAGTCGTGTTGAAACCATATTCATATTTCAAGAGGTGCAATACGGTCAAGATCGTTTCAGAAGAACGTAGTCGTGTTGAAACATGATGAAGATGACGGTCTCATAACCATCACAGAATCAGTTTCAGAAGAACGTAGTCGTGTTGAAACAGTTTCAGGATTTCGGTTTTTGATAGTTTTGTGTTCAGTTTCAGAAGAACGTAGTCGTGTTGAAACAAGGATATCATAGAGAGGCTGAAACTATCATGTCAACAGCGGTTTCAGAAGAACGTAGTCGTGTTGAAACACCCATCACCTGAACGCCTATATGCATAGACTGGCTTGCGTTTCAGAAGAACGTAGTCGTGTTGAAACCAATAGGTAGCAAGTTCCGAGTCACTGCAAGTATCAAAGTTTCAGAAGAACGTAGTCGTGTTGAAACCGCCGGGCCACAAGAAATAGGTCGCAATCCCGATGACGTTTCAGAAGAACGTAGTCGTGTTGAAACAATCTCCTTCTCCCGGGAGAATAAAATAACGTATAGGGTTTCAGAAGAACGTAGTCGTGTTGAAACGCGTCTACGACTATGTGCGCTCTGATTTCCTAGCTACGTTTCAGAAGAACGTAGTCGTGTTGAAACGACACGGGGCGCCCGTCCTCCAAAGTACAAAGAAACGTTTCAGAAGAACGTAGTCGTGTTGAAACGATATTATGTTCCATCTCAGCGCGCTGTTGCTCTATCGTTTCAGAAGAACGTAGTCGTGTTGAAACTAGTAGTTCGAAGGGATCTTTCCATCAATGAGATCCGTTTCAGAAGAACGTAGTCGTGTTGAAACAGGGAACATGAGAACTTTCCCCCAATGATAGGTTTCAGAAGAACGTAGTCGTGTTGAAACTGAAGGTAATGCCTATGAAATTTGCTAGTTTCAAAAGCGTTTCAGAAGAACGTAGTCGTGTTGAAACTAACTGGCTGCGTGATTGGTACAAAGCCTCGTACATTGTTTCAGAAGAACGTAGTCGTGTTGAAACTATCATATAAACTAGTCGTGAAACTTCATACAGAGATCTTATCGTTTGTTTCAGAAGAACGTAGTCGTGTTGAAACTGAAGACTGTCAAAATATCTGAAGTATCGACCCGTACTGGTTTCAGAAGAACGTAGTCGTGTTGAAACTAGCAAGTCTTTGGCTTGGATGGATTGTTCTAGTTTCAGAAGAACGTAGTCGTGTTGAAACTTGCCAGAGATCAGAGAAGACTACATCAAGATCAGACGGTTTCAGAAGAACGTAGTCGTGTTGAAACCACAAACGACACCCACGCATCTGTGGATGTTCGAATATGTTTCAGAAGAACGTAGTCGTGTTGAAACATCAATCTCTTCTTATCCTGCCGACTCTCGACAAGATGTTTCAGAAGAACGTAGTCGTGTTGAAACGGCTTTTGGTATATTTATATCACATCTTCAACATCGAGTTTCAGAAGAACGTAGTCGTGTTGAAACTTACCGCAACTCTTACCAATGTTGCAGTCCCACAGTTCGTTTCAGAAGAACGTAGTCGTGTTGAAACAACTTGAAAGCATCATCACCGTACTGAATGGCAATCGCGTTTCAGAAGAACGTAGTCGTGTTGAAACCATCATATACTTCATCGTAGAAGATATCAGAATCATGTGGTTTCAGAAGAACGTAGTCGTGTTGAAACATCCACACCAGAGGCATATGTCATGCCCCTGTGGAACGTTTCAGAAGAACGTAGTCGTGTTGAAACACGGTCTGCGCTACGAGGAGGACCTGCTCATAGAGCGTGTTTCAGAAGAACGTAGTCGTGTTGAAACGATCAGTCATTCTTTTCACCTATCCCATAATCTGTCAGTTTCAGAAGAACGTAGTCGTGTTGAAACCCACTGAACTCTGCCACTATCTCCTCAACATCGGCTTGTTTCAGAAGAACGTAGTCGTGTTGAAACTCGGTCCGGTCATTCCCGATTCTCTGCCGCCCCGCGATAGTTTCAGAAGAACGTAGTCGTGTTGAAACCCCTTCCAGCCTAAACGCGGATCAGACTTCTTCATCTGCGTTTCAGAAGAACGTAGTCGTGTTGAAACTTGCTCAAATTCGCCATCTATATCTAATGCAAAAGGGTTTCAGAAGAACGTAGTCGTGTTGAAACCGGATGGTGGGGAAACTCTCTTCAATCTGACAGGCATGTTTCAGAAGAACGTAGTCGTGTTGAAACCTCCTATGCTCAGAGATGTACCAGATATTGTTGGGTCCGTTTCAGAAGAACGTAGTCGTGTTGAAACCGCCTATTCCTCGACCACCTATGACATGATAGCCGAGTTTCAGAAGAACGTAGTCGTGTTGAAACTCTCCTGAAGAAGGACCTATAGGTCCTTCACTAGTGCGTTTCAGAAGAACGTAGTCGTGTTGAAACAGCACTCTCGGATTACGTAGCCCATCCACGCTAACGTTTCAGAAGAACGTAGTCGTGTTGAAACTAAACAACAGTGAAATGTCAACCCACGTGGCAAACAGAGTTTCAGAAGAACGTAGTCGTGTTGAAACTCAAAAACTGCTGTCGGATTCCAAGCTACAGGTACCGCGTTTCAGAAGAACGTAGTCGTGTTGAAACCATGGAGTGAAACTTTCGAAGAGGAAAGAATCTATGAGTTTCAGAAGAACGTAGTCGTGTTGAAACCGGATCTATGTCCGCCCAGTGGACAAGCAGTATTTCCCGTTTCAGAAGAACGTAGTCGTGTTGAAACCTTGAAGGGGCGTCATGTACTTTACCCACTCGGAAAGGTTTCAGAAGAACGTAGTCGTGTTGAAACCAACTGGTGGCGCACTTGAAATTTCATGGGTACGTCTGTTTCAGAAGAACGTAGTCGTGTTGAAACTTATAAGTATTAACTCTACCATCTACGGCTGCAATAACGTTTCAGAAGAACGTAGTCGTGTTGAAACACCAGAACCGAGTTTGAAAATCAGTACGAGAAGCTAGTTTCAGAAGAACGTAGTCGTGTTGAAACGAACCAGTCGCTACTTATGATCCGCCTTACATGAAAATGTTTCAGAAGAACGTAGTCGTGTTGAAACATGAATACACTCGCTTTATGATGATTGACCTTGAGAGTTTCAGAAGAACGTAGTCGTGTTGAAACTCGACTGGAGGATAAGATTTGATGCTTCAAAAAAGTTTCAGAAGAACGTAGTCGTGTTGAAACGCTTTCTCTATGCTTAGCTCTACTTCATCGTCACTGAAGTTTCAGAAGAACGTAGTCGTGTTGAAACCACAGTTAGCACGTTATGGGCTTGACTGGGTGGCAGGTGTTTCAGAAGAACGTAGTCGTGTTGAAACCATAAGCAGCAGTATCACGACAACAGCAACGCCAGCAGTTTCAGAAGAACGTAGTCGTGTTGAAACTCTTCGTGAATGCGCGTCTAATGTTAGAAACAGTTGACGTTTCAGAAGAACGTAGTCGTGTTGAAACCAGGTCAAAATATAGTCGCCGGACTCGAGTCCGATAAAGTTTCAGAAGAACGTAGTCGTGTTGAAACTTCGGTGATATCATCGAGAAAGTGCTTTCTAACTCCGGTTTCAGAAGAACGTAGTCGTGTTGAAACGTAATAGTTCTCTAAATTATCCAAGACCCAGACCAAAGTTTCAGAAGAACGTAGTCGTGTTGAGACCCATGATCAGGCATGACATTTACAAAGGGAGATGGAAGGCATAGCGTAGAAGATGCTGGCGGGGTAGCAGCAACTACGCTATGATCTCAACTGGACGCAGGTTTACCACTCTATGTTCACCCTCTAGCGTATCATACTCCACCATTCCCACAAGTTCACCTTTAGCACCGGGTTCCAACTCAAATTCCACCTCTGTGACGGACAACGAGCCAGGTTCGATCGTCCCCATCAGCTCGCTCTTGATAGCATCCGTGAGATCGGGGATTCCAAGAACGACATGGACATTCTGCATGGTCTCGGTAGAGCCATTACGTACAACGACCCCGAAGATGACCTTGCCGCCATGAATCTTGTATTCTACAGCAATATCCATCCCTGGTGCCAGACCCTCGCTGGCAGGCTCGGCCTCAGTCACGTAAGTCTTTTCGGTCACACGCTTGCGGAGAGTCTTCACAACTACTACAAGTGCAACAATCCCAAAGATCGCGCCGCCAAGATAGTATCCCACATGAATATGCGGATCAAAGTCCACATTATCAGGAATCGAGTCCCCATCCGTATCGACCGACAACGGATTGAGACCATGTCTGATCTCATAGTAATCTGAGAGCGTATCACCATCAGTATCCCCTTTGAGGGGATCTGTATGGTATGTCAGGTATTCAACTCCATCGGAGAGACCATCACCATCGGTATCATTATTCAAGGGGTCAGTCAGGGAGGTCATAATCTCAAAGTAGTCAGTCAGTCTGTCGGAGTCGGTGTCTGGGAGTTGAGGATTGGTACCATGAGTGATGACCTCATCATAATCAGTCACACCATCTCCATCATCATCAGGGTTCAGAGGATCGGTATGGTAGATAAGGATCTCCTCAGCATCGGAGAGCCAGTCCCCATCCGTATCAACCTTGAGAGGAGATGTGCCATACGTGAGGACCTCATCCGAGTCAGAGAGACCATCACCATCTGTATCATTGAGAAGAGGTGACGTGTGATATATGTTGACCTCAACCCCGTCCAATAACGAGTCGCCGTCCGTGTCAGGCTGCAACGGATCAGAACCTGCGGTGATCTCGGCACCGTCGATAAGATCGTCATTATCCGAGTCGGGGTCTCCCGGATCGGTACCATAGACACGCAACTCGGCAATGTTTGTGAGGCCATCATTATCCGTATCCCATTCCGAGTCCAATACACCAGCATGAGTCATATTGGTAGTAGGATCCGTGTCTGTGAACATGACCTCTTCGTAATCGGACAACAGATCGCCATCAGTATCGTTCAACAGGGGTGAGGATCCATACTTGTTGACCTCATCACCATCGCTGAGAAGGTCGTTGTCAGTATCCGGATCGAGAATGTCTGTGTTATAGGTAGTGACCTCATCGTAATCGTCTAGACCGTCCGCGTCAGTATCTTTGGCCAACGGATCACTGTGATAGATCCAGACCTCATTTCCATTACTGAGACCGTCATCGTCTTCGTCATCGTTGTAGTCGGAAGTGCCATCACCATCTGTGTCCTTGTTGCGAGGGTTGGTCTTGGTCAGAACGCACTCCTGATAGTTGGTTAGGAGATCACGATCTTCATCATCCGCACCATCAATAACACCATCGCCGTCTGTATCGTTAAGCCGAGGATTGGTCTTTGTCTGCGATATCTCCTGAAGGTTGGTGAGCGTGTCGTTGTCCATATCCCAGTCAGCATCGGACACATCGTTACCCTGAGTACTGTAGAGCAAGGGATCTGTATACGTCAAGTTGTTCTCCTGATAGTCGGTGAGGCCATCATTGTCAGTGTCTGAAGAGCGGGGGTTCGTCCCTAACAGTATCTCTTGGTTATCTTGGAGCAGATCAGAATCGGTGTCTTTCTCTAATGGGTCGGTATTGTATACATTGAGCTCTGCACCATCGGAGAGCGTGTCACCGTCCGTGTCGTATTGGAGAGGGTCGGTCTCAAAGACCTTGATCTCATCATAATCACTGAGTGTGTCACCATCAGTGTCAGTATTGTTGAGCAGAGTGTGATACGTGAGCGCCTCTTCAGCATCTTCGAGACCATCACCATCGGAATCACGATTGTTCGGATTACTGTGATACCGGAAGATCTCTTCCCAGTCCCCAAGTCCATCATCATCTGTGTCAGCCGAACGAGGATCGGTATGACTTGTGAAGATCTCGTAGCCATCACCGAGATAGTCGGAATCCGTATCAAATAGAGTACAATTGGTCTCGTAGAGATAGATCTCAAGGAAGTTGGTTATCCCATCTGCATCCTCGTCATCTTTGTCATCAGTGATCCCATCACCATCGGAGTCGGCAGAATTGGGATCAGTATGACTGTTCCAGACCTCGTCATTATCTGCAATATTATCGTGGTCTGTGTCTTCGTCCGTTGGGGAGGTGTGATAGATATTGACCTCATCACCATCATTCAGCGAATCAAAGTCCGAATCAGGATTCGTGGGATCCGTCCCATGTTCGATCTCCTCTTTATCATTGAGGCCATCATTGTCCTCATCGGCCTTCGTGGGATCCGTCCCATAGGTCTTCCACTCGGCATAATCGCTCAGACCATCGCCGTCAGTGTCATTCGAGTTGAGGTCAGTGCCGAGATCGATCTCGGTCTTATCAGGAATCCCATCATTGTCTGTATCAGGGGAGTTGGGATCACTATGATAGGTATTCACCTCGTCCGCATCGCTCAATTGATCACCGTCGGTGTCCCACTTGTTAGGTGATGTATGAGATGTATAGATCTCGTAATCGTCGGACAGACCATCTGCATCTGTGTCGGAACGTGTGGGTGAAGTGTGGTAGATCGTATATTCATCATAGTCACTGAGTCCATCATTATCCGTATCCTTGTCAGTGGGGGAGGAACCGACCAACTTGACCTCGGTATAGTCATCAAGCCCATCATGGTCCGAGTCCGGATCGGTGGCGTTGCTGCCATAACCATAGATCTCCAGACCGTTGGAGAGACCATCACCGTCATTATCAAGATCATAGTCACAGGTCCCGTTGGCATTCGTACTGTAGAGAGTTGCATTTGTACCTAGAATCTTTACCTCCACATAATCGTCGAGGCCGTCACCGTCAGTATCCTGTGTGGTGACATTGGATCCATACTGCACCTCTTCATAATCTGTCAGACCATCAGAGTCGGTATCATTCTTGTTGGGATCAGAACTATAGACCTTCACCTCATCGTAGTCGGTCAGACCATCATCATCAGAGTCCATATCTCCAGGTGATGTCTTGTATACATCAATCTCTTGCCCATTGGTCAGGCCATCACCGTCGGAGTCATAATTGTAGTCTAACACACCAGCATGGGTCATGTTTGTCGTAGGGTCGGTCTCGGTTATCTTGACCTCTGTGTAATCATCAAGACCATCACCATCGGTATCATTGAGTAAGGGGTTACAAGAGTATTCATTGACCTCTTCCCCATCTTTGAGACCATCACCATCTGTGTCCGCGTCCAATGCGTCAGTTCCAGCAGTGAGCTCAGCCCCATCTTTGAGACCATCACCATCTGTGTCCGCCTTTGATGGGTCGGTCTCACCAGAATCGACAACACCATCTGTGTCCAGATCCTCGCCCGGTTCTCCCTGATCCCAGTGACCATTATGATTCAGGTCGTTATATCCATCATAGAGCCCATCACCATCCGTGTCGGAGTTGGTCACATTTAGACCAACATCCACCTCTAGACCATCACGGATCATGTCACCATCTGTATCCCAGAGTGTGGCGTTCGAGTGGTATGTTCGTACTTCTTGGAGATTGGTGAGTCCATCATTATCCTGATCGTCTTGATCATCACGGACTCCATCATCATCAGTATCTTGAACAAGTGGATTCGTATGGGTCAGGGTGGTCTCTTCCCAGTCAGATAGACCATCGTTATCAGAGTCAGGATCAAGAGGCAAGGTCCCAGCCTCGAACTCTTCAATGTTGGTCATATTATCATTATCCGGATCTTCGAGACCATCAAGGACTCCATCATCATCTGTGTCGTTATAGAGCGGATCTGTGTTCGTACGGTCAACCTCAAACCAGTTTGGTAATCCATCCGCATCATTATCGTACTTGTCATCACGAGGCTGGCTGGTCCCATGAGAGTACGCATCATTGGGGTCGGTCTTTGTGACATAGAGTTCTACACCATTGGAGAGTGTATCACCATCAAAGTCCTCATCATAGTCTGAGAGCGAGTCATCATCCGAATCGGTATCAAGTGGGGATGTGTGCAGAATATTCACCTCGTCCCCATCCTTCACCTTATCCCCATCTGTATCGGGATTCCGAGGCTCAGTATGTGTCACATACAATTCTTGATAATTGGTGAGACCGTCAAGGTCAGAGTCTTCAAGATCATCCGTCTTCCCATTTCCGTTCGTGTCTGCTTTTGTCGGGTCGGTCAGGGTCAGATAGATCTCTTGACCATTGGTGAGATTGTCCGAGTCATAGTCCCAGTCATAGTCGTTTACAGTGGCATTGAATGTATGTGCATTGGTGGCATTGAAGACAGGATAGCGGTCAACCTCGTCCTTGTCAAAGATGCCGTCCATGTCCGTGTCTGTAGAAGTGGCGTTGGTATGCCATTGCTTGATCTCGGCACCGTCATCAAGACCATCGCCATCAGTATCAGTAAGGGTGGCATTAGTGTGATAGATGAATATCTCCTCGGCATCGAGAAGCGTGTCAAGATCGGTATCATTAGAGTTGGGATCGGTCTTCCACGTATGAACCTCTGCGCCATCAGAGATCGTGTCATTATCTGTATCGGGATTGGTAGCATTCGTGTGGTAGGTGTTGATCTCTGCACCATCCGAGAGGGAGTCGTTGTCCGTGTCCGCATTGATAGGAGAGGTCCCATAGGTGACATATTCATCATAGTCACTGAGACCATCATCATCGGTATCTGAGACCGTCGGGTCGGAATGAACTGTATGGACTTCCTCATAATCAGTGAGTTGATCACCATCAGTGTCAGTCTGGAGTGGAGAGGTCTTCCATATCTTGACCTCGTCACCATCCGAGAGACCATCATCATCAGAATCGGGATCGAGTGGGTCAGTACCAATGGAGAGCTCCTTCCAGTTCGCAAGGTTGTCCCCATCCTGATCATCATAATAATCGGAGGTGCCATCACTATCGCTGTCTGCATCATTGGGGTCCGTCTTTGTGATCCTAACCTCTTGGATGTTTGTCAGGCCATCACCATCATTATCGTCCTGTGCATCATTTGTACCATCATCATCAGAATCCGCACGCAGAGGATCGGTGAGCGTTACGTTATTCTCCTCGTAATCCGTCAGACCATCATTGTCACTATCGCTACGATTAGGATTAGTTCCGAGATAGATCTCCTGATAGTCTGTGAGCCCATCATTATCACTATCGACATCGTTCGGATCGGTCCCGTAGGTGATGACCTCTTGAAAGTCGGTCAGACCATCGGAATCGGAATCGGGTGACAGTGGGTCTGTATTATAGTTGAGAACTTCATCACCATCGTTGAGTTGGTCGTTGTCAGTATCAGCATCATTCCAGAGTGTACCCACAATCAGGGTCTCGCGTGCGTCAGCAAGCCCATCCTTATCATAGTCACGGCCATAGGCACGAACAACTCCTGTATTGGTGCCCATTACAAACTCATCAAGACCATTAAAGTCCAAGTCACCGGTGGTCAGGGTACTTGAAAAACCAACAAGATCAGTATTGGACACAAGAGTACCACTTGCATTATAGAGATGGAGTGTGCCGCCCTCACCAGCAAGAAGCTGAGGATCCGAGAGCCCTCCAATGTCTGCAAGTGCAATAACATCGATCTGAGATCCAAGTGTCTTATTCCATTGCTGGACGAGAGTAGAGTTATAGATCCGTAGACTACCGTCGCTCGCACCAACAATGATCTCAGGACTGCCTCCGGCCATCAGCTGACCTGAGACCAGAGCAGTGACAGCATCCGAGGTGTATACTGTATCAAATAGAGTACCGTTATTGTATCGTGCAGCCACGGTCCCATTCGAGTCACCAGTGACTACCTCTAACTGGGTATCGCCAACCAGATCAGCAAAAACAATTGCGGAAATGGAAAAGGTGTAGCTCTGAGAGAAGATCGCAGACCCATTAGTATCAAGAAGGAATAGCTGCCTGAACTGCGATGCGCCAAGGACCTCATCTACACCGTCCGCATCAGCATCTGCCACCATAATTCTTCGAACAGCCGCGTTAGAAGTATAGTTCCAGACCTGTGTGCCATTTAGACCATAGGCGTAGACAAGGGAGTCGTCACAGCCCGCGATGACCTCCAGATCTCCAGTACCGTCCAGATCGCCACTCGCAACTGACCAGACCTCATTGGGAAGTGTGACATTCATCAGAACCGAGAGGTCGGCGCCCACAACAAGAAGTCCCTTTGATGTGCCGATGACCAGTTCCATTGATCCGGTCCCATCAATGTTGACCACAGATAATGCATTAGGAGCGGCCCCCAATGATAGGGTTCCATTCCGGTTTCCGCGTTCATCAAATAACACAAGTGAACCATTCTGTAAAATTATGGCAACCTCTGTATTAGAGTCACCATCGAAATTTCCAGTAGCAAGATCAACGACCTGAGATCCAGTAGTATTTGACCATACCAATGCGGTCTCATAGGGGGAGAGACCTGCAAGCGCCGATGGCCGACCAATTGGGGTGATGCCCAGAGCGGCGGGTCCACCCATGGGAGAGTTGACTATAATGATGACAGAGATCGTCAGGATTGCAAGAAAGATATGGTATGGCTTCATGTCAATTCCACTCCAGATTGTGAATCTTCTTTCCAAGGTTTAACTTGGAAGTAATCAAAAAAGTCCGCTTCAACTAAGGACAGCTCTTCAAATGGCATTTTGATACTATTCAAGTGCCGAATTACCGGAAGCATCTTCTCCTTCGGATTATCCAAGAAAAGTTTGACCGTATTTCGTCCGGCCGTCGCCACGTATTTTACCCCAGGAATCTGATGGATACGCTCTTCCACAGTGGGATTAAAAGTCGGAAGCACCAGACGCAGGCTCTCACCATGGCCCGGAAGAGATGAGATGAGGTCTTGGGGGGTTCCGAATTGCGAAACCAGTCCATGTTCAAGAAGGACAACACGAGAACAATAGTCTACGATCTCAAGGTCGTGACTGATAATGACCATTGTAGTACCAAGTTCGAAATTCAATTCCTTTAGATAATTGAGGGTCTCGTGGCGGAGATGCGCATCAAGACCCGTCGTGGGTTCATCAAGCAAGAGAAGAACAGGATCGTGAATGAGACCAAGAGAGATGGACACTCGCTTCCGCTCACCACCAGAGAGACGGGATACTCGTTTTGTCATGAGGTCCTCATCAAAACCGAGAATCGTGAGTATGTTTCTGGCCCGTTCCTCAATCTCCCGCGGGCGCATGCCAAAACAGCGCCCAAAGAACTGTGCATTCTGTAATGCACTGAAATCATAATAGAGGCTCAGATGCTCGATCTGCGGCACGTATCCAACAAGTAGACTGATGAGCTTGCGGTTCTTGGTGACATCGTGGCCGCCGACAAACGCCTGACCGGAGGTGGGCCGGATCTGCCCGGTGAGAACTCGCAGAGCTGTCGTCTTACCTGCACCAGAGGCTCCAATGATACCAAGAAATTCTCGTTTATTGGCATAGAACGAGACTCCCTTGAGTGCCCAGAACTTTCCAAAGCGGACCTTCAGGTCACGGATATCGATCTCTCTGCTCGGATGTGCACCAATCTCAGACACCACCAACCCTCCCGCTAATCTTGTCAAATTCGTCTAATGCCCGTTCGAGAACATCAAGCATACCCCTGATGGTCTCGACCTTCTGTATACGGTCGATGTCCTCTTCACGAATGAGCCCCTCGATCTGTATAAAGGCCGCAAGCAACATATTGAGCGTGTTGTCAATGTCATCAACCAAGGTCTGGTCCAGCTCGGGAATCTTAAGCCGCCGTTTTCTCCGGAAACGATTCCAGATAAGAGCAACAAATGTCGAACCGAATACTCCAAAAGCCGTCAGATATGCCACCTGAGGCAGAGTGAGTAGACTCCCACCCGCTGTAGTTGCGTTACTACTAGGAGGCTTATAGAACCAGAAACTGATGCTTGCAAAGGTCCCTGCATACTTCTCGGTCTTGAGGATAAAGAAGATTCCATTAATTCGCCCCTCGTCTTTCCAGTAACTGGGGGCAAACTGGGACGTGTAAAGACCATCCTCAACGAATCCTGCAATAAAGAAGGCCTGGCTGCCATTTGGTAGCTCAAAGATGATGAATACAGTCAGGTCATCAACTGGACCACCAGTCACGTCATGGACTTCCAGATTGAGAAAGACACTTCTGCCTACAGGATAGTGCGTAGTATTCTCAGCCAACCTTGTCGTGCAAGTGAGCGTATTATCCAGCAAGAAAGTGATTAGATTATCCAAGAGAATAGAATTATTACATTCAGGAAGATGGTCGTTGAGAAAGATCCGAGAGGACCCAAATAGCGCGAGCTGGGAATAGGGATCGAGAAGGACGACAGGTCTACCATGGAGCATGATCTGCCCAAAGGATTGATTATTGAGAATATATGTTCCACCGCCAAGCCATACAGAGTCCACACCTGCACCCAAGAGAGAATCGCTCACGATCTCTGTTGTGTTCTCAGCATCATGAGTCCCATTCATCACATAGCCATAATCACCTAGCAGATAATTGAGAGCTGTCAAATTAGCCCGGTCACCGTTGTCACCCATAATAATGATCTTGCCACCATCATCTGTGAAATTAGTGAGCAGTCCGCGTTCTGTACTGTTGAACTCTTTTGTTGGACGGATGATCAATATCCCTGAGAAGAGCATGAGCAAATCGGATGACAGTGAAACTCCTGGAAATTCAATAAGATCGACTTTCTGGTCTGCCATTCTTCGGTCAAGTTCCGAGAGACCTGAAAAAGTGGTCATCCGAAAAGATTCCATGAAAGCCCCTATAGAAGAGAGGGAGCCAAGATCGCCAGACATACCTCCTGCAAGACCTGATGAATCCGAGCTGTCTTCGGCTAGGGGGAAGCCACCGCCGCCCGGGAAACCGCCCATGCCTCCTCCGCCCAGACCGCCACCGCCTGAAAGGTCGCCACCACCACCGAAACTGTCACCCATCATCGCGCCCAGTCCACTCCCATGTGTGGTCTCCAAGAATACCAGCGATCGGGCATAGACAAGAGTAGCATCGAGAGTGATGTTGTCAGACCAACCCTGTTCAGTATTGATGACATAGTCAGCATGATGATATCCGTCCATCCCGATAAGGGGCGCAAAGAGCATCAGTGAGAAATTGTAGTAGCCTTGAACACTCTTCATTGGTGTGAGCGTGATATTCCCCCAATCTGTGGCATTTCCATACTTGGACACTGTCAAATTTCCCAGTGGGATCGTACTTGAAACCATAAGCCCGTACATCCCAAAGTCACCAGGAAAGCGCAGATTGAATGGGGCAGAAGGGAGAGATTTAGGAAACACCGAGACCGAGGAGAGAGGGGTGATGACAAATAGGTCTCGAATGAGAAAATCATCAAGTAACGAGGCCCCAGCAGTAGTGATAGTAGCAGTAGGATTACTGAAGAGTGCAATTGCAGACGCAATACTAATTGCCACCACCCATGCCGCTGTAAAGATGCCCTCATACTCTGGCGACCAGTCGACTGTAATGGAGACCGCATGAAACGGTTTAACCTCATCGAAGGAGGAGAAACTGGTAAAGAGAGTTCCCGTGGTCCCATTATTTGTATGACCGATGATCATTGCCGCAACAATAGGAGATGGATTCACACCAATATTCATCACGACTGCACGTGATGTGTACGAGACCCCTTCTCTCGCAACACGAGGAAGATCTGCTTCAACGACGACGAGGTCGCCCTGTTGCTGCATTGTACGGGATGGGGTCAGTTCCCACATTTTAGTGATCGAAGCGTCAAGCATTGTCCGGTTCTCAGCAAAGCCCATTGCTATCGTGACATTGACTAGTTCATCGGGTTGGAGTACCCCAAAGTCCCATTTCATTCCAAATCCGACAGATCCATCAAAGGTCGTAGAGCCAGTCAGATTATCATCAGTAATATGATTTGAGATCTCTGAGGAGTTGCCTACCTCAAAGGCGGAGAATGCTCTACTGGCATTCAGACCAAAGTAGAAGTCATGATAGTCCTCAGACTGACTATACACAAAGAGCTCCTTATTGTTTAGAGCATACTTGCCATGGTCATCATTACCATCAAGAAATAGGTCAAGACTATATGATGTGAATAGACTCACATTATGGACGGGGTTGGAACCAAAATTGAGGATGAATGGAGTAATCTTGTAACCCACGAGCGGCTCGGAAGTTGTAAGGGTCAGGTTATAGGACTCTACAAGAAGAATGACGTATAGACCATCGTCATTTGAGAGGATGCTCACATACCTGTTATACCCATCAAGACCAGAGGCAGTATATACCTGATGCATCTCGCGTTTGACTTTGAACATCATCAGACTGGTCGGATCTTCGTTGTTCCAGCGAAGATACAACATACCCATGAGCAAGTGGATAGAGTTCCAGCTGGCCCGTTGATCCATCGCCACAATCATGGTCCCATAGCTACTCAACAGACTAGTCGTCTGTGCTCCATTGCTATCTGCAATAATCATGCCTGTGGCCAGAAGTGGAATGCCAGTTGTTCGGATGTGTGATTCGATTGGGGTCTGCTGAGTCTTGAGGTATGCCACTGCTGCTGGAAAGTCCAAAAGACCAGCCCCTGCATCATTAGCATCAAAGGGGAGGGACTGGGCTGTGTCACGGAGGGTATTTCCTACAACTATGGGTGTTGCACGATCAAAGGCTTCGAGCAGTAAGGCTACTGCCCCTGCAACGATTGCGGCTGATGCAGCAGTAGTATCCGCCCGGATATAGTAGTCATTAATGCTCTCACCAAGAGGACCTCCGAGAAGAGACGAGATCTCGCCCAAATCCTCCATATTAAAGTCGCCAAATCCCGCGTCCTGAAGGGCAGCACCAGCCTTTGCGCCAACGATGCCCACCCCAGGAGCCACAAGATCCGGCTTTGTCATCATCTCCAGACTTGGCCCCCGACCAGAAAACGAGGGGACCTCTTGAGTTGCAAGATCATAAGCACCAACAGTGAGAGAAGCCATTGATCCACCGGGCGACATTATAGTCAGATAATCAGGTCCATCATCACCTGCTGCTGAGATGACAAGAATCCCCTTCTCAGCTGCGGCCGCCACAGCTACCGAGACCGCATCCCCAGGAGTACCAATCGTATTGAATGGCAGAAGAATGATATCTGCACCATGGCATGTGGCCCATTCGATACCTGACACTATCCAACTGGGAACAGAGAGAAGGCCACCAAGAGTGACCTTTGCAGAGAGCAGCGTGGCACCGGGGGCAATACCTTCATAGAGACCATCTGATTTGTTCCCGGTTCCTGCAACAATTGAGGCGACATAGGTCCCATGTCCGATAAGATCCACAGGCAGAGAGTCACCCTCAACAAATGAGGCGAACGCTGTGACTTTTGAGTCGAATGTGCTGCTATTATCATCAAAGTCATCAAGGTCGGGGTGAAGAAAATCAATTCCAGTATCAAGTACTGCAACAACAACCCCTGAGCCATTATATCCCTCATCCCAAAAATCACGAGCCCCAATCAGATCAACTAATTTCGTGTAATTATCATCTGCTGTGGCAAATCCCCCTTCCATAGGTTGTGGGGCAGATATGTTCATGATCTCATTAGACCATATGCCTCTAATTATTGGACTCTTTGCAAGATCTGGAATGGACCTGCCCACCATCTTGACTCGCATCATGTTCAGTTCGTTATAGGTCTCAACTAGGTCTGCAGTGTTATCAGCAGCAGCTATGGCCGCCCTCGCCTTGAACGCACCAGCACGGCCATCATATTTTACTAAAACATCAAGTGTGTCTGATGATGAAGTCTTATTGAGGAGCCGTGTGTCAATCTTGGACTGTGGAGAAGCGTCCTCTTGAGTCGTGGACGACGAAATTGAAATATCGGGAACAACCACTATTGCACTAAGAAAGACTATCACTATGAGGGATAGACTCAGCAATCGAAGATGAGTATAGTAATGGGTACGTCGTCGCCAAGATTGCATGTTATCACTTCTCGATGATTCCTGAGATCAGACCACGAGTAATGGCAATGTAGTAGTCAACCATGTCTGCTACTGATCGGGTCTTTACAATCTTAACAGGGATGCCTTGTTCTTCAAGAGCAGCAAGACTTCGCTCGGCCATAGTTTCGAGTGGTTCTTCGGTAAACACTTTTAGAAGCTCACCTCTTTGAAGAACGAACTGAACACCCTTGACCTTCTCCAAGATTTTTCTGGCACGCGGATCGACCTCTTCAAGAACGATACCAACTGCAAACCCTCTGTTTGGCATTGATGCCTTGAGCGTCGCGGGTTTTCCAAGGGCCACAAGACTCTTTCCGCGGAGAAAGACAGCGACCTTGTCACAGAATTCTGCCTCAACGGGATAGTGAGTGATGACGACCATAGAGGTGCCATATTCTTTATTAATATAATCGAGAAAGTGCCAGAGTTCATTCCGGTTATCTGGGTCAAGTCCGCTCGTGGGCTCATCCATGAGGAGAACCTTAGGACGATGCACCAGAGCGATTGCGATCGAGACCCTTCGCTGTTGCCCACCGCTCAATTCATGGGTCTGATCGTTTGCCTTCTCCAGAATTCCAAAGTCGCGAAGAAGTTGTTTTCCGTCACGGATGAGCTGATATTCGGGAATATCGTATTGCTTACCGAACGCAATGATATTTTCAAGAGGGGTGAAGGTCTCATACATATAGCTGAGATCCTGAGGGCAGTACCCAAAGAAATAACGGACCTTCTGAGCATTCCGCGAGTCGATCCCAGCAATTCGTGCCACACCAGTACTTGGAATATCACCTATCAGTGCCTTGACCGTAGTAGACTTGCCCGCACCACTCTCACCGATAATAGCCAGCATCTCACCTTCCTTGATCGAGAAGGTCACATTCTCAATGAGCTTCTTCCCGCTCTTGATCGTGACAGTGAGATTTCGTGCCTCAAGGACGTTCCTGTAGGCAGGAGCCTCGATCCAAGCAAAGGGGCGAACATACACTTTTCGTGCAAGTATGGTAAGGTCGGGATCGGAACGTGGACCAAAGAGAAATTGTGGTTGTGCCACAAGATAGATCTTGGGGTCTCCAACCGAACCTTCAGGCTCCACCCGGACCTCAAGAGTGCCTTCAGGCAGTACTGGTGCAGGCCCAACCGAACTTCCCACAAGAATGCCATCAATCATTATAGGAGTCTTGTCTGAGGCACGTTTGCCCCATACGGTACAGGTCACTTTGTGAGCCTTGAGAATCTTCTGGACCTCTTTTGCAGCCTGTTGTAACTCAGTCCCATTGAAATAGAGGTCACCGACCATATCGCGTTTCAAAT
Organism: Candidatus Thorarchaeota archaeon; assembly: GCA_021498125.1. Lineage (NCBI taxonomy): Archaea > Promethearchaeati > Candidatus Thorarchaeota > Candidatus Thorarchaeota archaeon. The sequence goes on along the minus strand of JAIZWL010000001.1, from coordinate 1,099,154 downwards.
AGTTCTGAAGAGTAATCTGTGTCGCTGCAACATCCTGAGAAGTAGTGGTATTACTACCCACAGTAAGAACCTTGTCAAGCTCGCCACGCTTACGTTTTCGCAGGTCTTCTTCTAACAAGACAACGATCTGCCGTGACAACATTCCTTTTCGTGCACGAAGCAATCGCCCTCGAAACCGGACCTTTTCCCGCGTAGTGGTCAGTATCCCCTCGATCTCACAGTGGATCTCACGATCTCGCCTATCAGTGACCCAGTCAATGGCATTACCAATTCGGGCTCCTGAGAAATAAGCCTCCTCCACAAAGGAGGGGCGTGCTGTTGAGTCATCATCACGTGGAACAACCATGTACATCACCATCTATCCAAGTGTCGGTTTCTTCGAATACACAAACGTGGCCAAGAGCATGGCGATTACGGAGAAACCTACAAGACGGATAACACGACTGGTAACTTGAAACAGATCGAGTCCCTTGAATGCAGTATCAATCAGAAGTCGTAATCCTTGATTAAGAGGAAGCACCTCATCGACTGCCCCAACGTCTATGAAGAACCCGGAGAGGATCAGGGTTCCAAAGAGTACAAACAGGAACATCTGATTTGCTTGCAGTCGACTGGATGCAATTGAAGAGATAAGAATCCCCGTTGCAGAGCCTGTGAGAGAGGTCAGGCTCATAATGATCACCAGAGTGAGAAAACCCGTATTAAGATTCAAATCAAATGCGATGACCCAGAGTGTGATCAATAATAATGATTGAAAGAAGCCTATGATAACGTAGGCAATGGACTTGGCCACAACGATCTCCAGACGGTTCGTCGGCGTGAGGAGCATCCGCCTGAGGGGAGCATCACCTACAATGGACTGCGCTGAGGTCATTGCAATACCAAGATAGGACGAGAATACGACAATGAATCCACCAAAGGTGCTCTCGACAAAGTCAGCATCAGGAGCAAATTCAATCGACATACTCGGAAAGACTTCAGAACGTATCCACATCTTTGATGATCGAAAGTAAACCGTCGCAGCCTGAACAATACCCATGACTTGACTCTGCTCGGTCAGGGCGGTGGCATCGATATGTACTTCGACATAAGTGGGTTCATTAATTGTGAGATTCGCCTCGAACCCATCAGGAATGACAACGAACCCGTTAATATCACCTTCGTACAGATCTTTTACGGCATCATCGGTATTATTGTAAGGCCGTAGCACATCCACTAGCATATCCAAATAACCTGTAAAATTCTCAGACAAGTCAGGACCATCATAGGTCCGAGTTGTATCTCTATCGATGATCCCTAGCACCAACCCGGAGTCCAAATCAGTCGTATCATTCACTAGCATTGTGTTGGTACCAGAACCATCGCTGGACATTGAGCCCATATTACCCATCGCAACATTCTGATCCGAAACCCACCAGAGCATACCGATCAATGCTGCTGGAAGTAGAAAGATCAAGAAGAGGGCCACTCTATCTTTGACAATGAGTCGAAGCTCCTTTGCGACCATGTTTGTCACGCGACGCGACGGCTTCATGAAGTATTCAGCCATGATTCACTCCTCATAATGATTCAAAATGCGTGATGGTGTATATTACATTTCGGAATTTCTAACTCATGGTTCTTGCCTTTGCTATTAAGGCTTTTCAGAACGAAATACTTCCGACTCGAAATAAATACCATTCATCCAGCAATCATAAATAACTTCATTATTGAACACATCAGATAGCTAAGAAGGAGCCGGATTCTATGGTCACAACACAATATGTAGAAAGAATGAAGAATGTGGCACGTGGCCATAGACTTGAGATACCTGATCCCGAGGGAGTCGATCTGAAGACCCATATTGAGATGATACGATTCCTACTTAATCAGGAGGTCTATGGTTCTGCACAGGACTGGATGATGCCACGGTGGGCATTCAACACTCTCAAGAAGCATAAGGGGCAAAAGGACAAGCCACTACTCAACAGCCAGCACTGTAATTGTGCATTGATCGGGGGTGTCGGAGGGAGATATGCCGGGCTAACTGACGAGGCAGGTCTTGTGCGGGCAAACCCAGAATGTGGCTCTCTTGAATTTTGGATCCATGATAGGGATAAGATCATTTTCCCGGCATTAGACATGAACAATCGCCTAGAATTGACGGCAGAGGAGGATCAACTCTATACATGGTCGCACCATATAGGTGCCGTTGAATTTTGTAGGCACATCTACCATGTTCAAGAGAATGGTCATGAGGCCATCTACAATGAGATAGAGATCAGAAACAAATCGCTCTCAGACACCAGACTCACATTCTTTGCTGTCGTACGACCGATGTCGGTCTTGGGAGTGGAACCACTCATAGATTTAGTATATGATGAACAGACAAACCGATTGTATGCAAATGGAACGCTCGCACTTGAGAGCGACAAAAAACCTACTGCGATCATCATGACTACAACAGACAATCCCAATCTCCTTGTTGATGCAATCTCAATGTTCCAGCGCTGGGACACGCAATTCCATACCGCTAGAGGTCTTGCGACAGCCGTGTTACGATTCGACCTCAATCTTTGCCCGGCACAGACAGCGACTATTTTCTTCGTTCAGCCCTTAAATCAGATACGTGAGGATGATACATACTCATTTCGAAAGGACAGTGAGATTCGTTATGAGAGCATTGGGAATTGGTTCGAGTTCATGAACGACACAATTTCTGTGACCTTTCCGGATACACAACTTGACGGAATCTTCAAGATGTCAAAGGCGACCCTTGCCATTCAGGCCAGATATGCCCTTGGAGGGGATTCTGACTTGAGAGAGGGTGAGAGAGCACGAGTGTTACTTGCTTTATGCCAGATTGGCGCTGTTGACCTTGCACAGACGCTCGCAATCCCGTTGATCGACAGAGTGCTCGATGCCATCAAGAAGAACGAACGGAACCATGTATTTCCATTGGCCTTGAGTATTTTGCAGTTGGGAAAATACAATCACAGCTCAGAATACTATTCAACCATACGGAGATTCGTCGAAAATCTCAGTATGACGATCAAAGACAAACTGCTTGCTGATACTGCTGAGCATACAAGACAACAAGTGACCACCGAGATTCCAAGTAGCCTAATCGCAACAACAAGCCCGAGTCCATTAGAGGGATTCGCTGACCCCGAGAATAGCGAACCAATCACAAGTGAGCATGAAATGCCAATGCAGGAAGTTGCACAGGGAGCTATACCTGAGGAGGAATCAATGGAACAACTTGTTGCAATGAAGTGGCTCTTGCTCATAGGCTGGGAACTTGTCGATGCCTTGGACGCAATGGGCGAACGGAGTCAAGCAGAAGAAGTCTACAATCTATGCGAACGATATTCGGAATATGTAGAGAAAAAATGGAGTCGCGGATTTGACCTTCTCCGAATCCAAGATAAGAAGGAGAGGATCAAGCATATACTGAATATATTTGACATTGTAATATTATCCATGAGAGATTGCATTCCCGACCATGTTATTGACGAGTGCGCCTTGACCATGAGAACGTCGCTCATGAAGAAGGGGCTTCTGAAAAACCCAGAACGTGAAGAGGAGCGGGCAATCTACCTGACACTTCAATTGGCCCAGCTGTATTCTCTTCATCATGACAGCGATTCGATTGAGACCCTACTCTCTTACGTAGTAAAGACCGCATCCACATATCATACTCTCCCCGATAAGGTGGGAGATGAGGGAATTCCGCAGTTGGAGAGAGGCTCAATGATCAGGAGCGCGATAGAGAGTCTATTACTGATCAGACTGATGCTGGCAAAGGAAGAGAATGAAAATCTAGTAGTATTGGGAGGAATCCCAGAGGATTGGTTCCTCTCGGCAAAGGAATTATCGGCCCTTGGGATTCCCACATCAGTAGGCAAACTGGATATTTCACTTGGCACCTCGGCAAATCAGTATCAGATCGACATTCAGATGGAGGACCTTCCTCAGGAACTACAGATTCATGTCACAAACTATCGTGCGATCAATACATACAAGGTGTATGGAGGAAGCCTCATAGAACGGATCGAGAGCCCTATCTCATCATATTTGCGAATCATTCCTCTCTCAGACAATGTAATTGTCACATATCATAAATGAATCTCGGATGCCACCGATTCATTTTGTTCGGAAGGAGGAACAAATCGTACAGGATAGCCATTATCCTTCCATTTCCACAACTCGATGTGACATTTTATGTCTCGACGGGAACCACGTAGTTTGATCCCCGAGATGACACGGGAACCGTCAATATACGGTCCTTGCTCATCAGTCGGAAAACGATTGATAAAGTCCATAACATCCTCTGCAAAGTCCCTTGCAACGACTACGGCACGCTCAGGAAAGTATGGAAGGAATTTTGCGTCATCATGCTTGATGACACGAATCCCATAATGATCAACACTGTCAAGAAAATCTATGACCTCACCACGACTTGCAATAGCATCAATAGCCTTGATAAAAGTGTAGTCTTGAGCGAGATTCTGAATGGCCAATTCTCCGAAGTCGCGGATATCAGACTCGTCTTTTGAACGAACGTGATTGACCATTATGTCAATGATACCAATCTCACCATTCTGCTTAGTCAGCCGAGCCTTTGTTGAAATCTCTCCACCGTACTCGTTATGGGCAAAACGAGCCACACGCCTCAGGAATGGATCCTTGACACGACGCAACATCTCTTCGATTGTTGGTTGGAAACTTGTGTACTCGTGCGGCTGTGGACGTTCAGGAATATCATAAGTTGACTCAAAGACGGTCCCAATCTCTGAAGCAAATTCGAGTGTTTCCTGAAATTCTTGGCTCTTGGGAGTGATCAGCACAGTGACTGTACGTTTCCCCTGCGACATGAATATGACTTTCTCATCAGTCGCAAAAGAAGAGAGGCCCCCAAGAGAGAGCTCGGTAGAGAAGTGTCTTGCTGCTGTGATAAAACTTGCAAATAGGGAAGGGTCAGTGTTTCCGGGCATCTTGGAGAACAATGGAATCCCTGATTTTGATTCGAATATTACAACGCCTTCGATGTTCAATGCGCTAGTCCCCTTGCGTAATTGATAATCGGCAAAATAACCATTTTAATCTTGCCTAAATCTGCAAAATCATGGTCTTTGCACGATAGTTTCTTGGAATTATTTAGGGAGAGAGTTTCCAGGGGTGGCGTAAAATCGTATTAAATAGTTTTTTGTCGAAAAATTCAGCCTGACGATTCAGACAGACCGCAACCATACATCTCGAACAGATATATTCCAACAGGTCAGCAAGCAACATCTCAGTACCAAACTGCTTGAAAAATTCCTCACGAGAGGGCCGACGAAAGATATTGGGGTTGACCTTGGAGCTGGAGATGATCTGGCTATAGATCTTGGCTGTGGAGACTGGAGCCTCAAGATCTGAGTGATAGAACATGACTGCAATCGTCATCAATCCAGCAAGACTACAGGAGACACGATACCGTTCCTGAGGCCAACGATACTCGATTCCATTCTCGACTACGCCAACCTCCCACATTCGGAACATCTTATAGCCCGGATGCCGTTCACTAAAGGGGACACTCGCCACAATATTGCCATTTGTACGATCCTCTCCTAGTCGGATCGTGACTCCACGAGGTGTATGCAGCAGGTCTCCACAGAAAGGAATCCACCCACCAATGGGCTCACCTCTGAGAAAGCTGCGGGCCTGCTCGGTCTTGGCATCATGCGCCTCAAACTCGTGAGCTGGAACCCAAACTGTATGGCGTTGACAGCGCTCACGTCCACACAACGCACATTTATACATTGTATCTCCTTTTTTAGCAGTACCATAACGCTTACATTCTTCACATGGTGACACGAGAATCCCAACCAATTGAGAGAGAGTACAACAGTATGATTATCTCTTTTGGTATTGATAGCGTCAAGCCAGAACGAATGTTCATGAAGTGCCGAGGGGCAACATATGATCGACGGAATTGAGGAATCAGACTTCCTTGTGTTTGGCAGTGGAATAGCAGGCCTGACCTTTGCTCTCAAAGCGGCCGAGTTTGGAAGTGTCAATATTGTCACTAAACGCAATCTGACAGATTCCGCAACGAGACTTGCACAGGGAGGGATTGCAGCCGTAGTATCAGAAGACGACTCGTTCGATGCACATATTGAGGACACGATGCGAGTTGGCTGTGGCCTCTGCCATAGAAACGTTGTTGAGCAGATCGTCACAGAGGCCCCTGACCGAATAAAGGACCTTGTGGACTTGGGAGTGGAATTTTGTACATCGGACGGCTCCGTATATGATCTGGGTCTAGAGGGAGGACATAGCCACAGGCGTGTGCTCCACGTCAAAGATCATACAGGCAGAAACATCGAGGAGGCACTTGCACAGGCTGTACGCGAGAATGGTAACATTCACATCTTTGAGAATCACCTTGCTGTGAATCTTGTGGCCAAAAACAATGAGGTACTTGGTGCCTATGTACTAGTGAGAGACTCAGGAGAGGTCAAACGCTTTGCAGCCAGAGCAATAGTCCTTGCAACAGGTGGAGTCGGAAAGGTCTTTCTCTATACAAGCAATCCAAAGAATGCTACAGGCGACGGAATTGCAATGGCATATCGCGTCGGAGCGACCATTGCAAATATGGAGTTCATCCAGTTCCATCCGACTCTCCTCTATCATCACAAGCTACACTCGTTTTTGATCTCTGAGGCATTACGAGGCGAAGGAGCCATACTCATAGGGAAAGATGGAGAACGATTCATGCCTCAGTATCATCCAAAGGCAGAGCTCGCCCCGCGTGATATAGTCGCCCGAGCCATTGATGCGGAATTAAAGAGGACCGGAGCAGATAGCGTCTATCTCGATATCTCGTTCAAAGATCCAGAATGGGTAAAGGATCGCTTCCCTGCAATCTACGAGACCTGCAAGAATGTTGGGATAGACATCACAAAAGAGCCCATCCCCGTCGTTCCCGGAGCTCATTATTGCTGCGGCGGAATATACACTGATATTAATGGTCATACAGATGTTAAGGGACTCTTTGCCATCGGCGAGACCGCATGCACAGGATTTCATGGAGCTAACCGATTGGCAAGCAACTCACTTCTGGAAGGTGTAGTTGTCGGACATAATGCTGCAATTGCCGCCATTGAGCGACTCAAGTCACCAATCCGTTCGAACGAGATCAGTCCTTGGGATCCCGGTGCGGCAACCGATCCCGATGAACTTGTGATCATCTCACATACATGGGACGAGATTCGGCGGATTATGACCAACTATGTGGGAATTGTCAGATCACGCAAACGTTTGATTCGCGCACGAAATCGAATTGACTTCATCAGACGAGAGATCGAGCAGTTCTACTGGGACTTCAAGATAACACCAGATTTAGTTGAACTGAGAAACATTGCCACAGTTGCAGAGCTGATCGTACGACATGCTCGAATGAGAAGAGAGAGTAGGGGCGCGCACTACAACCAAGACTATCCAAGTGAGGCAGACCAACTGGTCGATACACTGATCAAGAAGGGATACAACAGCATTTGAGCATACCAAAGCTCAGTGCTTGTCGGGAACATATCGCTGAGGCGGTACGTTCGGAGCACTCCGCCATGGGCCATTGTAGCTGTTCGTAGGACTACGTGGTGCCTTCTTGTCACCCCACCGCCCTGTGTATTCGTAAAAGTTTGTGTCCTTCAAAGGTCTCAGCGAATCCTCGGTACGCCAGACAACACCCCCATCCTCAAAGAGGTCACGCCAGATTTTAAGAAAGGAGAGAGGTTTGCTTCGCGGATTTGGATAGTGCGCGTGAGATCCTAATGCGACCCATGCATGCACATGATAGTTGTCAAGGACTATGTCTTCAGGAATAAACCCTGGCAGGGTATATCCTGCCGGAAAAGACCCCAGCCGCGCGGTCAGATGATTGGACAACAACCAGATGATGACACCATCGAACAGAGTAGGATAGATGCGCACCTCAATGTGTTCCCAATCGCCCAGATGCAGACCCTTGCAGGGGAGAGCATACGGAAACTTGTTATATCTATACCAGAACCAGTACCGGATCTGAATCCAGTCCGAATACTCAAAGGTCTCATAATAGCAAGGCGCGGACGGATCTAGGACATTGGGCCACAAATCTCTCTTGAAGGCACTCCAGTCTTCATGAAACTGCTCGTAGATCTCTTCGGCATCAGAGGGAAAGCAACAGTGGGTACCTTCCCGTGGATGAAAGTGAAGGATTGGAGCAAACTCGCGGACGAGATCACTTGTGTTCTCTGGCAGATTTATCATATTGGTTTCACTCCCGATAATTGATGTATTATTGTTTTTGCCATTTCGGTCTCCGACAAGAGAATAATTAATGAGATAGTGAGGGGATTCATCGCACTTAAATCAGCGTAGGCGTCAATAGCATCAGAACGCTTTGGCCCCCAAACTTGCGGTCAACAGGTATAATAGGAGATTGAATGACTCTGCACGCAATAGTACTTGACGGCACTTTGCCAGCACACGACTTTGCTTCAACAATTCGAAGAGAGGTCCAGACCATATTAGAAACACATGACTGGACCGTTGAGATCGTTCAACTTGCAGACAAAGCGATTGCAGATTGCACGGGATGTTTTCAATGCTGGACCAAGACACCAGGAAGTTGCATCATTAAAAACGATGAGGCCAATGAGATCACATGTAAGCTTGTAAGGTCCGACCTCGCGATATATCTCACTCCCGTAGTCTATGGGGGATATTCGTATCTTTTGAAGAGAGTTCTTGACAGAAGCATTGGCATGGTACTACCGTTCTTTCAAAAAGTCCATGGCGAAATCCATCACAAGCGCCGATACGAAAAATATCCGCGAATGGCCATGATAGGAATCCTCCCAGAGCCAGATCCAGTAGCGGCCGACCTCTTCATACAACTCAGCAGACGAAATGCGATCAATAGTTGGGCGCCAGCTCAAGACGCCGTTGTCATTACGGAAGACATGACAGCGAAGAAGGTAATGGAGAACCTCACGAACATGTTTGCCAATGTGGAGGTGATCTCGTGAGTTCAAAGACTGCCGTACTACTGATCGGGAGCCCTAGAGGAACGCGAAGCACATCGTATTCACTTGGCAAATATCTCATTGACCATCTTGACCAGTTCGAGACCTCAATACTCCATATCCCAAGGACTCTAAGAGATCAGACCAAGACTCAAGAGTTGCTGGAACAAGTGAATTCGGCAGACCTTGTCATTTTGTCAACACCTCTGTATGTGGATCAACTTCCTGCACCTGTCATTCATGCTCTTGAATTGATAGACGAGTATCGAAAGGACTCAACTTCAACTTCTCCAAAGTTCGTTGCGATCATAAACTGTGGTTTCCCTGAGAACCAGCACAATGCGGTTGCACTGCGGATCTGTCAGCACTTCGCTCACAAGACAGGATTCGAGTGGGCGGGCAGCCTGTCGATGGGGATGGGTGAGACCATTTCAGGGCGGCCGTTAGAAGACAGAGGAGGCATGACGAGGAATATTCGATCAGCACTGGAACAGGCTGCAACGGCTCTTTCGGAGAAAGGACGCATTCCTGAAGATGTGAGCGCCAAATTCGCAAGACCTGTGATACCAATTAGACTATACTCGCTGATAGCAAACCGTTACTGGAAACGCCCCGTGAAAAAATATGGCACCAAGGACAGACTGAAAGATCGGCCATGCCTCCAATGATCCAGACTATCTCTCAAATGACTGCATTCATGACGAGTCCAACAGAGTGACGCCACCGGGAACACCAGTGGAGATCCAGCTCGCGGTCATATTGGTCGCAGCCTCGTACTCGCGCACGATCGCCTCAGCTGTTGTAGGGATGGCCTCCTTCTTGACAAGACAGATGATCGAGCCTCCAAATCCCGCTCCTGTGAGCCGCGCACCAAGGACGGCCGGTTGCCTACGGGCAATGTCAACAAGACTGTCAAGAGTGATGTGTGAAACCTCGTAGAGATCCCGTGAACTCTCATGTGACTCGTACATGAGCCGCCCGAATTCGTGAATATCACCAGCCCGAAGAGCATCGATCCCCTGACGCACACGTTCGCTCTCAAGGACTACATGTCGCACACGTTTTGCAAGTGTATCATCCAAAAGCTGTTCGGCTCGCTCGAGCGTGGAGAGTTCTACCTGTCCAAGGGCACTAATGTCCCAGCCGTATTTCTGAAGCTGTATCAATGCCTGATTACACTCGTCAAGACGCTGGTTGAGAGCATCTCCTGCATTTCGTGAGACTCCTGTGTTGATGATGAGAAAGCCAAGATCCTTGCTCAGCGGGATGTCCGCAGTATGCATTGATGCACAATGAATTGCCAGTAACGAGTCAGGTTTGCAGAGCTGCGAAGTGAACTGGTCCATGATCCCACACGACACCCCACAAAAGAGTCGCTCAGCCTCAAAAGCGATCATGGCCAAGGATTGAGGGGGCATTCGCAGTTCGTTTAGCTCTGCGATCAGATTCACCACTGCAACCTCAAGTGCGGCCGAGGAGCTGAGACCTCCACCAATGGGAACATTTCCACTAATTGCAACAGTGAGACCGGTCACCTTCTGCCTTCGACGCTCCAAGGCCCAGAGCACTCCACGAACAAAGTCGTGCCAATTCGCAGACTGTGTGCGAGCCTGATTATGAGGACTGAATGTAACGGTCTCATCGAATTGGACTGAATGTATCGTGCACTGATCAGAGCGAACTCCCGCGGCCCAGACATAACGTTCAATGCTGGCTGCAAGAACGAGACCCCCATTGTAGTCAACATGATTACCTAAGACCTCGACTCTACCGGGGGCTCGTGTAATGACCGCCTCTTCAGGGGAAACCCCAAGATCACTCAATGCATCTAGAACTGTCTGGATATTCTCGTCCACTATATTGCCTCCCTGAGTTCGCGGGCCTTTTCCTCAGGTGTGGAGTCATTTGTATACGTCCACGCACCAGTCTCGATCCCGGCCAGATATTTGAGCCTTGCCGAGTCACGCCAAGGAGGATAAAATTCGATATGGAAGTGCCAATAGGGATGATCGCCATTGGGAGCGGTATGCATGGCCATCACATAAGCGGTCTCTTCGAAGACAGCATTGTATCGGCGTACAACATCCTGAACCATCAGTCCAAGCTCTTGCAGAGATCCTCTCAGTTCGGAGAGCGTACCAACATGCTCCCGGGGATAGATATGAACCTCGTAGGGTAGACGAGCACCGTATGGCACCAGTGAGACAAAATGTTCGGACTCATGGATCACACGGTCTCGGGACTTTAACTCGTTCGCTAATAGTTGACATAGCAGACACTCCTTCTCCGAGACCCATACCTTACGGAACTGGTCCAGCTCGCGTTGGATCCGTGGAGGTATGAAGGGCAATGCATAGACCTGTGCATGTGGATGATCAAGGCTCACACCAATCGAGCGACCCCGATTCTCAAACTCGAACACATATCGTATCCCCTCTTTTGCGCTCAGTTCCTCAAAGACGCGAAGATATTCTTGGAACACGTGTTCTAACTGATTCTCATCCATATGCTCAACTTGCTCAGAATGATCGGGTGACAGAATGATCACTTTGGAATAGCCGTAGGCCGGGGTCTCCATGACAACACCGCCCTGAAGGGGAGAAAGCCCAGAGTCAGGGGTCAGTGATGCGAATTTATTATCAAGGGTGAGGACAGACCAGTCACCGCCCGTCTCGGGTTGCCCCGGGCAAAATGGGCAATGACGATCAGGGTCTTGAAAGGGTCTTGCAGCACGACCCGGTGTCACGATCACCCATTCGCCAAGCAGAAGATTCCATCGTAGAGTGCTCACACGCACGACCTCATCCTAAGGGGAATAGAGAACAATTAGAATCATTCGGCAACGCCACTAGCGATGAGATTAAGATTACGTATGGGTATCGAGAAACTACAATGACCAACTCTGAACTCATTATAGAACTCGAAAAGACCGGATCTCGTGCGTGGCCTGCTCGTGAAGAGGTCGCGCTATATGGGTGGATTCTGAGAGCAGATATGGGAATAACGAGAAGAGCGAATAGCGTTCTCCCAACCCGATTTGAGGGGTCGTCACTTGAGAGAGCAATTGAAGAAGCAGCACGCTTCTATACCAAGCGGGGGTTACCTATCTACTATCAAATGACAGAGGCAAGCCAACCACAGGAACTTGATGATGTGCTAGAGTCGATGGGGTACGAGAGGGAGCTGACTGTTCATGTACAGACCATCGAGACCTCAAAGACCAGATCAGCCAAAACCGAAGCGAAATCATCTGTAACACCCACACCAGATAAAGAATGGATGAGAGGTTATACTCAAGCAACAGGATACTCAGAGCAGTCAATCCATGCACGACTAAAGATCATGGAGCGGGTAAGGGATCATAAGGGGTATGCACTTGCCAAGGTAGATGGTACACCAGCAGCCGTGGGATTTGGAGTTGTGACTGGCGAATGGGTTGGCCTCTTCGGCATAGCGACGCGAAAAGAATTCAGACGAAGGGGTGCTGCCACAGCAGTGAGCAAAGCGTTGATCTCATGGGGTGAGTCTGTCGGGGCAAGACAGGCCTATCTACAGGTTGAGACCGATAACATTCCTGCAATCAAACTGTACGAGCAGATGGGGTTTGCCACAGTCTATACGTATTGGTATAGATTATTAAAAAATAGCGAGGATGGGAGTCTCACCAAGTGAGCCCCCGAATAGTCGTTTACAACTTTGCGGTCCAAGACTCGTAGTCGGTCTTGATCTTCTTGGCATCAGCATTGTCGCCAAACTCAGGAGGGTTAATGCGGAGTTCATCGCCATCAAGAAGTGCCTCAATGACCATTGTGCCCGGCGACTCGATCTTGATTCCCAGTTTACCACCACGGGTGAACCGCTCAGTATAGACAAGGTCAGAGTTCTTCACTACTGCATAGAGAAGATATGCAATCTTGTGTTCAGCCAGACCTCCTGAAGGTGCGGGTGCCGTCCTTGCCTTAGCAGCCGGAGCGGTCTTCGGCGGTGGAGGCGGAGGAGGTGGTCTCGTTGCTGGAGCGGATTTTGTCTTGGCAGGTGGCGGTGATGGTGCGCTACTCACAGCCGTATCGCGGATCTTTACAGGGGCTGCCTCATACTGAGCAGCAAGCGCCTCATCATAAGCAAGAACCTCATCTTCAAACTTCCAAGGTTTGGAGAGGATCTCTTTGAAAGTATTGATGTTAGCAGCCACCTCTGGGTCCCCGGCATCCTTCTCCATCATCTCTACAAACTTGGATGTGGAGCGTCCAATTGTCGTGACACCCACTTGGTGCCCACTCTTCTGAACTGCTCGCGCCATTCGCAATGTATGCATGCGGGTGGGCATATTTACATTCTTACCGACCCAGACCCAACATGTATCGTTATATTCATCGAGCAGAATCACAGCCGTATCACTATTGACCAAGCTGGAATCAAGACGTACCTCAGAGAGTACGCCCGCGTCATCTTGAAGCATAAGTAGAAATGGCTTTCTTGATAATGTCTTGACCGGAATCCCTTACACTCTCCGTATGTGTTGGTCCCAATTCTGATAGAGGCTGTTCGTGCTTTTAACAGAATCGCGGATGAACCAACTACGAGGCAAGACGTGAGGTCATATCAAGTTCTACGTCAACAACCAAGAGTGTCTGTGTGTCTGCAATACCGGGAATCCGTCTGATGCGCTGAGTAATAAACTCGACAAGGGTCTCCATATCGCGCCCACGAATCTCTACGACCAAGTCGAACTCGCCAAAGACCGTATGGGCCTCTTCAGTGACGGGGAGGTCCAGTATCTCGCGTGTGACCTCTTCTTCTTTGCCGCTCTCCATCTTGATCAGAACATATGCTTTGACCATGGGAATATCACCATCACAATCAACAGAGGTTGTTGGTCGTATAACTCTTCCTGAAAATGATACGTCTAATAAAAATAATTCGCGCAGATTATGTGGGAATCTACAAAAGCACTGAATGGGACCGAGCTTGGCGCAGATGCGACAGGCCCAGCCCATTTTATTTTAGTCGATGTAATGTCGCTATTTCATGAAACGAGGGCACTTGTCTTTCGTCATGCCAGGAGTCTCGCAGGGCTTATTCATACCCTCATAAAACTTGAAACCATCGACACCACATTTATTTTCTTCTGCATTAAACTCGGGACAGGTCATTGGTCCAACCTCACATACTGAATTGTCAATCTTGCCTCATTTGATAACGAGGAATTGACAATGATAATTGCTAGATTCGGTGCATATTAAGCTTATTCGGCTAGTATGGAGTAAATAAAAATATTGCGATAAAATTCACCTTTATTTAGAGCAGAGCCTGCGCCTTCATAACTTAACGCAATAAAGATGGAACATAATGACCACCTCAGCGCCAATATGAATCAGATAATTCAGTATCACACAATCATTTATTGTCCATACAAGAATGGCAACAGACCGCTGGTGGAATCTCTGAACGAACCGCTAAGTTACGACTATCAACCGTCCATGAGCAACCGGAACTTAGAATACTCAATAACATACGAAATCAGCCAATCGACCAATTCTGCTCTTTGCCACCAAGATAAATTGCCATTAATGCGACACCTAATACACCACGAAAAACATTGATAGTTGAATATATCATATATATCTATTAAAAAATGCGCGGTGCAGGTGCGGGAATTGGTAAGAACACGATCAGCAGACTATTTATGAACCATATAATAGAGAGTGTGAGTCCGAACAGGACCAATGCGTTAATCAGACGGTTCTGAGTGCTCTTTGCAAGTGCAAGTATTATCGGTGTGTATCCGTCAATAGGATCAACGTTTCGAAAGAGATAACCGTTATACCAGATTTCGAGGACCTGTTGTTCCAGTGTTGGGTCTTTTGGAATAGTTATCCCCTTCATCCTAACCTGACTCCGTATCCATCGTAATGCCCGTGTGCGATCCTTCTCCTGAAATGATGCTGCATCACGACGTAACTCCTCATCGCTCATGGAATCAATCTTTGTCCGGCTATAATTTATCATGTATTCCGATATTACTATTCCATATGTAACGGACCATAGAATATTGATAAATACCATCATACTAAAGAATTCAGAGAAGGTATAGCCATCGTAAAATACAACGATTACTGGTGTCAATATAGAACTAAGGATCGAGAGGACGGATAGAGCCCGCGTCCCATATGCATTTTGAAAAGGACCACTATATGCCCATCTATATATGCGGGGGAATTCTGGGGAATCGATCCCTACTTGATCAATCACAAGTGAAATACCAAGTGAGTGATGTAAACAAATCTGGAGATAAACTACTAAAGTAGCGAATGCGGTAATCATCAGGATAAATAATAATATGACCATAGATGATACAAAGGGTACTGACAATAGACCCGGTATACCTTCAGGCACTCCATCCCCAGGAAAAGGATGGCACTCCAGATGTAATAATAATAGGCTCATTACTATTGACTCGACCAGTGCAAGAGTGACCCATAATGAGAGTGAATACCTTTTCTTTTTCATATTTTTAATACATACTTCTGAAGGACTGGGAATCTGTTTTTGATGGAAGGCATCCTTGACCTCTTGAATGAAGTCCGAAACACTTTGAACACTTGTATCTCCGTCATTTCCGTCCAATGATACCCAGTCCTTACTATTTTATTTTTCCAGTGTTATGTCATAAATGTCCAGTAGGCCGTAAGCAAGACATCCGCAATAGTAACAAGAAAGATCGCCGCGGACGCTGCAAAGGCTGCACGTGACCATGGTGCTGCCCACGACGCGTTTAGTCCAAACAAGGAGGCAATCCACCCCCCAATAAGTAATATGATATATGATGCGCCCGGAAGCGCTCCTTTAAGTATTAATGAGAGTACAACTCCAAAAGCGGCACCAAAAATAAGATACATCACATTACAGAATTCGGGATACGACGTAAAGTATGAATTAAGAACCCAGTATGCAGTATATCCAACGAGTGTCATAATAAAGGCGAGAAATCCACCTAATAGAATAGGATGCGACCGAGTCGCAAGGACTCTCGGGATGTGGGATTCACCTGAAGCGAAATAGACCACTGTGATACTTGCGATCAATAGAGCTTTTAGTACTCCCCACCATGCAGGTATCTCCCCTAACGGTAGTAAATCAAGTGCACCTGAAAATAAACCTACAAGCAAGTCATTAGCAGCTGACAATATTCCGTGAATAGTAGATGATGGCACATTTGGATCTTGAGAGAGAATGAGAAAAGATCCAAGAAAGCCAGCTAATCGCGCGTCTATTACCCCATTAAAACCAACTACTGATGCCGAAGAAACGTATTTATTTACCTCACTCGAGTCACATGCTAATACAATATCTTTCCCTGGAGTCATCTGGATTCGATTGCTGAACGCTTGCCAACTGAGTACCTGCGAACCTGCAAGAATTCCTTGTTTAGATCCATGAGATACCCATACGACTCTTCTGACTGTCCGATGGATGGTCAGTGCATACTCCAGTGACCCATAGTCCACCACCTGCACATGCGGATCATTCGCCACGATTGTCTGAACCGCAGTACTCACCGCACTATCGTGGTGCATGACCACTACAACATCCGAGACCACAGGTGCCGAGAGCGGCATGACCCACAATGGTGATAACACTGCGATCACAAGCAGCGCAGTCCTCAGTTTCAAAAAATCACGTCTATGACGACCGACCGACCGACTGGCATAGCCCACTCGTGTACCAAGTACACGTCCCATTATCCCCATTTCACTCAAGAGAATTCATTCCTCAAACAACCAATAGACCAAATGTAAATAAACCTTACTGATTTGTGGGCGTTGTGTGTAAAAAGACCACAACCATGAATCAGTCAAGGTGAAACAGATTCTGCGGAGTTTCGAGCCCGACAATATCATAGTGCAAGTCACTCGTATACATACGTTTCAATCTCGACTTTTCAGAAACCGTCAGTAAAGAGCCATTAATACAGAATATTTTTTGAGGAAAAAAGAGGGGATAGGAGCAAGAGCTCCAATCCTATGGACTAATCGAGGCCGCACTTCTTACGGAGAAGCTCCCAGTCCTGATAGACCCATTCTTGGATCTCTTTGCGGAAGTCCTCCCATTGTGGAGTGAAGAGATGTTTGAACTGCCCCTGCAACTTGAAGTACTCGTCTACGGGCTTGAGCTCTTTGAGTCGCTTACTCGGGCCAGACATGACGTATTTAGTACCATCAATCACCTCATAGAGAGGATGCAGACCAGTCTCGACAGCAAGCTTGGACAGCTCAATAGACTTGGAAGTATCAGATCTCCAACCACGAGGACACGAAGAGTGTGCGTGTACAAACGCAGGTCCCTCGACCTCTAAGGCCTTCCTGAACTTTGTAATAAAGTCACGATAATAGTATGGAGCCACAGTCGCCACATAGGGGATCCTGTGGGCTGCAACGATCTCTGCCAGAGGCTTCTTTTTCTGTCGCTTACCGGGTTCTACCGTTCCGGCCCATGAGGTCGTGGTCTCCTGCCCGGGCAGTGTTGCACCGGATCTCTGAATGCCAGTGTTCTGGTATGCACCATTGTCATAGACCAAATAGACAAAATCATGACCACGTTCAAGTGCGCCGCTGAGAGAACCAAAACCGATATCGAAGGTACCACCATCTCCACCGATTGCTACAACATCAACATGCTCAAACTTGCTCCGGCCTTTTTCGGCCATCGCCTTGTAAGCCTCGATCACACCCGATGCTACTGCGGAGGCATTCTCAAAGGCCACATGGATCCATGGGACCTTCCATGCAGTATACGGATAGATGGTCGTGGCGACCTCAAGACAACCAGTTGCATTGCAGAATACGGTCGGCCCGCGAAGTGCCATGCCCACAAGCTTGATGATCGTGGGTGCTGCACAACCTGCACACATACGATGCCCCGAAGAGAGGATTTGTGGTTTCTGTAGCATTTCTTTGAGTTTGACTGTCATTATTTTCGCACCCCCAAGGTCTCATACAATGGAGCTTTGCCTTTTGCAAGATACTCCTTTGTCTTGTTGTAACCGTCCACAATCGTAGTAGGCGGTACATCACGGCCACCCAGTCCGATGACAAAGTCAGTGACCATAGGTCGCTCGTCAAGGTCATAGAGTGCGGAACGCAGCTCAAGAGCCAGTGGATTACAGACCGCACCAAAGGAGAGGCACTTCTCAAAGACAGCCACTGCCTTTGCATGCTTGATCTTCTCAACAACCTCTTTGACAGGGAATGGACGGAACATCTTCAGACGAAGAACACCGACCTTCTCACCCTGCTCGCGAAGCGTGTCTGCTACAACCTTAGCAGTCCCAGCAGGGGTACTGTGGGTCAGTAAGATGATATCAGCATCTTCAGTCTTGTAGTCCTCGACCATCCCGTAGGATCGTCCGGTCATCTTCTTGAATGCCTCTTCGACCTCCTTGAAGACGTCTGGGACTGCATGGATAGCACGATCCTGCTGCTCCTTGAACTCGAAGTAATAATCTGTCAGGGCCAGCGGTCCCATCGTGAGCGGATTATCGGGGTCGAGTGGTTGCACGGGTTCTCTGACACCCAAGAATGACTTGACAGCCTCATCAGGGAGCATCTCGACACGCTCTACATTGTGACTCAGAATGAAACCATCAATACATACCATCACGGGCAATAGCACACGATGGTCCTCGGCCAGCTTGAAGGCCATGATCGTCGTGTCATAGGCCTCCTGACTGTTCTGACAATAGAGCTGGATAAAACCAGAATCACGGGCACCATAAGAATCGGACCAATCATTGTGAATATTAATTGGGGCGCTCAGTGCTCTATTAGCGACCGTGAGAACAATTGGCATTCTCATTGAGGCTGCACAGTAAAGGACCTCCCACATCAGAGCCAGACCTGCAGAGGCGGTTGCTGTTGCAACACGTGCTCCAGTCGCAGATGCGCCGATACAGGCAGACATCGCACTGTGCTCGGACTCGACCGTGATCACCTTGGTCTGAACCTCACCGTTTGCAGCGAACTTCTGAAAGTCCTCTACGATGATAGTCTGGGGGGTGATAGGGTATGCGGCCATTACATCGATATCGCACTGCTTGAAAGCATGGGCAATGGCTGCGTCACCTGTCAGTCCTTCAATCTTGATCTTGTCAGCAGGAATCTTTTCAACAGCTGTCATCTGTTTACTCACTCTCCATCTTGATGCTGCTGGTCGGGCACTGATTTGCGCAGATCCCGCAGCCCTTGCAGTAGTCGTAATCATACTCGTAGGTGTACTTACCATCCTTCTCAATGAGCCGAATAGCATCATCAGGACAGAATATCCAGCACAGACCACAAGTACCATTCTTCATCCAAAGGCAGGTCTCGTCATTATGCACTGGGCGCATCGCACGCCAGCCACCTGTCTTGTATTTTGTTGCATTGCCGGGCTCGAGTATATTACCAGCCATCGGGATATCATTGAATTTCTCGCTCATCCGATCTGCGCCTCCTCTGATGCTCGCTCCATTGCGGCCTTGTTCAGCTCACCGACCTTTCCAGGGTAGCGGTTGAGAACTGTCTGGATTACGGTCTCCAACTTCACAATCCCAGTTGCTTTTACCGCAGCTGCCATTGTGGGCATGTTGTAGAATGGGCGACCCAGGATCTCCATCGCAATTGTGCTTGCGTCAACGGTCACTACCGTACCGGTCTTGAACCCGAACTTGTCCCGCACCTCGGCAGGACTCATCGTAGTGTTAAGCACAAGTATACCATCCTCTTTCAGGCCCTCGGTCGGATTTACCACTTCGAGCAGAGTCGGGTCAATACAGACCACGATGTCTGGGTGGTAGACCTGGGCATAGATTTGGATGGGATCTTTGCTGATTCTCAAAAACGCTCTCACTGGAGCGCCTGTCCGCTCAGGGCCGAACTCTGGAAAGGCCTGAATATAACGGCCTTCCTCAAGTGCAGCCTTGCCAAGCATTTGGTTGCTAGTGACCACACCTTGGCCACCGCGCCCATGCCAGCGGAACTCTGTTATTCCCTTTGCGAAATCTAGCGCCATTGTTGATCATCTCGTCAGGTCCAGAGATGCCTCTCGGTGGCTTCGATTGCACGATGCTTATGTATTTTCTGTAATGCCACTTCTTTTGATAGAGAACTCTCGATATGCCAGCATCACGACACGTAAATAGGCATATGCACGCAATTGCCGCTGGACGAGCCTAAATACTGTAGGTACCATCGGAGTCCAAGACTGAGCAGAGGTATGGCTGCAGTCAATCCATTGATGGTGAGATCATGGAATTTACAATAATTATACCAATTGTCTTCTTTCTAATTGCTCTAGTTTTCTCAATGCTGGGAATGGGCGGCTCTCAGCTGTATATCCCAATTCTCTTCTGGTTCGGAATGGACTTCAAGACTCAGGCAATACCACTTGGTATGCTCCTCAATGTGGTCAATAGCTCATCAGCCGCTACAACGTATCACAGAAAGAAACTCATAGAATGGCGAGTCGCACTTCCATTTGCACTCACTATGATCATCTTTGCACCAATCGGCACACTGCTCAATATTGCCGTTCCAACTGGAGCGTTGCTCATTGTCTTTGCGGTCTTTACAGGAGCAGCAGCTCTATTGATGCTGAGTGGTTGGAAGCCATCGCGTGGAGAATTGAACTCCCATGAAAAGACGATCATAGGTATAATCGGAGGTGCAGGACTAGGATTCATTGCAGGGCTCATCGGCCGTGGAGGAGGCAGCTTTGTTGTACCACTTCTATACATCGTCGGTCTCGATCCAAAGATTGCAGCAGCCACATCCGCATTGATAGTCACCTGCTCCGGAACGTCGAGCTTCATCTCGCACTTGGTGTTCGCGGCTCAGCCACAATGGGATATTTGGATTGCCAGTGCGTTAGCTGTGTTTTTGGGAAGCCAAATCGGATCACGAGTCATGGCACATCATGCACGGCCCAAACACGTACGTGCAATATTTGGCACGGTACTTCTTGCAATCTCGATCATTATAATGATCCAAGCACTTGCAGTGTAGCAATAATGACCGCATGATCTTAGTATAACATAAACAGCACCAAAATAGATGACTAATATGTCGACCTGAAGACATATCAACCCGGGAGCGAGTTACAAGTTGAACTTAACGCCAATAATGTTTTTGTTCGCTGATGGCAAAGAGTGAACTATACATTGGATGTGAATACGTGATCAAACTGGTATGTGTGCTCTCGACCGGAGGCGTTCCCGTCTATGTGAAGAGCGTTGGCGGGACAGAGAGTGAGATGCTCCTGGGTGCATTGATTGAGGCATCAAAAAGTCTTAGCGCCTTGATTGGGAGTGGTCAAGTTCGGAACATAGCTTTCAAGGATGACACTCTGCTCATGACAGAATCCGAGAAGGGATATACTATCGTGATGCTCGTGAATAAGGCTGAGAGCTATATGGAACGACTGCTTCAGATCCTTGCAGAGGCGTTAGACTACTCACCCATTCCAAAAGCTGATGGAACCGTCATATCAGACTATCAAGATGATGTAGAAGAGATCATGAACACGTATATCTTGCAAGACATCGAGACCCCCTTCCCGGATGTTATTACCAAAGTGTGGAAACCAATCCTTCGGACAATTCAGGAGGACGAGCATCTTAGCGAAGTAT
Organism: Candidatus Thorarchaeota archaeon; assembly: GCA_021498125.1. Taxonomy (NCBI): domain Archaea; kingdom Promethearchaeati; phylum Candidatus Thorarchaeota; species Candidatus Thorarchaeota archaeon. The sequence goes on along the minus strand of JAIZWL010000001.1, from coordinate 1,077,458 downwards.
ACAATGAGGTTCAGGAACTCTTGAACCGGCCAGAACGTACTGATGAGTGGAACGAGTTCGCTTCAAAGGTGGAAACCTCACTTCCATTGGCATTGGAGTATGCATATCGGGGGGCTTTTGATTATGCATGTGCGGCTTCAATCAAGTTGGAAGGGACAGCAGCCAAACTCTTTGCGATAAAGATGGGGACACTATCACTATCCATGGCAAACACACATGCACCACCTCAGCAATTGTTGCAACGACTTGTTTCTGAACTTCCAAAGGATCACGCACTCTATGATCTTGCAGAAAAATTGGTCTTGAATCTAAACAAGGATGCCATTCCAGCAGACTACACAAGAGCATTTCGTGGAGCCATACAGAAGACAGAACTGAAAGACACGGAAGAGGATATACTCACGGGTTTTCTCTTCTTAGACAACCGTGTTGTGAGATTCCCCAAGTTTACAGAAGAATTGAAAAAACTCTACGCAGACAAGACCGAGATTGTAGATGCATTTGTCAATGGCATACTTGAGAGAGGACGCATTTTTGAAAATCTTTACTCAATTACTAGTTTTGAGGCCTTTCGTGGAAATCTGGCAGTCTACAAGACACGTATGAGAGACGTCTTGAAACGGATTGACGAGATCACTGCGCATTATGGTGAGAGCGACCCGTTGCATAATTTGTACACCAGCGCAGGAATTGCATCATCTTTCCATCTTCAAAACTACATCGCGCTCTTAACAGCCCTCTGCGAATCACCAATACTGGCACTTGGGGACAGAGAGGAGATTCTCAAGGAGGTAATAACACTATACGAGAAACGCTTTCTGAAACTCATAGAAGTGGGAGTTCCACTCTTTGTATTTACAATCGATAGTGTATTTCAGAGTCTGAGTGTTGCACTTGCAGAATATTATCATATTGTCACAGGTCAGAAGAGAAAGAAACATGTTAGGAGAATTATAGATTTCCTTCAACAGATCTTTACAATGATGGATAGCGAATGGCCAAAACCACATCTACAGTTCTCTCTAACAGTCATTGGGAATGCCCTTCTCCCGATATTGACCAAAGCAGAGATGCTACGAGACGAAGAGATCAGACTGATGATCATCGCAATGAAGAGCCTTGATGTTGATACTATTGATGCTATGCAGTACACGAAACCAATTCAGTATGCTACCAATCTCGGAAATGTGATAACATCTCTGACCGCCCTTGCCGATCGTCTTCTAATGGGAGAGGTTCGAGAAAAGGTCCTCGCATATTGCATCCACGTCACTCTTGAAACGCATACGGGATTCTTAGCAAGAGGTGTTGTCTGCCGCGATGATATTAGATCAGCGACCAATCATGCGCTACTGGGAGCCGATACACTGCCAGATGAGAAATTAAAACGGGTCATGGATCAAGTGATTGCCCTCAATTTGATTGCAATTCGAAATATTGATCAGTATGATTATGAAGTTCCAATGCTTGCCAGCCCATTCATTGATATATTGAAGGTCGCAGCAGCTCGATTGGGGGATCATAGATACAAAAAACTGGCTGTGCAGATCTATAGAGCATGTATGGAAGCATGGAACAAGTACGGCTTTGAAACGAAGGCCGAGAACTTCAGAAGAAAGTTCAGCGATGTTGCTGAGTGGTAACCACTATCTGCATTAAGACAATTAGCAACCTGAGAAATCTATGATGTAATACCTCATGATGGATAGATTAGAGCCTACCAGAACATTTTTTGTTTGCCGTTCACAACGTTTCATCAAGTGGAGGTAAATAGATGTCCGAAGAGAAGCTTGTATTTCCTTCAGAAGAGTGGATCGCAAAATACATGGAGGCATTAAATTCCAGTAGTGCATATGAAGAGGCAGCAAAGACATGGGAGGGTGACTTCATCTTCCAGATCGATGCAGACGGGGAGATCATCAAAGAGCCCATCCGGTTCTATCTGGATCTCTGGCACGGGAAGTGTAAAGCGGCAAGAATGGCAGGTCCTGATGATACAGCAGAATTTGTATATGCGGGGGCATATAGCAGCTGGAAAGCACTCTTTGCAGGAAAGGTGCATCCCATCAAGGGCATCATGCAACGTAAATTTGCCCTTACGGGAAATTACGGGAAGGTCATGCGTGCAACCAAAGCGGCAATGGAACTGGTAGCTACTGCGGCATCAATTCCAACAAAGTTTCTTGATGAATAAGCCATGCGCCAAGAATAAGAGCCACCGAGCCCCAATGCTTAGCATATTGTTTCGTGTAAAAAAGGGACAATATAGTTGGGACAGAGAATGGTCTGGTGGTTTGATATTCCAAAGGTCGCCTTTGGTGAGGATGCTCTGGAAGAATTGGCGATGGAATCTGGCAAGAGGGCAGTGATAATTACAGACAAGGTCATCAGTGGATTAGGGCTCATCGATAGTGTAAAGGACATCCTAGAACGTGGAGAGAGAACAGTAACGGTCTGGGACGGCGCAGAACCGGATCCCAGAATCTCAATAGTAAAGGATGCGGCTGCCGCTCTGAAAGAGGCCAATGCCGATATGATAGTTGCAGTAGGTGGGGGGAGCGTGATGGACACTGCAAAGGCTGCATGGATACTCTACGAAAACCCCAACTATGACCTCAAAGCGTTGAACCCATTTGATGCACTCGGCCTGAGAGACAATGCAAGGCTCTATTGCATACCGACAACAGCGGGGACTGGTTCTGAAGCGACAAGAGCTGTGGTCATCCGAGAAGATGAGACCGGTCGCAAGTTCGCATCGATCAATCCGGAATTGATCCCTGACATGGCAATTCTTGACCCAAAGATGGTGGAACGCCTTCCGCGAGACCTCACTGCATACACGGGAATGGATGCGCTCACACATGCTGTTGAGGCGTTTATCTCGATCTGGAAGAACCCCTTCTCGGACGCAGCGTCACTACAGGCGATTCAACTTGTGTTCGAGTGGCTTCCGAAGTCGGTAAACGATCTGGGAAACCTCGAAGCACGTGAGAAGATGCTGGTCGCGGCCAACCTTGCTGGGATGGCATTTAGCAACTCACAAGTCTGTCTTGCACATTCCTTAGGTCATAGCCTTGGTTCAGTCCTCAGAGTTCATCATGGTCTTGCGGTTGGAATGGCACTGCCACTCACAATTGAGTTTGCAATTCATGGTAATCCTGATACTGCCGCACATGTCACAAGTCTTGCATCGCTGGTGGGAATTACAGGCAGTGGAGAGACCGCTGAAAGAGCATTTGCGGAGAGAATACGGGATCTCCAGAGACAGATCGGATTTCCGTTGAGCCTCCGAGAAGCTGGCATCTCGAAAACTGACTTTGAGGAGGGACTTGACAAGCTTGTGGAATTTGCAATGATGGATTCGAGCATCACCATGACACCGCGAGATGTCAACGAGAACGAGATCCGCGAAATCTACAATCGGATGTACGAGGGCACGCGGGTAGACTTTTGAGGTGAGAGAATGAAGGGGTATCATGGTCATATTCTCAAAGTGGATCTCTCGACTGAATCGATCTCCAAGATGCCAATTGATGAGACACTGGCACGTCAGTTCCTTGGGGGCGCCGGACTGGCAAGCAGACTCCTATACACTATGATCGATTCAGACACCGTTCCGCTAAGCCCTGAGAATCCCCTCTTGTTACTGACCGGCCCCTTCGCAGGAACCCCAGTCCCTACAGGAAGTAAGGCCACATTCGCCACACGCTCACCGCTTACTGGTCTGTGGGCGCATAGTACCTTTGGAGGGCATCTTGGGGCGGACCTGAAATTTGCGGGCCATGATGGAATACTCATCATAGGCAATGCGAAAAGACCATCATATCTACTCATCGAGGACGACCATGTGGAAATTCGAGATGCATCTCATCTCTGGGGTCGTGATACAGAGGAGACGTGGGACCTGTTAAAGAAGGAAACAGGCCACGAGAGAGCTGGTATCGCACGAATTGGTATTGCTGGAGAAGGTCTCGTCAAGTATGCAAGTGTAATCATAGACCACCACAGAGCAGCGGGGCGCACAGGAATTGGTGCGGTCATGGGGGCCAAACATCTAAAGGCAATTGTAGTTCATGGTACGAATAGAGAGGTACCTGTGGCAGATCCTGAGGGCCTTGAAGAATACTGTACAAGATTAAATGAGGATAAACAGGGGACCGCAACGTTTCAGATGTATTCTGATGTCGGAACTGCGGGATTCGTTGACATGGCCACAGCGATGTGGGGATCGCTTCCCGCACAGTTCTATACTGAGGGAGAGGTTGATGCATTCAACATCTCAGGCGCAACTGTCAAAGAGACCATTCTCGTAGGAAAGAAGGCCTGCTACAGATGCCCAATAGCCTGTGGGCGCGTCATTGAGATCAATGAGGGAAAATATGCGACTGGACGCTTCGCAGGACCGGAACTGGAAGTCACAGGCACAATGGGAACACTGATCCTCAATAACAACCTTGAGGCACTCGCGTTCATCAACAAGCAGATGAATCTCTATGGCTTTGATACGATCAGTGGGGGAAATACAATTGCCTTTGCATACTATCTCTATAACGAGGGGTATGTAACTGCTGACGACTTGGATGGCATAGAGCCGAAATGGGGGGACCCTGATCCTGCAATTGCATTCATCCACAAGATAGCGCACCGTGAAGGGATAGGTAACGTGATGGCGGATGGAAGCCTTGCTCTAGGTGAGAGATTTGGAGTGCCGCATCTTGCACCACAGGTCAATAGAATGGAGCTACCGCAGCATGATCCGCGAGCCTTCTCGGGAATGACCATTGCTTATGCGACCTCTCCACGTGGTGCCTGTCACATGACCGCAGATATGTACAATGTTCAAATGGGGATAGAGGATGAAGCATGGGACATTGTGAGTATGGATAGGTTCGAGAATGAGGCCGATATCGCTGCGCGACTTCAAGACCTTCGAGCAGTCACCAACTCGATACTAATCTGTAATTTCTATCCGATACAGGCGGACGAATTGGTCAATCTACTCCGTCTTGTCGTGGGATGGGATTACACCTTAGAGGAACTAAAGACCACAGGTGAGAGAATATTCACTATGATGCGCCTGTTCAACCTGAAGATGGGATACGATCCCAAGGACGAGCAACTCCCAGAGATCGTTCTTCATCCATTGGAGGGCCCCACAGAAGGGCATGTTCCAGATGTTGAGGCACATCTCAGCAAATGGTACGACTATCGCGGCTGGGACAGATCAACTGGCCGTCCACCACACGAGCAACTAGAGGCCCTTGGTCTTGTAGATCTCGAATAAAAGAGAGATGACTCCCCCGTCACTTGGTAATCACAGGGGAGCTGACTCAACTATAGAGCAGCACTTGGTAGCTCTCGTAAGAGCACCTTAAGGAAACTATAGAACTGCTGAACTGACTTGATATTCACACGTTCATCAGGGGTGTGGGGATTTTGAATCGTAGGACCTACTGAGACCATCTGCATTCCGATGATCCGCGAACCGATGATCCCACACTCTAGTCCTGCATGGACGGCCTCAACTCGCACCTTCCCTCCAACTACACGCTCGTACTGCTCGCGAACAAATTTCAGAAACGGGCTATTGGGGTTGGGTGTCCAACCGGGATATGCCTGATCAAGTTCGACCTTCCAGCCTCCAAGATAGCCAATGTCAGCAAGCGATCGGCGAAAGGCCTCAAGCTCGGCATCTACATTGCTCCGGGCAGACTCGTGAAGGGTCATCGCCGACTCTGAGGTCTTGATGATGGCAAGATTAGTAGAGGTTTCTACAAGATCAGGAATCTGTGGAGAGAAGTCCTTTGGGCCATGTGGAAGCGCATTGATGGTCCATATGATCGTTCGGGAGATTTCCGGACTCAGATGCTTTTCACGAGCGACCTCACTGAAAGAGATCCTGATCTCTGGTTCCAGTACACCTTCTGTCCCCTCATTGTGATAGTAATCGATGATCGCTTCTCGTTCATGATGGAGAATATCCCGAACCGAGCCGATCTCATTACTCTTCACACCAATGACTGCCGTTGATTCACGGGGAATTGCATTATGCTTGCTCCCACCATTCCAAGAAGAGAGAACAACTTCATGACCATTAGTAACAGCGGATACGAGTCGAGCGATAAGCTTGTGTGCGTTCGCGCGATGTCGATGAATATCACCACCGGAATGGCCACCACGAAGACCGCTCACAGTCACTTTTAGAAAGACGTATTCGTCAGTAGGCTCGATAAAGTCGAGATCACGGGAATACGCTACCTCTCCACCACCCGCCGAACCTATAGTTATCACGCCAAAGTCCTCAGAGTCAAGATTGAGGAGGAGGCGAGATTGAGGATCAAGCCTGTCAACGTCAAGGCCAAAGGCACCAGTGAGTCCGGTCTCCTCATCAATGGTCAAGAGGATCTCAAGGGGCCCGTGTACAGCATCCTCATCAACAAGAAGAGCAAGCGCCATGGCCACACCAATCCCATTGTCAGCACCCAGTGTTGTGCCCTCAGCAGTCACCCACTCCTTGTTCTCTTCAATGTTCACAGGAATGGGGCTATTGTCAAAATCAAATCCTTTCGGGCGATCGGTCTCACAGACCATGTCCAGATGACCCTGTAACATCACTGGCGGACATGACTCAAAACCCGGAGTGGGGGGAATCTTGAGAAGAATATTTCCCACATCATCCTCATGAATTGTAACATTGACATTGTGCGCCTTTGCTTGCTGGGTCACCCAATCCTTAATGACCTCACGAATTCGATCTTCCTTCTTTGACTCACGGGGCGTCGCCGCAAGAACGTGTTCGAAGATGTCCCAGACAATCGTTGGCTCGAGTTTTTCAAGAACCACTGTTCTATCCTCCATGCGGAGGACTACTCCATAGTGTATAAGAGTTGTTAAGTTGACAGAGTTGCACTACCGCAACATCAGACCATACATCAAGAGAAAACGTCGGTCTTAAGATCTGACAATCTGTTTAGAGAGCTCATGACCTCCTGCGTCTTTTCAACCAGATAATACACAGAATGGCCACTACACCGATGCCGATGATGATTGCGCCTCCAAGATAATTAGGAGAACTCTCAGTCTGAGGGAAGTTGGCCTGTACATATATCCCGGGATGCAAAGATCCAGGGATATCCTGTACCTCAATCTCATGTGTTTGATTGAATGAGTCCCATACCGTTATCCCGCGATTGGTAAAAGGGATCACATCGATGTTGGCAGTCGGAGACCATGACCAATTTACTTTGAATAGAAGCGTAGATGGATTGCAGGTATAAAGTGTGGTACCATTCTTGACCGAGATCCCCTCGAGAAGAAGATACATCCCCATGCTCACATAATGACTGAGATTGCCTATATCAACGGTCAGATGATTAGGAAATCCCTCGCCCAAATTTGTGAACCATTGATCATAGGTCAAATCAATATCACTTGCCGAGGAGCCGTCCAAATAACGGTCGTAGATTTTCGTCCCGTCGGTATACAAGAATGGATAGCTGCGTACTCTATCGATCAATACGTGAGAGCCGTCAAGGGCTGGAGCTGAAGAGGTGTTAAGACGATAATCGAAAAACCACGAAGTAATATTGGTCATATTCGAGTCCAATCTCGGAACCTCGAACACGAAACCTAGTGGAGCCACCAACTCGCAAGACCCCCCGATAATATGCAGATCACAAAAATCCTCATACAAATGACCTGACAACACATGAGCATCATTGGTGGTGGTTGACTCATCAGACTCTGGGAGTACATGTATCATGGATGGAGGAATACAATACAGTCCCACTAACATCACGATTCCCAGTAATGCCCAAAGCCGCATCTTTTCTTTAGATGGGATAATACGCATTGACAATCTCTCCTCGATCAATGAACAACTGAAAAGACAAATATTCTTTCGGATGACCACAATGAGCGATTCCCCCCGATTCAGATCCCCATAAGCACAACACTCGTAGTGGTCTTCTCGATTCCATCTATATTGCGGAGCTTGAAGATTACAAACTCATTCAATGCATCAACATCCTTCAGTGCGACTCTCACGAGAAGATCGACCTCGCCTGTGAGGATAGATACCTCTTCCACTTCAGGGAACTGTTTGACAGCCTGAGCAATTTTGTACTGGTCAATCATTTTACCCTTTGTTGATCGATACGAGACCGTACAGAAGATATAAGCAATCAGACCTCTTCCAAGTTTTTTCTTGTCAAGTTCAATTGTGAACCGTTTGATGATCCCACGTCGTCTTAATCGCTTGATACGATTGTGAACGGTCGTCTGAGGAAGATCTAGTAGAGTTGAGAGCTGTGTAGTTGTGAGCCGAGCATTGTCCAGTAGCAACTCTATGATCTTGATGTCTTTTTCATCAAGCTCGTACATAATGGAATAATTTTCCATAATTGCTTAAGAATCATGCTATTATTGCTAACTCTACGACAAAATCACCGCTCTGTTTTTGATTGGTGCAGTTCACACTACTGACGTGATACAAATGGAAGTGACATCTTCTCGAACTACAATTGTAACTGAAGCGGGAATTGAACCGCCGACACATTACGAAGAAATAATTAAAATCCAGACCGAGGCATTATTTGCAACTCATCAGTTCCTGAGAAGAATGGGATTAAAACAATTAATGCCAGTAATCTTGTCCCCAGTGACTGATCCACTAAACCACTCGGTTTATGATGCGTCCATAAACTATCTCGGCCAGAAACTTCAACTCACAAAGAGTATGATTCTGCACAAGCAAGTAGCCATCTCGTCTTTAGACATTAGAGGAATCTACATCATCTCGCCAAACGTGAGATTGGAAAAAGAAGTGGGATCGAACAGACACCTCATCGAATTCTCACAGCTTGATATTGAACTGAAGAGCGCATCTGCCCAGAAGTTTATGAGATTCATGGAAGACTTACTATCCCATATCTTTAAGCGCGTGAGAAGAACATGCCGCAGTGAGCTGGAGATGCTAGGGGCAGAGATCCAAATTCCTAAGCGCCCATTTCAGGTCTATTCAAGCAGAGAACTCCAAGAAAATCTGGGACCTGACTTTGAATCATACATTTCTAAGACCAGCAAAGAACCTGTATGGATAACTGACTATGAGAGAGAGTTTTACGACCGCGAGGACGAGAAGCGCAGAGGTCATTATCTAAACTATGATCTTGTCTATCCTGAAGGATATGGTGAAGCACTCTCTGGAGGAGAACGTGACTACAAATATGATGTCTTGGTCAGAAAACTAAAAGAGAGAGGTCAGAGGCCTCAAGATTTCGCAGCGTATCTTGAACTTGCTAGAAAAGGAGTTCTCGGGCCCAGTGCAGGAGGGGGGATTGGTATTGAGCGACTGGTCCGATTTCTGACCAAACGGTCACACATAAGAGAGGTCACACTATTTCCAAGATCTCCGGGTGAGTCCATAACGTTGTAACAGATTATTGGACAGAAAGTCATATCTTCCATAAATCGATAAATGAGAGGATTGTCAAGCAATCATAAGAGAGAGCCTGTATCAACTGGTGCCTTGCAGAGAGGACACCACAGATTTTTCTATCGCCGAGTCAATAGGGATAAGAGGAGTGATTAAGACATGTTCTTTGATCCCGGAGTCACAGATCTACTGAGAGACCTCATGCCTTGGGCAGGACTATTCTTTCGAGCTATTACAGAACTGGGCTCGGAACTCTTCTTTGTTGGGTTTATATTAACGGGGTTTTGGGTCTACAGAAAACGTGAGTCCATGGTGCTGGCTTATGTGCTACTTGCAGCAGTAGTTTCGAACTACCTCATCAAATTGGCCATCGCCAATCCTCGACCAGATCCGACTAATTGGTATCCCGGTGTAGAGGCCACCAACTATAGTACTCCCAGTGGCCATGCGCAGAACACATCAATGCTCTTTGGGTGGATCTCCCTCAAGTCAAAGAACCTGTGGATCACAATCACCTCGCTTGTCCTGATCGTGTTGATAGGGATCTCAAGGGTGTATCTTGGAGTTCACTATCTGGAAGACATTCTCATTGGATGGGCGATCGGATTTGTACTCTTAGCAGTATTATACAGACTCCAACAACCTCTCACCGAATTCTTTGGGAGATTTCGTTCAGAGTATCTATATCTGACACTCTTCCTCATTGGATTTTTGATCACATTCATAACCACTTATCTGATCCCGCTCCCTCCTGGTGACAACTTTGGTGCTCTGGGAGGCCTGACCATGGGATTGGCGGTGGCATTTCCACTAGAAGAGCGGTATGTTGGGTTTGATACAGAGGCTCCAAATGGTCAGAGGTGGCGACTCGCATTACGTGCAATCATAGGATTTGTACTGGTCCTTGGAATAATGATAGGTCTCAGCCCATTGCTTCCGTCAGCCAAAGTATGGCTAAGAGCTGTCAGATACTTCACAGTCGTGGTCATTGGCGTATTCATCTGGCCTGCAGTATTCAAGAAAATCAATCTCTAAGGGAGGTAAACAATTGAAAGAACAATTTAGTACACCGCTGACAAGTCCCCTGTATCCACCACCACCATATCATTATGATGATGCGAGATTATTCCTTGCCCTCTTCTACGCACCAGAGGAGTCACTCGCAGGTATACTCCCAGCACCACTCAGGCCACCAGATATGCCACTGATGGCTCTGCTCTTTGCGGAACAACCATGTAGAGAAACAGGAACTTTTACTGAAGGATCCGTTCTTGCTCAATGCATCTTTGACAATCCCGAGTCCGGTGAAGAAGAAGTGGGAGTGTACTTCGTGCACGACTGGGTCAATACTGATGTGGCCTTAGCGGCCGGGCGAGAAATCTGGGGATATCCACGTAAAATCGCAGAAACCTCATTAGAACTCGAGGACGACACATTAGTAGCAAAGGTTGTTCGGGATGGTGTGACTCTCCTGAAGGCCACATGCAAACTGGAGGAGGAAGGCGAATGGATCGATAGTGGTCCAAATGTCAATGCTCACCTGATACCAGAGGCAAGCGCGAAAGGCCATTCTGTCGCAGAGATCACAGCAGCATTCCTTGAATACACGATCAAGAACGGTCGCTCAGGAGACGTGGAAATAGAGATCCAGAGCGGACCGCGGGATGATCTGAGTCCGATAATGATCGATGGGACTATGGTAGGTCTCTACTTTGACACGGACATTGTAGTGCCACCAGCAAAGGTCATCTCCAAGATTCAGCTGTGACATGGATGGATTCACAGATACTTTTCAGCATCGATCGTTGCAAGAGCGACCCCTGCACTGTAAGAGTAACTATGCTCGATTCGATAACAGAGGAATGCATAACCAGCCAATACGAAGTAAGCTAGAAGCGGGCTGATGAAAACACCAACTCCAAGCAATACAATCATGCCGCCGAAACCAAAGATGAGCGGTACCAGTTGTGTCTTGATGGCAGACCATCCTTTCATTGGAGGCCGGACCGCTGCCCCTCGCTGCCGAAGAATCATCCGTTGAGCCTTGAAGTCCCCTCCAGTCGCTGCCTGTTTTGCTGCGTAGGCCCCAGATGCAAGGGTCGTAAAGGCCGTGGCAATAATGAGCAAGGGTACATAGATCGCATACATTGGAGCAAGAATGATGACAAACACCGAGGTAATGATCGAGACCCCTAGGATGAAGGGTAGGGCACTATACACCTTACCACGAACATATTCTTCCATATTTGCCGCGGCTAACTGTAGATTCATCAAGTTACTTCCCTCATAGACTGTCTCGTACCCGGCAAAAGCAATCCCATACGATGTGGCAAATTGTATGACAACCAACATCAGGCCAAGATAGGAGAGCGGACCAATCTCTTCGCTGAGAGTGAATATAGGAAAAAGAAAGAATATTGTAAAACGAAGAGGATTGAGCAGATATTGGGCCAGTACCCGTCCCTCACGCCGGATAGACGTGATATTGTACCAGAAAGAAACACTAATGGTCTGCGAGAGATGGATAAACCTGAAAGGCTGTGGATCCCAGCTGGTATGCTTTATTGTAATCTTCCGAGAGGAACTTCGTCGAGTGAAAACATTGAGCCAGCCTTCGTAGTGTGCCTTTTCTGAGACAATCGCATCAATATACAATACCAGACAGGCACCCAACAAGAAGAGACCTCCAAGGAGGATCTCGGTCATGGCAACGGACTGTCCGGTCAGCAGGGAGATAATAATGCGACTTTGGATGTAACCAGGAGTAATACTGGATGAGAGGCCAAAGGAAGCAAGTAATTGGATGAACTGATCGAAAACATGGGAGTCATCACTGCTAAAGTAGATAAAATAGTAATAAAATGCACTGAACAGAATTGCCAAGGATGTCAGCACAAAGTACCCCGCCTCTCTCAGCAATCGACGACCAGCGACGAGCCGTGAGATCCCCAGACCTACTAGACCACCAACTCCTACTCCAAAGACATTCAGTGAAAAAAGAAAGATGACATAGAGAGGAACTGAGATCACGGCCAGCACAAATGGGGAATACCAAGCCAGCATGATGATAATGGGCAATGAGATAGAGAACCAGAACAGAGAGCTCCAGATGACCAGAACAATGCTCTTGGCAAGAAATATCGTGCGAGTACGCAGAGGCATCACAAGAAGGTATTCCATTCGGCCGCTGTTACCAACTGTTGTGGCTGCGAACATAATAGAGCCAATAAACGAGAAGACCAAGAGGACATTTAGAAGCATAGCGAAAAAGTCGGTCCCATTCACGACGAATTGACTGACGGTGGCCCAGTCAAATAAAGAGAGGACTAGGAAGGAGATCACACTGACAACAATCGCGATACTCGGGAAGAGAACGATACTGAAGACCACTCCCCAATTCCGTTTCTTCTTGGACCGTTTTCCGGGCGGAGAGATACGACCATGCTGTGTGAGGTCCAACCGAAGTAGAAACCAGATCTCGGAGAGCGTCACTCGCCACCCACTTCCTCCAAGAACTTTGCGATCTGCTGTACATCAGGGCCGCCAGTCAATGAGAGAAATATCTCCTCAAGGGAACTCAGTCCTTTGGCCTTCTGACGAAGTGAGTCTATTGTCCCCTCAGCAATCAATTTGCCATGATCAATGATTCCAATTCGGTCACACATTCGCTCGGCAATCTCAAGCACATGTGTTGACAAGAGAATAGTGGCCCCGCGGCTACGAAGACCATTGAGTATCTCCTTGATCGTTGCCGCACCTTTTGGGTCAATTCCGGCCTGCACCTCATCGAGAATGAGGACACGAGGCTTGTGAATCAGTGCAGCGACCAGGCTCGTCTTTCGGGACATTCCTTTAGAATACGTTGAGATAAGATCATCACTCGCATCATAAATGTCCAAAAGCTGTAACAGTTCTTCAATCTCCGCATCACGCTCGGGGCCTCGGGGAATACGCCAGATATCTGCAACATAGTTGATGTACTCCCAGCCAGTGAGGCTCTCAGGTAGCACAGGTTCCTCAGGAACATACCCCATGACATGTTTAGCTGCCACACTCTCGGTACGAATATCATGACCAAGGACCCGTGCAGTACCCGATGTGGGCTTGAGAAGGCCAAGGATCATTCTCATAGTTGTAGACTTGCCCGAACCGTTTGGTCCTAGGAGACCATACATCTCACCAGAGTTCACCGTGAAATTAATGGCATCAACAGCTTTCAGTTCACCAAAAATCCTGGTCAGTTCCTGAACCTCAATCATAGAATTTCAAGCCCTGCTGCGTGCGTCATAGATATATGCTTTAGCCCCTCTCCGCAACATTCGTCACGAAGTGCCATTTTGTAAAGAAAATATAGCACAAAAATCCATCCAGAATTTGTTTATATGCCATAATATGCTGGAGAATAGTGACGCAAGTTAGACTCCGAGGGCCAACGGTACTCGAAACATTAGGGACTAATCCATGAAATGGATATTCGACAGATACAATCTGCTATGTAATCACTTACGTAATATGATGCAACAGAAAATAGCACCAGAAATGGTCACGGCCTTCGGATTCTGGAGTAGATTACAATGGTAAAGACAGTAGAAGCACCCCCAGAAATGCATGATCTAATTGAAACGATCGAGCAAAAGTATGAGGAACTCCTCAAGACAGAACTAATCTTCAAACCGGAAACAAGTCGAATTCATCTTCTTGGTAGTGAGGCAATGTTCATAGGTCTCAAGGCAATAGCCATCGACCTGAAAGATGAACTTGATCAAGTACTCGGAGAGGCAGGAAGAAACCTGTTGATCTATAGACTCGGACAGTCTTTCGGTAGATCCGAGGCTGAACGTTTGCTTCCAAAGCTGGGATTAGAAGACCTTCCTGCAAGAATAGCTGCGGGTCCAATCTGGGCGGCCTATTCAGGATTTGTAAGAGTCCGACTATTACCTGGTTCAGTTCTAGAGCCAAACGACAACTACTTTCTCTTCTACGAGCACCCCAATAACTTCGAGGCTGTTCATTGGCTGAAAGAGGGTCGAACATCAACGGAGCCCATTTGCTTCTTTAATGCAGGGTATTCATCAGGCTGGTGTTCGGTAGCATCCGGAGTTGAACTTGAGGCAGAAGAAATCCTCTGTGAGGCGAAAGGCGACAAAGCATGCCGTTTCATTATGTTCCCGCGAAGTAAGAGGATGGAATACATGGAACGAATTGATGAATATATCAACAAGTAGGAGATAATACACAATGAGCGCAAAGATAAAGAAACTCTCAGAAATCCTGAGTCAATTGATAGCAGATAGTGAGGTCGATGGCTGTGCTCTCGTAAGCACTAGAGGCCAACTAATGGCTGCTCAGCTAAGTAAGGAAGTCGATGAGAAGGCTGTTTCGGCCATGGCTGCAGCCCTCCTGTCAATTGGAAATCGTGTTGGAACCGCACTTGCTTCAGGGAATCCAAAGGGAATCCTCATTGAGGGCGAGCAGAAGATGGTCATTGTTCGAAGCATCGAGAAGGCCGTCATCATAGCCACAGCACCTGCGGATGCAAAAGTAGGCCTCATCGATTTTGAGATGGACAAGACAGTACAGGACATCAAGGAAACTCTATGAAACAACTAAGAATAATAGTTGCGACACATACATACATACAATACTTGTTGAGGAGACCCCCCGAAAATGCCCGCAGTTACTCTAAAGCCCTACGACTACAAGGTCTATGTAACAGGACCATTCCAAGCAGGGAAAACTACGCTCATTCATACACTCGATCCGAAAGCAATCTCTATTGAGCGAGAGATGCGGGAGGAATATAGGGGTGAAAAAGGGACTACAACCACGGGGTTCGATCTTGGACGGATCATATGGGTACGAAAGGAGCTATCACATGGTGGCCTCATCGTCCCAAAGGCCGAGTATGAGGCTGAAAAGGCGGAATACGAAGGATGGATAACCAGAGAGATCGAACTCCGAGGAGTTCCAGGACAGTTACACTTCAAGTTTGTGCGAGATACTATGAGAGCAAATACGGATGGCGTATTGATGGTTGTTGATTCCTCAGATTATGGAAAGATCGGAGACGCAAGTGCAATTCTTGCGGAAACTGTGGCAGCATTTGGCGATATCCCAATTGAAGTGATCGCCAATAAACAAGACAGGGATGATGCAGCAACACCAGAGGAAGTAGCATCGTGGTTAGGCGTAGAAAACGCCACAGGAATCAGTGCAAGAGAGCGCGAGGCGACAAAGGATGCATTGATTAAATTACTTCAGAAACTTGAAAAAACTAAATCCGAGACAGGAGAGGGTTCAGAGGGATCTATCGACGCATCTACGATTAGAGAGGCGAATTAAATTGAGTGATGATAGAAATCCAATCCCACCAGTACAAAAGATCCATGATCGACTCATCGATTTTGGTTCACGTGTTTCCGTTTGGGGCGTGATGGTGTTCACTATTGATGGATATGTAATTGCCCATCACAGCTCAGGTCAGATCCCCGAGGGCATTGAGATGGCCATAAGCAGCATGTCTGCGGGTCTGATCACAATATCGGAAGACTTCATCAGAATGATTGATGCTGCAAAGGTCTTCAAGGATGTACTAGTGGATTCTGTTGATGAATCAGGAGGGCCAGGTTTTTCGGTGTTTCTCGGCAATATCGCTGACAATGTTTTGATTGCATGCATATTTCCACGTACTACCCAATTAGGTCTGTTGACATTCGAGGTCGAAAATTTGAGGAAAGAAATCCGAGAGATAATCTCGGAGTGGGATGTAAAACTCCACAGTGAAACATTGACATAGGTGATATAATGTGACAGTATCAAAAGGAACAAGATTGGAAGGTGTCATCCATGAACTAGAGAAACACCTTGGCCATCGCCTGAAAAATTGTCTTATAACAAATGAGAGAGGCCTCATCATGGCAACTCTCAAGAACGAACAGTTTGAGAATGAACGTGCAGCCGCCATGATCTCATTAGCATCAGACTCGGCGCAGCGAATTTCCACACATGTTGAGATTGCGCCGCATGAGGCGATTAAAATTGAGGGACGTGAAGGAACGTTTGTGATCAACGAGTTTTTGGTAAAGAACCGAAGGTACAGGATTGGAGCATTATTGGAACGTGGAATCTTACCAAAAATCGCATCGTTTAGAGGATTGTTCCGAAAGAAAAACAGTGAGGATTACATGAGGGAAGCCGCATTGAAGGCTAAAAAGATTTTAGAAGAATAGAGGGTAACATAAAGAGGTGTTGGGGTATTGGCATTCAAACTAATAGAACTTGAAACAATTCTTAGAGACCTGATTCAAAAGTGTGATCTTGAAGCTCTTGCCATTGTAAGCACGAAAGGGCAAATGGTGTGCTCACTGATTCCTCAGACCATAACCGAAAAGGCTTTTTCAGCTATGGCTGCATCGCTTCAGTCCGTCGCAGATAGGGTGACACGAGAATTAGATGCGGGAACGCCAGAGATCATGATAATTGACGGAGCAGAAAAGACAATTATTATCATGGGTATAGGGAAGGCAGTACTGATCGGAACAGCCCCCATCGACTCGGGAATTGCATTAATCAGATTTGAGTTGTCAAACGCAATTGAGAATATTCGAAAGGTACTTTTTGAATGAGGTTCGTGACCTCATCAAGTTCTTTGGAAAAAAGAACCACTGAATGTGAGTGTGCTCACAACCAAATGACGACATTAAAGCCTTTTACAGTAAGAGCCCCCGGGCGAGTCTGTATTTTTGGGGAACATAGTGATTATCTAGGACTTGATGTGATTCCAGCAGCAATTAATCTCACCATAACTATGCGCGTGGTTCCCACCAAGTCTGAACAGATAACGGTCAGGTATCTTGATCTGAACAAGGAAGATACGTTCCAGACAGATGAGCGGGTGGAGTACAAAGATCATAGAGATTATGTCAGAGCCGCATTCAATGCCATGCGTGCCATTGGAGGCACCCCAACCACTGGCGCGGAGATTGAGGTGACAGGGACAATTCCACTGAGAGCTGGCCTCTCAAGCTCTTCAGCATTAACTGTAGCAGCAGTCCTCACAGCTGCACATCTGGGCAAGAAGAACATTGAGAGAAGGACTGTAGTGAACCTTGCCTATCAAGCAGAGGTGGAGGAGTTTCAAGAGAGAGGCGGAAATCAGGATCATATCGCATCGGTCTATGGAGGTCTCATCCACCTTAATTCGGAACTACAAAAGGTCACTCCACTGCCAGCCAAGATAGAAGGACTGATCATTGGGGATTCCAAGGAACAGAAAAGTGATACAGTAGGAGATTTGAAACGCATCCGGTCGATTGTGGAAGAGGGATACGCTGCTCTAAGAGAGAGCATACCCGGCTTTAATCCACAAACAACATCCATCAGAACCGTGCTCGAACACGCGGAATCGATATCAGACCGATGCAGGAAGATGACCATCGCGACCCTTCAAAATCGAGACCTGACAGCACGTGCTTATGCGCTAATGCGCTCACCGACACCGAGTCCTGAGTCTATAGGTGCGCTGATTGATGAGCATCATACAATTCTTAGAGATGGCCTTGAGAGATCGACTCCGAAGATCGAGAGGCTGATCGAGGCCGCTAAGCAGGCCGGAGCCCTTGGCTGCAAGATAAACGGTAGCGGCGGTGGTGGCTCAATGCTTGCGTATGCGCCCGGAAAAGAAACGGCTGTAATGGATGCCATAAAAGAAGCGGAGGGTGCACCTCTTCCCGTTGCTATTGGGCGAGGCGCAACTCTAATCGAATAGGCTTACTTGCTCTCTGCAAGCTCTTTTAGGCGGGCCTCTACTAGTTCGAGAACCTCTTCCTTGAGCTTGCGCCCGTCAGTGAGAATTTGTTCGATCTCCGCAGAGACCTTCTTCACAAATTGTTCATCCTGAACATTTCCGAGATTGATCCGGACGTTGAGAGCAGCACCCTCAATCGCAGCCATGAGAGCATGTGCTGCCACACCAGCATCGGTCACGGCGTTAATATTGCCCTTTTCAGCAGCGACCTTTGCGTGGGTGAGTGCATCAAGGGACTGACGCATCGTCTTTAACGGGACCTCAGCAGCACCTCTTGCGGCCTTGTCCAGTGCCTCTTCTTTGGCCTTTTTCTCCTCAGAGGTATCATCAGGCATTTTAAAGGCCTTTAGCAGGTGATCGAAGGCAGCAGAGTCCTCTTCGATCAGACCCATGAGAACACCACGATCGTTCTCCGCAGCATGTCTGTGCTTTAGCATCTCCTCTTTGACAGCTGCAAACTTGCGGCCAGAGAGCGAGAGCCCTGTCACCATGCAGACCAGCGCAGCACCATACGAACCGAGGAGTGCGGAAACACTGCCACCTCCAGGAGTGGGACGGGCGCGACGGATCTGATTTCCGAACTCAATAAGTGACATCTCAGTGAACGACTTGTCAGTGGGATCGGCACCTCCACCAAGATAGTACAGGTCGAGGATCATGGACTCGTCCAACTTCTCGGGCTGAACATAATACTTGAACGCATCAAGAATTGCAAAGAGAGGGATCATTCCCACAATCTCGGTCTCCACAACGGTGGCACCAAACCGGCGTGCCTCGTTCCTGACGACTTCAAGTACCTGATGAATCTTTGTTCGGCTTGGGTGTGTGAGATTCATTGAGACCTGCACCATGCCCTTGTCGGGGAGGTCAAGGCCCATTCCCTGAACATAGACAAATCCACCACTTGTCGCGCGAACGGCATCAGCACAGGCCTGAGCAACACGGACATCGGTGGTGTTTAGATTAGCATTGAATGCGATGAGAAAATTACGAGCTCCAGTGGCTGTACACCCAGCAGTCGGATGGATCTTTTTCGGGCCATAGTCAGGATCCTTAGCGGGGTCGGTACCTATCAGCTCACGCAGTCTCTCGAACTCACCAGCACGAATGTTTGGCAGGTCAACGCGGTCAGGGCGTGTGGCTGACTTTGCGTAGAGATAGACAGGAACATTGAATCGTGAAGAGTATTCTTCAGCGAACTCTTTAGAGAGCTCAATGCACTCGCCAATTGTCACACCGTGGAGGGGTATGAAAGGCACAACATCAACAGCACCCATCCGTGGATGGGCACCCTCATGCTTGTTGAGGTCGATCTTCTCGATAGCGACCTCGGCTGCACGCAAGGCAGCCTCTTTTACTTTCTGAGGCTCTCCAATGAATGTGAAGACAGACCGATTATGATCTGGGTCATGTTCAACATCAAGGAGGCGCACTCCCTCAACGCTCTTGACAGCTTCAGTCAGAGCATTGATCACGTCCATTCTTCGGCCTTCGGAAAAGTTCGGCACACATTCGACGATCTTCAACGGGCTCACCATGCGCGCACCGTTCGCCCGCATTGAAAAGGATTTGGGATTGAGAAATAATGAAGTGCCCACTAGTACAGTAGGTGAGCACTTAGCTTACAAACAGTCCATAACCAATTGCATCCGAGGTCAGAATATTAGTTCTGGCCATCTGGAACGAGTATGCTGCAAGGACGTTCTTGAGAAGCATGGCGATCGTCATTGGCCCCACACCTCCCGGGACAGGAGTGATATATGCGGCCTTACATTTGATAGCCTCAAAATCACAATCGCCGAAGGGACTTGCCACATCAATGACTATTGCACCCTCCTTCACCATGTCTGCTGTGATAAAGTAGGGGTCATCAACCGATGTTCTACGGCCCACTGCACTGATGAGAATGTCCGCCTGACGTGTGATCGAGGGGAGATCCTTTGTACGCGAGTGCGCAACTGTCACGGTGATGTTACGATTTAGAAGCAGCATAATGAGCGGTTTGCCCACAATGGTTGACCGATTCACGATCACGGCATGCATCCCTGCAAGGTCGATCCCAAGATGGTCAAGCATCGTGACAATCCCCTGTGGGGTGGCTGCACTGAGAAGCTCACTCCCATAGAACAGACGATAGATGTTTTGTGGCGAGAACCCGTCAACGTCCTTGTCGGGATGAATCGCACTGATGATCGTCTCCTCGTCTATATGCTTGGGGAGAGGAAGCTGGACAAGTATCCCATGAACATTGGGATCGGTATTGAGCCGGCGTATCAGATTGAGAAGCTCGTCTTGAGTAGTATCCTCGGGGAGATTGTGGCCCTCAGAGAGTATGCCCACACGTTTGCACGCTTTGTGCTTCATGCGGACATACATCTGAGATGCGGGATTATCACCCACTATGACCGTGACCAGCTTGGGAGGTATGCTATGAAGCTCTGTGAGGCGCTCTACCTCGATACCTATTTCCTTGCGAATCTTCTTTGACAGAGCCTTACCATTGATAACATGTGCCTCACAATAGTCTTCAGGCCGAAGATCTAGCAATGCCATAGGATTACCCTCTTAGAATACTCCATTGATTGTTCCATCATCATCAAGTGACATTCCAAAGGCTGACGGCTCCTTGGGCAGACCGGGCATGAGGTTCACATCACCCATATAGACAATGACAAACCCTGCACCAGCACTGACATCAACATCTCTCACGAAGACCTTGAAGCCAGAAGGACGACCGATCAGTTTGGGATTGTCTGAGAGGCTGTATTGGGTCTTGGCAATACAGATAGGAAGTGACTTGTACCCGCGTTTCTCTAGAGAGCGAATCTTACGTTTTACACCGTCACCAAAAGTGACACCATCGGCCCCGTAGACCTTGGTTGCAACCTTCTCGATCTTCGTGGCAAGACCATCCTCCAGATCGTATGTGTACTTCATATCTGCCGAGCTGTTCTCGAGAGTCTTGACAACTGCTGAGGCAAGGTCAAGAGCTCCGTCACCGCCTTTGACATAGACCTCGGAAACCTCCATGCTCCAGCCATGCTCAGAACAATATGATCTGAGAATGTCTATCTCCTCGTCGGTATCATCAGGGAATTTGTTTAGAGCCACAACAGCAGGAAGACCAAATGCGGCAATATTCTCCATATGTTTCTCAAGATTGGGAAGACCGGCCTTCAGGTCACCATCCCCATGAAGCTTGAGAGCGCGCATGGTCGTCACGACAACAACACCATCAAGTGAATAGCCTCCGGCACGGGTCACGATATTGATGAACTTCTCAGCACCAAGATCCGCACCAAAACCGGCCTCAATGACCACATAGTCAAAGAGCCTGAGTGCAATGTCTGTAGCGACCACAGAATTAGTACCGTGGGCAATGTTTGCAAATGGTCCTGCATGAATTATTGCAGGAGTGCCCTCGGAGGTCTGTACAAGGTTGGGTTTCATTGCATCTCGGAGTATGACGCTCATGGCACCCTCTGCTCTGAGGTCTCGTGCAAAGACCTCTTTGAGATCATGATTTCGCGCAACAAGGATACGACCCAATCGCTCTTTGAGATCAGGATAGTCCTTGGCGAGTGCTAAAATGGCCATGATCTCAGAGGCGGGCGTGATGACAAACGACTCCTCTCGGGGATACCCGTTCTTCCGACCACCTAGACCGACTATGATGTTACGTAGTGCTCTGTCATTCATGTCCACTGCGCGAGGCCAATAGATACGACGAACATCAATACCGAGTTCGTTTCCGTGATACACGTGATTGTCAATCATCGCCGAGAGAAGACTGTGTGCTGCACTCACTGCCGGAAAGTCCGCAGTGAACAGGAGATTGATTCTCTCAGCAGGAAGCACTTGCGACTTGCCGCCTCCAGCAGCTCCGCCCTTCACGCCAAAGACCGGGCCGAGCGAAGGCTCGCGGAGAGTGACGACTGTATTATGACCCAGTTTATTGAGGGCCATTGAGAGGCCGATCGATGTCGTAGTCTTACCCTCACCTGCCTTGGTAGGGGTGGTTGCAGTCACCAGAATGAGCTTCCCCTTTCGTTCGCCAAGGGTCTTGCGTAGACGGAGATCGATCTTTGCCATGTATTTACCATAAGGCTCGATAAATTCAGCGGGGATTCCAGCCCGCTCTGCTACCTCAGTTATTTGCTTCATGCTAAAGGACACCAGCTGTTCAGACCTCATGGAGGTATTGTGTACAAAAAAAGCACAATTGCTCATAAGCTATGCTCTATCGGCCATCAATTTTTTGAAAAAAGGAAACACTGACGAACCACAAGTCCGTCAGAAGAAGCTGTTAATACGAGCCGGTCTCGACCTTCCACTCTCCATCTTCCTTGATGAGGTGGATAGGAACTGGCTGACCCCTTTGAGAGCCATCACGATTGAAACGTTTAAAGAATAGTTTGCAGTAGTCAGGTTTCTCACGGTCCACGTGATCAAATTTGTAGTATACACCATACTGTTCCCAATAGCGACGACCAGTATCCCACCAGAAGTCCGCGGAGTCACCACGTGTCCTGTTAACAGCGCCTTTTCGTCTACTCTTGCAGATAGTCTCGGCCCACTTCACCTTGTCCTCTTGTTGTAGAAGATCATAGTGACGCTGGGCAACCTTGATTGCGTCTTCAATTGACATAGATATCATCCAAATTAGTTGAACAGATTTAATCATAAATGATACTTTTTAAGACTAATGTGGCTGAATCTCCAATCACGGAGAGGCCATGGTTCAATATAGGTCACCTATTTGATCCGGATAATATCACCAGGTTGTGTTGCCAGTACCTTAACGGCCGACGAGTTCTTCATAGAGATCTCCAAAGTGCCAGCACTGCCTGTGATAAGGAACAGATCATCATCAGGGCCTTCTGCATAGATTGGGTGCCATGAGATATCACGCGTAACATCATTCAGACGAAGAGAGTATGTTGCCTTATTGAGAGGCGGTAGATTAGTGACAATGTTCCCAAATCGGTCGATCCGCACAACTTGACCCTCACGACCATCAAGATGAAACTCCAGTGGGACCTTCAGACCATCAATGTATTCTCCCAGTCTACGACTCGCTCCACCTTTATACAGATAGGCGGCCATCCTTGCAAACACATCTCGCCCGTGAAAGGTCGGTGCATCGGAGTCCAAGACCTTTATTGAGAATACCTGTTCGATACCGTCATCCATCGCAGCAGGGAACAGTAGTCCATTGTCAGGGCCAATAAAGGAGTAATTCTTTGTCTTGACCAAGACCGAACCTCGCCCACTTCCAACACTTGGATCCACCACTGCTACGAAGATCGTTCGTGGCGGGAAAAATTTGTAGCTCCTGAAGAGGACCCATGCACCCTCGATCACAGATTGCGGTGTGATAGAGTGAGTCAGATCAACAATACGGACATCTTCGCAGATGCCATAGATTGCTCCCTTCATCATCCCAACATATTCGGACTCGCCAAAGTCGGACATGAGCACGATCATCCAATCACCTCGAATATGGGATAATTGGAACATCATCCTTATTCTACTTTCACCAGACGAACCTCATTGTAATCAGTGATGACTCGGATGTACCCTCTCAACATCTCATCGACCTCGGGATCGCCTGTATCAACCTTCAGGGTCTTCCCCTCAATCCCCTTCAACTTGCCCGGAGTACTAAGAACGCGAATCCGGTCCTTACCGACCAGCCGGATGATCTTGGGGCTAATCTGCTGGTTACCACGACCAAACAGCATACCCTGATGACCAATTGGCGAGACCACGATCCATGTCGTTTTGGGGTCTTTGACCAACTCAAGCAAGCGCTTCTCGTTCACGTCATTATAGACGGTTCCATCGTGATAGACATCGACTCCAAGGACTGTCTTTTTGATCTCAAGTAGATCAGCAAGTGTCTTGACTGTCGTGCCAGGGCCAAGGATATACATCTCGCCGGATTCCATATTATCAATTATATAACGCGCAATTGATTCCTGCGCCTCATGTTCGTTGACGGTCTCAGGGCTTGCCTGCTTGGCGCCCTGAAAACGAGCAGGGACCGCGGGAGCCTTGAGATAACCATACAATCTGATGACAAATCGATCTTGACGGTAAGCCTCTTCATCAGCGTCCATAATCTCAAAGTCGGCAGGATGGGCGGTTCCCTGAGAGACCAGCCGGACGACCTCAGCTGCATCCTTGGGATTGACGACAAAGATGCCTGAGTACATCTTGACTCCGGAGGGGACACCCAAGACAAGTAGATCATCAAGACCGTTCTCATTTACACTATCAAGAATGTCGCGGGCGGTCCCATCACCGCCAACAAAGATGAGAAGGCGAACTCCTGCTGCATAGAGAGCTGCAACACACGCTCGCGTATCGGCCGAAGAGGTTGGTTGGCCAATGGAGGCATCGACCGTCTCAAAGGGCAGACCGCTCGCTTGTACATGGTCTTCGCCCATTGCGCCGGGACAAGTGATGATATTCAATTGCATATCTTGGATAGAACCTAAGGACTTGAGTGCTTGAAGAAACTCGCTGGCACGAATTGGAGCAACTGGTTCTGCCCCTCGCTTGATCGCCTCATCAAGAACACCATCTGTACCCTTCAGTCCGACTCGGCCGCCCATTCCGGCGATTGGATTTACAAGAAGACCTAGTTTCATTGGTTAGACCTCCACCAAGGAACGTTTGAGTGTCTGCTGAGGCTATATCCATTGTGATGAGCACATACATCACAGTCTACCAAGAATACGAAGGGTCTCCTGTAGCACATGATAACCATGAGCCACGATCTGTCTATAGGCAGTGGTACTCTCAAGACCAGACAAAAATAGATCCCAGCCAGCCTCGTAATATTGACGATAGTGAGAGGCGAGATCATCATACCCTCTCGCCTCAAGCTCTTGCAGAATGCGTGTTCGGTTCCAGCTCCATACCTCAAGCGGATCAGGATGAGATTGTGTGAGCAGACGGAATGGTGCAGGAGACACTCGCCAGCTCAACCGTCGGACAAGGACCCAGTAGTCAGGACCGGACCGATCTACAAGACTGAGAGGAATCCCCTGGACGATTGGCTCGTACTCTTCGATACGCCACCGGTCCACGAATCGGACTTTTTCAGGGGGGACTTGCTTCTCGGGAGGGAGAGTACCAAAGACGGGGCGAATATCCGCGAGCCGAGGTGGTGTGTACCACTCTTCATGCATCATTGTGTTGAGGACTGTGATCTGAGACCGCGGATAATGGAGAGGATGCGGCTCGATTGCCTTGAAACGTCGTTCATGCTCCACAAGGATATCAAGCGACCGTTGAAGTGGATCATCATGGCCTGTGAAAAAATCCGTGTCATCTCGAAAGTAGATGTGGATATCCACGTCGCTCAGCATAGGCACATAGTCAATAGGGGAATCCCACGCCTTGACCGCGGAGCCTTTAGCATACATGTACTCGACCGAGTCACCAAGGATGCCGCGAAATGTCTCAGACCACGCCTGAATACAGACACGAATATCATGACGCGCCTGTTTATGAAGAAGAGAATAGTCAGCCATGGATGAAGTAGCATCGGCATTCCAAAATTACTCTATCGCAAGACCGAGTTCTATTCGTTTAGTGAGCCCATACATCAGCAGCTGCAGCGATCTTGTAAGGGATGTTAGCTTGTTGAAACGAATTGGAGAATTTAGATCATTACAGTGACTGGTGATGACTACTTCAACGCCCCCACTATAGCAGCCGTCTGGAACCAGAACGCAACACGCAAGAGTACCTCTTCCAGAAATTTCTCCTTATCGGCCGGAGTCACATCCTTAGGCCATCGCTTTCTTCGGTAAGCATCAAACTTCTCGAAAGTCTTGCCATATTGGGTCGTCAGGGGAAGCTCCACCCGCTTATCGCAGACCGTATTGAGTGCTCGAATAAACAGGGCAAAGTCAAGATCCATCTTAAGGAGCCATCTGCGGATAGCAGGAAAGAATTTCTGCCCATCTATCTCGTCCCACGGTAAGGACTTGATCCCCTCACGATCTGCACCATTAACACGCTGACTATTGAACTTGCAATCCTTAGTGACCGTACAGCGGGCCCGTGCCCAGATCTGACTGTGCGCGGTCCAGACAGCAATCTCATGAGCCCCCTTCTTTTTCATCATCTCTTTGTGATGCCCCGCTGGAAAGGAGATCTCCAGTATCTTCTGCTCTTTGAAACGCCCCTTATGTTTTAGATAGAGGTCAAGAGCCCAAGCGATAGGGGGGATAGTATTAGCTGCATAGTATTCGTCAGGATTGGCCATGGTAGTCTCTACCTGTAAAATGGCTGGTACGTAATAATCGCTTGCTAATGGGATTTTTGACGGTTATCAACGAGAATCTTCGCAAGCTGCTCAAAGACATCCAAGATGCCCTCACCCGTCTTTGCTGAAGATTCCACATAGGGCATGTTATGGCTCTTTGCGAACTCACGCCCCTCTTCGACCGAGATGACTCTGTCAGGAAGATCGGTCTTGTTAGCAACGAGAACAAGAGGTATGGTCTTTCCCACTGCCTTTTCAAGTTCTGAGAGCCACTCTTCAAGAACAATGAACGTCCTTCGACGAGTCACATCATATACCAGAAGCCCACCACTCGAACCACGATAGTACATGGGTCTAAGGATCTGAAAACGCGACTGCCCCGCTACGTCCCATATCTGTAATTTAACAGTAAGGCGACCCTCTTTTGTGGCAATCTCGAGGTTTTTCACGGCAAATTGGCTTCCAATGGTAGTGCGATAGTCAGTTCTGAAAAAACCGTGTGAGAAACGAGTAACAATTGCCGTCTTTCCAACAGCGCCCTCGCCTAATACAACGACCTTGAAGAGGTAATCATAGGTACTACTCATTCCATATTCACCTATTGGTTGGGACGACTAACTGCTTAGGTCTATTCCCGCGTTAATAATCTTTTGTGGCCAACTACTTTGACAATATTAACAACACTTCGTTGCACATCAATTTATTGCCCGAGAAATTTACGGTCGGCCCATGTTAAAAACTTACCAAGTAATCTATTGAACTCCGTGGGTTGCTGAACCATAGGGCAGTGATCCGAGCCTCGGACAATAGCAATATCCGCACGGGGCAGTTCCTTGACAAGCTGTTCTGCAATCACAGGGGGAATAATGTCGTCATCATCCCCATGAATGACAAAGACTGGAAGGTCAATCTCATGCACCCGGTCGGAGATGTCAAACCGATCACACGCCCGCAGATCCCGCTGAACCATCTCAGGATGCTCCCGTTTACGATCCTCCTCGGCCTTCCAGATCTTGTATGCCATTGACTCTTTGTCGGTCACTCGTTTCTTAATGAGAAACAGGTAGCTCTCTATGGTCTCGATAAAGAGGCCAGGTGCCAGTTTGGAGAGGTCGAGATCAGGAGAAGTATCAACAAGACCTAACGCAACTGGTACACGTTGTGGACGACTCAGAACATAGGCCATAACGGCACCACCGCCCATTGAGTGCCCCACCAACACAAACTTCTCAAGTCCAAGATTGTCAAGAAGGGCGCCAATCTCAAGGCCAAACCCATTAATGATGTCAGCCTCGCCTTGAGCCTTTTCAGACTGGCCATGACCAGAGAGGTCAAGCGCGATGACTCGGCGGTTCTTGCTGAACTCCTCGATTTGAAGAGTCCAGATCGTATGTGATGATCCAGCGCCGTGAACGAGAACTACTGGAAGACCACACTGAGAGTCACAGTTGTTCACATCTATATAATGAAGCTTGAGACCATTGTATTCAAAGAACGGCATAGAAGATCACTGAGTGAGAGACATTTTGGTCTGAATATAGATGTATTCGGGATATTATGAAAAGTCCCTTGAGTTATCTTTTTGACCAGGGGCAACAGTGCATATTACGAGCGACCATGACCGGGAAGCTATTTGGCACCACAGGTATCAGAAAGATCTATGGAAAAGAGTTTGATATCGAGATGGCTCTTGATCTCGGGAAGGCTCTTGGCACATACTTGAAAGATGGAACCGTGCTCTTGGCACATGATGCACGCATGACGGGGAAGATGATCGCGGATGCAATGGCTGCGGGAATCATGTCCACCGGAGTGAATGTTGAGTATGCAGGGCTTCTACCGACGCCCACGCTTGCCTTCGCCACCAGACTCCACGAGTTTGATACAGGTGTGATGATCACAGCATCTCACAATCCTCCTGAATATACCGGGATCAAGTTCTGGAGAGGAGATAGCAGAGGATATGCACCAGAAGAAGAACGAAGACTTGAAGAGATCTACACCAGCAGACAGTTTCAGGTCGCCGAGTGGAACAGCCTTGGGCGAAGGGGCATAATAGAGACCGCTGTAGACGAACATATCGAGCAGTTGCTCGGTCACTGTGATAGTGAGGCAATTGCACAGAGACAATTCAAGGTCGTAGTAGACCCGGGAAATGGTGCGTCCTGCGTTCTGACCCCCTATTTGATCCAGCGACTCGGATGCAAGGTCATCAGTATCAACAGTCAACCGGATGGCCATTTTCCCGGTCGCAAGTCCGAACCCGATGAGTCATCATTGGGCGACCTTGCCAACCTTGTCAAGACAGCAGGTGCCGACTTGGGAATTGCCCACGATGGGGACGCGGATCGTGTTGTCTTTGTGACCGAAGAGGGAGAGGTGATCCGGAGCGACAGGACAATAGCGCTCTTGGCAAAGACCATGCTCAAGGAGTCCAAGAACAAGACCATTGTGACAACCGTAGACAGTTCACTGGCCCTTGATGAGACCGTGACAGAAGCGGGTGGCAAGATCATTCGCACTCCAGTCGGTGATATCCAAGTGGCGATCAAGATGGAGGAGACCAACGCCATCTTTGGAGGCGAGGCCTGTGGAGTGTTCATCTTTCCAGAGTTGCATATGGCTCCAGAACCGTTCCTCGCGGCCTGTAAGATCCTTGAACTGATGGCGCTAACTGGACGCTCTTTTGGAGACCTCATCTCAGAGATACCGGTCTACCCATTGAAAAAGACAAAGATCCCGTGCCCGAATGAGCGCAAGAGCGAGGTCATGAGACAGTTGGCAGAACTATTCCCTCAACAGATGCCCGACCTTGTTGATCTCTTGACAGTTGACGGGCTGGGAATGACTCTGAAAGAGGGATGGGTGCTTGTGAGACCCTCAGGCACAGAACCAGTGATCCGTATCACCTGCGAGGGGCCACGAGCAGAGATAGTCGATGACATTCTAGATCGCGCAAAAAGAGTCGTCGAAGAGGCCGTATCGTGAAAAGAGCATAGCCCTCCCAACAATGTTTATAGCAAGAACGGGAAGATTCAATTTGATAATAGGTTGCAAATAGCAACACACGTGAACATACTTGGACAGAAGGACAGCGGATGCTCAGATACTCCGGTGGGAGATACATTGCAGAGGTCGAACGAAAATGAACACGACCGTTCCTGCCAAGATCTAACACTGTTCTTGGGCGCATCGGGGTCTCGTGTCCAAGGCTGAACACTGCATATGGACGGTCTGCAAAATGGGTGACGACGACTTCATTAAAGAAGAATTTGAATGGGCCTTGCAAGATCCGACCGAAGAGAAACTTCGTAGTCTTGGAGAGGTCGTCAGTACAATTACAAAGAAACTAGTAGAGGCAATTAGCGAACTTCAGGTTCAGGTATACGAGGTCCAGAAACAAATGCAGACCCTCGATTCTCGAATTGATACCTTACAGAACAAGATCGCAAATCTCAGGACCGCACCTGCTACTGCTGCCAGTGGTGGTTCAACACCCAGTGCAGGGGCTGCCGCACCAGTTGCCGCTGCTGCTACACCCAAACCACCTCCGCCAAAGGCACCAAGCGGACCCACGACAATGATGGGCGAATTAAAGATGCTATTGGCTGCCAGAAGACAGAAGGCAACAGAAGAATAGAGTGCCGAACAGTTCTCAGAACAGAGAACGCACATTATTTGATGGATAGAACGGCCCTGCATGAATTGGTACGTGTAATGAAAAGGCCTCGGCCCGTTGACATCCTGCTTGAACTCCACGAAGTCTAGTTCGGGAATCGTAGAGTCGCGGATAGAACCCATCGGCCTTCTGTATCTGTGAGGAATAACATTGCAATGCCTGTAATGCGGTCTCATAATGGAGCGTGATGTCAACCATGACCGTAGGACGATTGAGCAACGAGTTGATCTCCATATGATAGACCTGCTCAACTCGATGAGCGTTCTCGAACATTGTGGTATGTGAGGCCCATTCCACTGCCTCGTTCACGATCTGCGAACACATCACATGCCCACGATTGTAGTCAGAGGGAGAATGCGTGAGTATGATCCGAGGGCGGGATTTGAGAATTGTCTGAGCCACGTCATCAACCAGTGACAGATCGATCTCAAAATCGGCACGAAGACACGCGTACAGGTCGCGCACTCCAAGAACACGGCAAGCCTCTCGTAGCTCCCTGTTTCTCACCTCGGTCCCGGTCAGACAGAGGACATCTACAGAATGACCCTGTGCGGCATGTGCGGCGATAGTGCCTCCGCCCCCTATAGATTCGTCGTCGGGATGTGCGCAGACAACAAGGATCGAGTCATCAGAGGCTGGCATGAGAAGAAGGTAGCGGTCGCGCTTAATCAATGTTGACCATATCATTGTGCTTATTATCGGGAGGGAGTAGAGGGAGTAGACTTCAGTAGGTGAACTATGTGAGAATAGGAGTGAATCTATATCCATCTGTAGGTGGCTCGGGCTATGTGGCCACACGACTTGGACAACACCTTGCTGAGATAGGGTATACGATTCATTTCATCTCGTACCAACGACCATTCTCTCTCATGTGGGAGCAGACCCCACGAGTCTATGTTGATCTTGTGGACAATTTCGACTATCCACTGTTCAAGGATGTGGGATCGCCGTATTCTATGGCACTTGCCTCTAAGATAATCAAGATCGTACGGAGCGCCAATCTGGACCTCATCCACTCCCACTACGCAATTCCACATGCTATGTCTGCATTCATGACTCGTGAGATAACGGGCATTCCCTATGTGGTCACGCTTCATGGGTCGGATGTTCACACACTTGGAGTGGATCCGGCATATAGACCAGTTGTCAAATACGTGATTGAGCAGGCTAATGCAGTTACTGCGGTCTCGGAGTTTCTCAGAGAAAAAGCATACGACGAGCTGGGAATCGAACGAGAGATACATGTCATTCCGAACTTCATTGATGTCTCAAAGTTCACACATCTTGAGGGAATACGACTGACTGTAGAGAGCGGCTGCGTCTCGCTAAGAGATGACACACAGAATATCGACCCGAAAGAAAAGGTCATCCTTCATGCCTCTAACTTTAGACCTGTCAAACGTGTAGTGGACCTGATCGATGTGATGAGAATCGTGGTCGATCATCATCCTCGAACCAGACTAATAATCGCAGGTGATGGCCCAACACGTATCGATGTCGAGAGGAGGATTGAGAAACTCAGCCTCTGTGATAATGTCCACTTGCTTGGCATCAAGAGCAATATGCGAGAGATCATGTGTTCGGCTGATCTGTTCGTTCTCAACTCAACCCTGGAAGGCATGCCACTTGTCCTCCTTGAAGCAATGAGCTGCCGTCTGCCGGTGATCACCACGCCAGCAGGAGGGATCCCTGAGCTGGTCCGCCCGGGAATTGATGGAATAGTCACAAAGACCTTCGAACCAGAAGAGCTTGCAGGAGCAATCATTGAATTACTCGAGAACGATTCCAAACGAGAGGCATTGGGCAAGGCCGGAAGGAGACGTGTCGAAGAGTCGTTTGCAGCCTCCAAGATCGTCCCGATGTATGAACAGGTCTTTCAATCAGTCCTGCAATGAAGAGGAGAGATGCAGATGCAACCCAGCATTGTTTCAGTCTATGATGCATTCATCTGGAAGGGGGAACACGAGCAACTAGCAAGAGAGATCTATGACTTGCCTCCCAAGACGATGCAGGAAACCGTTGAACGAATTCCACCAATTATTGAGCGATATAGACAAATGGACTGGTTCTCTGAAGAGAGAACTCGGCAGATTCAGAGAGGGATCCGAGCGGCCAACAAGAGATTGGGTGTCTTGACTCCCAAGGTCGAGAAGACCATAGTACAATTGACAAATGGAGGGATAGAGGCAGCACATCAGAGTGTGACTCTTGGAGGCCCCGCATTTATTCTCAATAAGGCTGCAACCGCATTCAAAATCGCATCCCTTGCCAACAAGCAGGGGATCTCAGCAGGCGCATACTTTTGTGTAGCAGATTATGATGAAGTGCAACCAGAACTGACACACATGAGGACCCCGCTATATGGACATGAGGGGACTCTTGCCCGCATTCCCGTGCCAGAAGGGTATGAGAACTCACCAGTCTATGCATTGCCATTGCCAGATATAGAATGGTACCGGACTGTAGAGGACAACATTCGTGAGGGATATAGACCACTCTTCAAGCTCTTGGATGGTCATGTGCGAGACCTATTTGAAGAACGACTTGAACAGGCACTCTCCGTGTGTAGATGGGCCTTTGTCAATTCACAGAGCCTTGGTGAGTGGGGTGCAAGAATAATTGGGCATCTCCTCAACATAAATGGAGATCTTGGAATGCCGCTCTTTCCTGCGGCCAATCCGAAGATTCGACCGCTATTGGTCAAGGGCCTAGAATTCATGCTACGAGCAGATGTGAGAGAAAAATTCCTTCGTTCGCAACAGAGGGCCACAGATCTAATTCTCGAGAATGGTTTCAAGACGGGGCTGGGGCGGAGAGAGAAGGATTATGTCCCCTTCTTTTACGAGTGCCCTGAAAAAGAGTGCAATCGTGCAAGAGCCCGGTTACATTACAGAACAGAGGGGGACCGCGCAGTACTGTACGGAAAATGCCCCGTCTGCGACTCTACCATCGAGATTGAGGTCTCAAAGAACGATCCGGATCTGAGCGAATACGCACAGGATCTCTCACTACGAGTTGATTCAAGGCAATTTGTCATTGACACGATCATTCCTGTGGCGGTCCATGTGGGGGGACCCGGTGAGACCGCATACTATGGCCAAGTGATTCCTACTGCAAGAGATATTGGTGTACCGTATCCGGCCTTTGTAAAATACACACGCCTATTCTTCAATACTCCATGGGGCGAGCGGTTGGGAAAGAGCCTCTTAGAGAGGGGGATTCCCACCTTACATGAAGGGGGCCTGTTCAAACTTGTCGGGAAGATCAGTAAATTCAGAAGAAAGAAACGATTCGATGAGATGAACGAGGCAGCCCTCGCACTCCATTCATTCATCTATACGCGGTATGCAGAGATAAATGATTTTGAGAACTCACTGAGAGAGAGGCTTGCTGAGATGAATGGAGAGGAACAAGAAACTCTACTCAAAGACCGAAGGGACGTTCAGCGATACCTC
Source organism: Candidatus Thorarchaeota archaeon (assembly GCA_021498125.1). Classification (NCBI taxonomy): domain Archaea; kingdom Promethearchaeati; phylum Candidatus Thorarchaeota; species Candidatus Thorarchaeota archaeon. The sequence continues at coordinate 1,043,798 of JAIZWL010000001.1, read as the reverse complement.
AGCTGGGCCTTTGGACGATGGGCAACAGGGAAGATGTCACAGGAGTCGTCATGGTCATGGATAGAGTGGGCGATCAATTCGGGGTTCCCGGATCTCTTTGGGCCGTATGAGAGAGCATACATTAGTGAACTGAAAAATGGTGGAACCCAATTCATCAATTTCTCGATATAATAAAAGAAAGAAGAAACGGACAGAGAGATGATCTCTATCCGAGTTCCTTTGTCAAGAGTTTACCAAGACGGGGAATACCCATCTCAATGATATCTTCTGTCGCATAGGAGAAACCAATACGCATTGTGTTAGGTTCGGCCTTGCTCTCAACTAAATCGGTACCGTCCTCGGTTATGCTATAGCCTGTAATCGGATAGAAGGGACCTCCTGGCACGAAGAGGACATCATTTGGTATGGCAACGTCCATCATGAACTTCTTGCTGTCAAAGTCCTTCTTTTCACTCTCCCACCAGATAAAGAAGCCACCAGTGGGATCGGTCCTATCACCAGCAGGGAACGATTCGTCCATCGCCTTTGCCATAGCGCGGTACCGACGCTCGTATTCAGGAACGCCTTTCCGCATGGCCTCGTCGATATACTTGGAGTAGTATTCATCCAAGATGCGTTGGACAAGAGTGGATGTACATAGATCGAGATAGCCCTTGTCTTTCAAGACCTGTTCTTTGATGGCTGGAGGTAACACTGAATAGCCAACCCGAAGTACCGCAGCCTCTTTGCTGGTAGTACCCAGATAAGCCACCCGAGAATTCTCCTTGTCAAGGGTCTTGATGGCAGGGGGTGTCTTCTTGAACTGGATCTCCGCATAAGCAGAGTCCTCAACAAGAAGTATGTTATGACTCTCACAGATATCAAAGAGAGCCCGTCGGCGGTCCATAGGCAATGTAGTGCCCTTGGGGTTATCAGAGTCCGAGACAACATAGAGCATGTCTGGAGTCTTGCCGAACTTGATCATTGATAGTTGGATAGCCTTCTCAACAAATTCGGGGATGATACCATCAAGGTCGGTTGGCACCGTGACTAACCTCGCGCCAAGTTTGACTGCTGGAACGAGAAAGCCAAGGTATGAGGGAGAGGGAGTGATGATGACATCGCCGGGATCAATCAACGTGTCCAACAGGGTATAGAGCGCCTGCTGTGACCCATTTGTGATCGACACAGCATCCCATTCGGTCTCGGGATCTATGTGGATGCCACGTACATCATGAAGACGCTTTGCAAGAGTCTTGAGAAACCACGGTTGACCACCAGTCGGCCCATAATTGAGGTCCTCGATGGCAAGAGCGGGATTCTCTTTATACAGCTCGCTGAGATCAGCCAGGATCTGTGAAAAGGCATCAGTGGGAATAACACCGGGCTTCCCACCAGCAAAATAATATTTCACTTTGTACTTTAAGAGAGCACGAATCTGTGATTCTGCAATAAAGCTGGTCCAAGTGGCCAGAGCAAAATTATTTTCACCATTCATTTATCTGTCCGCTCCATAGTGTGAGAAAACACTTGCGCTAAACGGATACATAGTCATGTACAGGTGTGGCGAACGTATGAGTCCTTTATCTGTTTCTGATGGGGATGACAATGGACTGCTACTATCCGAGCGTCGTTGTACAAGAGTGTACATATGAAAAGAGGCACACCAACAAATGAAAGACATCTTACTGGCTCCAAGTCTGAGCTGCGATCTCCTGTGCCTTCGCCCGTGGATCAGGGGCATTGATGATCGAACGTGCAACAATGATGTAACTGGCCCCCGCATTGATGGCATCGGCGGCGCTTCCACCTTGTGCCCCAACACCGGGACTGATGATAGGAACCTCATCACCAAGAATCTGTCGTACCTCACGTATCTTGTCCGGCGCTGTCGCACCAACGATGACCCCATCAGCCTCCCATTGTAGAGCATTCTTGGCAAAGACCCTATAGAAAGCATCATGCTTTTTCTTCTTCTCATCAGTGGCAACCATGAGTCCATATCCTTCACTGGCACCGGGATGCGACATATAGCATAGGAGAATCACACCCTTCTTGCGATCACGGGCGGTCTTGAACACGGGTGCGAGACCCCCATCCCAACCCACAAAAGGGTTCGCTATCACTGCGTCAAAACCCGCATCAAGATAATAGCGAGTGATGACCTCGTTCGTGTTCCCGATATCATTGATCTTACAGTCCATGATTGCGGGAAGACCCTGATCATGAATTGCATCAAGTATTCGTGGAATCCGATCAAACAGCCCCAAGGGGAGAAGAAGATGACGATTGATCTTGAAGGCCACGACAGACTCCGCAGTCTCCGAGATGATCTTCAGTGCATCCTTTTCAATACGCTGCTTCTCTGACTCGACGATTGGCCCGCCCCCAACAGGAAAGGAGACTGTCAGGTCAAGACCCACGATAAGCCGTGTCTTTCGAACATATGCGGCGGCCGAGAGCTTCCTCTTTAGCATTGAGAACCCTCCGTAATGCTATCTAATACAATGTCGAGCATACTTATATGAGATGCGGAGGACTCCTTTAGAACGGTGGTCGGATGAGCCCAGACTGGTTAATGACTCGCGTTATTGTTGTAGCACTGTGGATTGCCACACCGTTCTATTTCTTCCTGCTCATGTTTGTACTCCCCTTTCAGATCACACCATTTGGGGAGCCACTGCTCAATATATTATTCAACAATATTATCGTCCCGACAGTCTTTTCGGTGACATGGGTGGGAATTCTCTATTTCAATCGATACCGTATATCAAATACGATCTATCTGTTGAGAGAGAGCACAACAGCAGTCCCTCTCCGCTGGAGGGTGTTTTACGGACTCAATGCGGCCTTTGTGATGATCTTCTTTGTAATGCCCATCATTAGTGCGCCGATTGCAGTAATAGGTGGGTTGGTCTTTGCAGGAAATATGGGACACGCGATCGCTGTAGGAAAATTCAATCTTGGAAGGTTCGCCGCCATCATCACGGGAATCATCGCAATTGCACTATGCATCCTCCCGGGGTACATCATGCTTGCGTTCATCCCACAGTATCTCCAGATCTGGAATCTCATGTTAACGACGTGGAGCACATCAGGATTTGGAATCGTATACGGGATAGCACAGTGCCTCGTCAACGCCTTAAGTATCGGAGCACCCATCCACTTCATCTATTTCGGGGCTCAGCAGTATGAAAAGGGACTCCTTGGCACCATCTACACTGAACCACCAACAGGGCGTATCAGACTGATGGAGGCACTTCTCTTTATCGTGTTCACCATAGTCTACCTACCACCAATCATTACGCCATTTGGTGTGTTGCCATTCCTTGATATGTCATGGGTCTTTACAACCTACATCAACTGGGTATCCCTCGGAATCGTCGTGATTCTGATAATCGTCAAGCGTGCTCTCGGTGTCGCGGACAGCAGCACCCTAGGCGGGGCCTCGAACCTCACAATAGTCGTGCTGTTCCTGCTCGTCGAGATCTTCTTCAAGACCAATCTACTCATCGTCACATTAGTCGTCTGGCTTGCATTTCTAATCTTTGCAATAATCACACTTGTCAACTTTGCCAGAGCATCACCAAGGGAGATGTATTGATGTATCGTAGTCCCACACCAACAGTCGATGTTGCAATCATAGACGGAGAGAATATCATTCTCGTGAAACGCGGCCACGAACCGCACAAGGGCTCATGGGTATTGCCGGGTGGATTTATCGAATATGGTGAGACCGCCGAGGAGGCCGCAGTCAGGGAGGTCCTTGAGGAGACCGGGGTCTCGGTCAGGCTTGTAGACATCTTGGGAGTCTATAGTGCGCCTGAGAGAGATCCTCGAAAACACATATTGACCGTTGTATTTGTGGCCGAACGGATTGAAGGAGAACCAGTGGGCGGCGACGATGCTGCTGAGGCAAAGTGGTTTAAAATAAAAGAAACGGAGACCATGGATCTTGGTTTCGACCATGGTCTGATTCTTCGAAACCTACGTGAGTGGCTACGGTCAAAAGGGACCTTTTGGTCCACGCGGTCACGCTCTACAGATCAAGGATAGAGAGCTTTTCTGAGAGATTGACCAGCGGAAAATGTAGCACCATAGGCTCTGACTCTATGGTCTCAACAAAACGAATCTCTTCTTTTGGTCGAGACTTGTACGACAGAAAGCTTCCCGCAGGAGCCTCATCGGTCTCAACATAGATCCATAACGGTAGGCCGTACATCTCATAATACCCATGATGAGAGAGAAGGGTGCCATAGATGTGTTTGCCCTCATTCTCGAAATGTATCAGAGATGCAGGGTGGTCGCGCTGGGACCATGTTGCCAGCATTCTCGCAAGATCAACCATCGTTGCAATCTTCAGGTTAACGGGTGGACGAAGGTCACTCATAGTGTACACCAATTTCTCAGGTCAGTATTTTACTTATAAGCAATGACGTGATGACAACTATGTGTGAAAACTCACCTCCCGTTACACTCCAGGAAGTTGAGCCGCTCGATGTTGTGCAGGGGCACCTTCATCAGGTCCATTAAAGTCTGTCTCGACTAGGCTCACAGTGGACTGAACGTTAAGAGTATATCCCTCATAGTGTGACCATATCGCTGGAACAATGGAACACAGGCTTTGACTGAGGGGACTTCGTACTCGGTCGATCGTGGCTTTATCAGAAAGGTGCACAAGACGATCGCTATAGCCTATTCAGGTAAATCGCTCCAGATGCCGCTTTACTTCGTGTACTAATGCGGCCACACAGAGACTCACTACAGTAAGCGACCATAACATACCCTGTGCTTGTGTAAGATAGCCTGTGGTGGTCACTGTAGGATAGACTATGCCGATAAGAGCCGTCCCAGATATACCAGGGAGAGTCGCTACGAACATCAAGATCATTGTAGAGGGCAGGACAAAGACAGACCACATGGTCTCGTAGTGGGTGACTATGAAAATGATGAGAAGCCGCCATGATACGAATACCATCGGTGCTGCAAAATATGCAACGGTTCCCGAGAGCAGTTCAATGAACATGAGGGTCAATGCAACGATCAATACTGTCGGCCCAACAGAACCTGCCCACAGCACGCAGATAGTCAACGGGATCAAGTACATTGTATTACTTGAAGAACAGACTATGACGATTGTCGCATTGAGAATGCCCATCTGGACAAATACACACAGTAGCCCCAAGAGAAAGTCGGTAATGAACTGATCACTTTTTCTGAGTGGTAGTGTTGATAGAAGCGTCAGATCCTCGTTATGCTTGCTCTCGCCACCAAGGATGTCCACAATGAAGATGGAACTGATTGCTGCCTGGAACAATAAACAGGCCATATTCAACTGGAACGATTTTGCGAGAACTCGTAAAAATGGGTCCTCAAGGGCTATCTCGCCCATTTTTGATATCGTCTTGAACACAATCGCAATGATAATGGGCGCAGCCAAATAGCCCGCCAGTATGGAGGGCCTCTTGAGCGATCTCAGCCGTAGTACTAACAGGTATAGTATCCGTGACGCGCTCATTGCACCGTGGTCTGTACGCGCGGATGAGGAGGAGGCCTTCATCGTGTTCCCATCACCACGTTCGGCTCTTATGGTCGAATAGACGCCAGCCAATATAGAGACAAAGACCCACCTGAAGAACCGTCACCACGATCTGGACGAGCAGGAATGCGGGTGTGAACTGAAATCCAAAGTGTCCTTCAACCACCGAGATGGGGATTTGACCGGGATACATCATCTGGACGAACAGGTTCCGCGTCAGGGCGGCCGGGCTTACCGGCGCAAAGATGATCTGTTTATTGTACAGGCCATCAAGCAGACAGATACCAGCAAGACCGTCCCAGGACCATAATAGGAAGAGGTTCAGGACGTAGGCGATACTTGTCTTCTTGAAAAATAGGGGGATGAGCGTCATGACACTGGTAAAGACTATCCCGATTATGACCGATGTGATCATGATCGGGACGAGAAACGAGAAGATGCCAGAGGGCTCAACAGTCCATAATCGCCCACTACCATTCAGGGTCCACCTCTCGATTAGTATTGCAATACCACAGACCGCTTGAAAGACCGCAGTCACAGTGACCACTACGAGTATACGTGACACAAAGAGCATCTTTTTCGAAACTGGATGAGAGGTCAGGGTCGGGACCTGAGCCCTGAAGGCCTTAGACGAGAACAGCATGCCTGTAACTGGGATCACGGTGTATAACACATAGTAGGAGAACTGAGTATATTGCGCCACGAACATGAAAAATACGTCTAAAGTGGTCTGATAATGGGCATAAAACCTTGTAGTGGTAATAGTCATCAACAACAGAATGGTAAACAGGACGACGAGGCGGAGACCATATTTCCTATTGAACACGGACTTGAACGTGAGCCTGAGCGTGAGGAGGAACTGGAGTCGGGTCTCCGAGGAGAGGATCAGCCTCTCGAAGGGCCTGTGTCGTAGTCGGGCCAGTATGGCGCGCATCACTCCGACAACCTCCTTGCAAGTTCTTTAAACGCCCGTTCAAGATCCCCTTCTTCATGTCGGAACTCGATCAAGACCCCGCCACATTCTTGCAAGGCCCGATTGATCGTTCGAGAGACTTCCTGAGTATCGGAATGTAAGATAATGAGTTCATCATCATGCAGCCGGACTGTTCCCTCAGCGTATTGTGACTTGACAAGCTCATAGAGTTGCTCCATTTTGGTGGCCCGGACTATGATGTTCCCGGAGGGCAGGTCTTTGATGATCTCTGAGAGGCGCCCACGGGCCATAATGTGACCCTGAAAGAGAAAGCCCACCTCGGTACTGATCTTCTCAAGTTCATGGAGAATGTGACTGGATATCAAAAATCCTGTATTTTCCTCGTCATGCTGGCGCCTCACAAGATCCAGGACCAGAAATCTTCCGTTCGGGTCGAGATTCGCAGTAGGTTCATCTAAGATGATGAGGTTCGGTGAACCCATGAAACTGGCGGCAATCCCGACAAGTTGGCGCATCCCTTTTGAGAATTTAATGATCCAGCGGTCCTTGTTCTCTGAGAGCCCAAGATATTCAAGCAACTCACAGGCCTGTGATTCGGCCTCTGTTTTAGTCATGCCCCTGATACGACCCACAAAAACAAGATAGTCTTCTGCGGACACTCCTGCGGGGTACTCGGCATTCTCGTGAAGAAATGAGACGTGTCTCTTTATTCTAAATGAATCGCCCCAGCAATCAAGACCGCCAATTGTGAGGCGTCCAGAACTAGGTCTGAGAAGCCCGCATAGCATCCGAATGAGCGTGGTCTTGCCTGCACCATTGGGGCCGATGAGCCCAAAGATCTGGTCCTCGACCTCTAAAGTGACACCGTTCAGTGCTTGAACTCTCTGTTTGCCACGACCGAATACCTTGGAAACATCCTGTATTTCAATGTTCAATCAGATTCCTCCCAATATCCTCAAATGACCTATCAAATAAAAGTGGGGTGGAACAGTCGGTCGTGACCAACCTCCCACCATTTAATTAGCTTACTATCGGGTCTGTAGTCCCTCAATACGACCACGTTATGGAACTCACGATCATCCGTGCAGAACCTGTCAGATCAGATGATGTATGTGCTACGGTGGCACCATAAGCACCGCCTGCAACAAATCGTATACAGATGCATATCTGGCCACTGATTCTATCACCAGTAGTAGCTGAAACAGAGGGTGCAAAACTGGTATATGCCTTGGTATGTGAAGAGCCAATATCCCCACTGGTCCAAGCACAATGATGCCATAGTTCTGTCAGTGACTTGTCGTTATTGATTTGATAGATGTAAATCCAAACATCAACTTGTGCATGACCAAAAATACCTGTAGACAGATATGCAGTAATTTCGACACTTGATGATACTGTCACATAATGCGCAGTTCCAATAGTTGTATTTACTCCAACAGAGCCCCAACCATTTGTTGGTGATCCCCAACAATTCACATGCGCAAGAGTCAGACCTGTTGTTTTGTCCGCATCAGCGGTACAACCCCAACCTGTATCGTGGTTTTCATAATCGTAGGGCTTTGCTACAGTATTCGAATACGCGGCCGCTCCTTGAATATTGGCAATAGTCCATATTAGAGCAACCACTATCAGGAAAAATATTCCCCTTTTTTTCATGTTATTCCCTCGCTAGTATGAATCAAGCGAACCTTGATTCGAGTAGATATGCATCATAATGAGATATATATATATATATACCGATAATTCTCGGATTTTTATTCTTGAAAATAACATATTAGATAACTGCAGATAGTACCACTCTGCATAAAAAAAGTCGGTAAACGAGCGATTAAGGACCGTATAGACGAGAGCGGCCACACACATTCCTGATGAACCGGATGCAAGGAGAGCTGTACTGGAGTGCGAAGCGGATAGAGAGATACGAGAGAAGAAGATAAAAAGGTGTCCCAAAAGTGGTGTTACAAAGGCCTATATCTTCTGTAATTCCCCACTGCTCCGCTTTTCAAGGCTCTGCATGAACAGTCGATAAGCAGATACGTGGTAGGCCAAGGCGAACTACGAGTTTATCGGACTTGAAACTACGTAGTATCTAGTTTACCTACACCAATACAAGGCTGTGAACTTTTCACAGCTTCCGTGATGACGAGTTGTTCAACATTGCTCACTCGTCTAGTTTCTGCATCAGGGAGTTAATCGCCCTTCGTGGGCCGACCATGACTATTGCTACACAGGAGCGCCGTGATGTGTGGGCCACTGTCACTGCAACACGCAGATCGTCATTTGAAGCGAATACAAAGGAAAAGCCATGTTGGTGTATCAGCGAGTCCAACCGCAGCCCAGCACTCACAAACTGTTGAAGGACCTCATTGGCAAGGTTGAATGGATCGGCACCCTCACGGCAGACCGTGAGTTCTTCATGAATCTTCGCACCAAACTCAAATAGAAACTTATGCGAGAATGGTGAGTAGAGTAGTTGCCGTACTATCGCCTTCACCAGCAGGTCCTGTGGCATCGGGCCGAACTCATGAGATTCCAGTGATGAGAGGTCAATAGATGGTGGTTCCGGCAATGAATCAATACTCGCCTCTGGTGGAGTAGAGGATACGATTGGCTCAGGCGGGATCTCTAGAGGCGCAGGGGGTTCTTCAACCACATCATCCGCAACCTCACTCTCTTCTTCCTCATCTTCCTCCTCGAAACCCAAGTCTTCAAGAGTAATGTCCTCATCCAAGACCTCTTCAATACCAGGAGGCGCAGGTTCTGCAAAGAGGAAGGAGAGCCTATCATCGCCACCATGCCGTGATAATCGGGGGCGGACCTGAATCATAAATCCACGTTTATTCTCGGTGGTCTGATCAAAGACGAGAGCAACACCACGTGGAAGGCTACTGATGAAGGACTTGTCACGAAACGCTTCGGGCATGACAGCGGGTGCACGTTTTTGTAAGGCAGTGATATCACTCTCATACGAGAGAGCATGTGCCACAAGCAGATCCGCCTGGGAGATCGCCTCATCCGCAACTGCTGAGGGCTGCTGAGTGGCCAGTACAAGACTACAACCAAAACGACGGCCGAGTTTCGTATAGCTGATGATCGCATCCTTTGCAGGGGTGTTTCCAGAACGAGGTACAAGTGTATGTGCCTCATCAACGACCAACCAAGTCGGTGGCAGAATATCGCGTGCACTAGAACCTTCGGGAGTCCACTCCATACGCGCTCGTAGGATTTGGCGACATAGGAGATTCGTTAGAATGGCCAAGACCCTGTCGGCAGCGTCACCAATTGGAGCAACATCAATAATCGTTATCCGACCGGGAACTGCAAGATCTTCAGCGCTCACCCCACCGGGACTGAAGACACCATAGCGGAGCGCGCTTCTGAGCCGTTGAATTAATGCGATACGAGTGGCCTTCTTGTAAAACTCATCAAGGGCGGGATTCATGCGTATACAGCGCATCATGTCCCCAATACTGTAGTCGGGGTTGGGGGGGACTCGCTCACCATCATCGAGCGTATAACCTTTCGTGAGGCTCTCGATCACCTCACCAAGAAGATTCTCCATTGTTGTCGAGAGACTCCCACTCTTCTCCATGACAAAGGCCCAATCAGATGGGGAGAGATACCGAGGACTAATAGAGAGAGGCGAGAGATGGCCCTGCTTGATGACATCATCCGGAAGACGATCGTACACCTTCTTTGGAATGAAAATATTAGCCGGAAACGGAGTAGGCGAGAGACCCCACTTTTTCAATAGTACACTCTGTTCATTGTTCGGCTCCACCATCTGTCGAAATACGTCAACAGTGTCAACCACTACTACGGCAACTTCGATCTCACTACGATTCATTGCACGTGCAAGCTCTTCCACGACAACGCCCATGGTATAGGACTTTCCAGAACCTCGAATTCCCGCAACGAATAGCACATGAGGATCACTGAGATCGAGGTGCACGGGGGTACGATACAGGGATTCCAAGATATCCTCGTGCGACTCCGTAATAGCACCAATGAAACCAAGACCCCTAGCACCATAGGTCGCATGGTCAGATTTTGCCCTTCCGACAATGACGCCTAATTCGGGATCTACAATGAGCTGTAGAGGGTCAAAGACTGGAGGATGATACGGAAGGACCTCTTCCGAGATGAGAGGAATGAGATCATCAGGTTGATTGCTGGGAACCTTGTCGGGATCACGTTCGCCCATACCACATCGGTTCTCAACTGACCCTTATGGCGATAAGTGTTTTTGCTGTGTTCCCTCATGGCGCGTCAGTCCCAATAAGTAAGACTCAAAACCAATCGGATAACGGTTTGACTATGCCAGATACTATTCAAGATGGCTCGCTTGTCTACATCTTCCTTGACGCAAAACGCAATTGGATACGTAGAGTCAAGGAGGGAGAAGGATTCCATTCGAACAAGGGGATCATTCAATATGACGACCTCATTGGCCGACCGTATGGGATCAGGGTCCGGAGCCATTCGGGTCACGAGTTTCAGATCCACAGACCAAGCCCAACCGATGTCCAGATCGCTATGGGAAGAAACACTCAGATAGTCTATCCCAAGGATGCGGCCACCATTCTTATTCAGACGGGTATTGGTGCAGGCTCACGTGTCGTAGAGTCAGGTACTGGCTCAGGAGCCCTAACAGGAATTCTTGCAAGAGCGGTCGGTCGAGAGGGGCAAGTCTACACATATGAGATCCGTGAAGACATGTATCGCGGCGCAAAGAAGAACCTTGAGAAATACGGACTCACTGATAATGTGACCATGTACAACCAAGATATCCTTGAGGGCATCCACGAGACCGAGGTGGACGCTGTTGTTCTCGATCTTGCAACGCCTTGGCTCCTTGTTGACGAGGCACACAGGGCACTCAAGCCAAGTCATGTGCTTGCCAGCTATAGTCCCACCATCGAACAGGTCATGAAGACCTGCAAGGCAATGGGTGAGAGCGGAAAATGGGGTATGGTCAAGACACTTGAGATCATGGAACGAGAGATCATGGTACGCGAGAATAAGACCCGCCCAACAACGTGGATGGTCGCCCACACAGGATACATGACCTTCGCCCGCAGTCTTGCTGAGGAATGACCTAACAACATTAATCAGGTCACATTTTGAAAGACACGGGAAGAAAATGAACGAAGAAAAGGACCGCTCAAAGATCGATTCAATGGCACGACGCTTGGAGGCGGCCATGCAGTCCGGCTCCGAGAATCTAGCTAATGGCGAACTGAATGAGCTAGAGGCAGATTACCAAGACCAAATAAGACAGGCGCGAACTTCCATTGTGGAATTCTACAGGACCACATGCCCCTACTGCCGACAGATGATGGCCGTACTTGAGGAACTGGCCAAGACATATAGATCGAAGGTGTTCTTTGCCAAAGTGAATATCGACAACGTTGAAGATCCAATCGATCGGTTCAAGATCCTCGGGGTACCCCTCACCATCGCCTTCAAGAAGGGAATGCCGGTTTCGCGCATGGACGGTTTTCAGGACCAAGAGGCCGTCGAACGGTGGGTCAGCGCACTCTATCAGGGAATTAGACCGAGTGATCTGACAAGCGGCCAAGTGACTTCGCTTACGTGAGATCACCACCGACAGTATGTGACAGGTACAAAGGTTTATATCATGAAGTGTGATTGTTGTTGATTGTCGATTGTTGTCGATTGTTGTCGATAATTGTCGGCGGTGGCGCAACACAATGGGATATCATCACAAACACGAGGAGTGTTCGAAAGACACTCGAGAAATATTGCAAAACGTTCTGATGTCAAGACGGACAGAATACGAACTGCTTGCATCAACTGAAACAATACAGGTGACTAGCCCCACAGAGGCAATAGTCAAGTCGCAGATGAGCGGAAATGTTCTAACAAGTGAGGCTGAACAAATTCTGGAGGAGGAGACCGATTCGATTCCAGAAGGAGAACAGATGACTCTTGCCACAGAAGACGGGGCTGGAACAGAATACTACAAGACTTCTCTAGAAGTGACATTCTCGATCGAGGAACTTCCCGAGTCGTACATCAAGAAACGTAAGCACAGTAACAGGGTAATCACAGACATCGATTATTCGGACATGTAGAGGGAGCAGGATGAGTGAGAGTAGCGAGATCAAGCGTCTCAAACAGGAAATCATTGAGCTTCGTAGGACGGTCCAGACCTTAAGAGACACGGTCACTCGACTCACCCAGAAAATTGATGAACCCAAGAGAGGGACACCTCAAGTAAGCACAGGAATCTATGACACATCAGTAGGCTTGAACAAGATCTTGGAAGATGCTAGTTGGGGACGACTGCTCAACCTCTTGACGAGAGCAGACACGGGACTGACTGCGGCCGAGTTGGCCAAGCGATGGGGGAAGTCACGATCTCGAACGAGTGAGGTTCTCAACAAACTCGTCGAGGAAGGGATGCTGGTCAAGTACAGAGACGGTAGAGAGATCAGATTTCGACCGATCAAAGAATAGATACCGGAGGATGATGAGCCGCAGCCATCAATCCACTATTTTTCGTTTTACTCAATCCTAGTTAGTCTTAAGTACAAGAGTAAGTGTTCTAGTTAATCACATCTGAATCCGTTGCCAAGACACGCATGACGATGACATTGATTACGAGCGGGACATACCGTTCTCATACCTTCATGTCTTTAAGTGAATGCCACCAAAGAACCAATAGAATTGGCAAGGATGCCAAATGTGATCAAGCGTCAAGGAGGTTGCGCCATTTGCCAAACACCCTATCCAAAAAAGGTTCCACTCCCAAATCGGACATAACTGTCTACACAAAGAGATTATACACATTAAACAAGGCCGCACAGGAGGCTGTACGAGAATTCTCACAGCATGACATAGACGATGAGGAGGGCCTTGAAAAACGGCGCATCAAGATGCATGATGCTTTCACAAAGCTCTATGACGAACTGGCCAATTTTAGCGAAAATGTCATGGGTGTTGATTTTGACATTGCCTATTTGCGAGAACGTATCAAGCATGCGGAGGGTGAAACAAAAGCACAGCTTGAGAAGGCACTCACAGACTTGGAGACCGAACTTCAGAACAATCTTGCCGATATCTGGATGGCTAGAGTAATGTCGTGGCTTCATCAGGCTGCTGCTGCCTCAGGACCATTTAGCGAGGAAGAACATGAGGACAAGGAAAAGGCGGCATTACAACATCTGGCACAGGTCTACACTATGTTAGAGAAATCGTTCAGCGCGATTCCTGTCAAGACCGATGGCACGCAGCAACTCAGACGAGTGGCCCTTGGAAAGATGATCCATCAACTCATCAAAGAATCAGGGGACAAGGTCGAGACCAAGCTGGACGAAATCTTGGGGAAGAACAACGTCGCTGAGGCAGAGTTCTATGATGAGTTTCTCAACGAGTTAATAGGATATGAGAGCACATTCAGGCAGGCATTCAATCCTTTTGACGAACTCGTATGGCGTGATATTCTCTACGCATTCATCTACGAACAGGCAACCGACCTGTACAATGGAGCAATCCCGACTCTAAAGAAAGCGGGCGCGGAAAAGTCGGAGATTGAGAAGATCAAGTCGTGGAAGGCGAATACATCAGGACTGGCGGAAGTCTATTTTGGCATGACGTACAATGATATTGCAAATGCCCAGATGCGTGCCGGAAATCTTGAGGACGCTGCCAAGTTGTATCAGATGGCATCGGACTCCTTTGGCAGAGCCGAAAAGTGTTTCTCTGAAACTGCAGCACTGGAGATCAATGCTCGTCAGGCACAGGCTGATAAGGACCACAATAAGGCACAGGCATTGTTCTGCAAGGCCGAGGCCACTGTAGGGAATCTAACAGACCTGCTAAAGAGCGAAGATCGTGACAGCGCGATCACCACGCTCAAGGACATCTTCAAGAGCCTCAGAAAGGCCGAGAAACTGTCAAAGAGTAGAGAACTCACGGGAGCGATTCGGGAGAACTTGAGGATTTTTGCGTTTATTGAAGACAAGCTGAAGAAGAACAGCGACTCCATGAGCGGAATCATAGATCAGATCGATTTGGCAAAGAGCATCCGCCGTGAGGGTTTGGTACAGGATATTAACAAGGCAATCGATTCGGCTGTGGCACAGATGGAGAGTGCACCCTCTGATGCACTGGTATCAATCCGTGAAGGACTGACCAGTCTGGGGATCTTACTGAGCCTTCAGGAAGAAGATGATGAGATCAGAGGACTGAGAAACAGAACTATTGCGGTTCTCAAGAACCTCAAGTATGTAATCCAATTCCAGCTCAGCGGACAGCTTCAGCAGGGAATCAAATTCATGGTCTCACGGATTCTCGAAAATCTACACGCCGAAGAGGCTGCGGAGTATTATCAAAAGATCGGGGCAAAAGACAAGGCAACAGAACTGCGTGACTTTGGCAGACTGGCAGTTGCAACATCCTGCGCCTCAGAAGCGCAAGTCTTTGCAAAACAGTCAGAACAATGGGCCTTCAGAACACAGCTAGAGCGAGCAAGCATGTTCAACAGAATGGAAGCGGATATTGCAGACATGGACATTAATGAAGACATGAGCGATGCAATAAAGGCACATGACAACACCATTGAGAGGATCCAACATGCAGTAGCAGCATTTGAGGCATCAATACTGGAACTCCAACATGTAGCAGGTTCGAACATTCGATTAAAGAACAATGTTGATGCGCAGATCAAACAGCTTCAGGGGGTCGTCATGAAATTCAAGGGAGATCTCATGCGCCTTCAGGCGGCAAAGAGCAACTTCCTTGGAGAGTTCGCCTCAAAGAAGGGCGACAAGACAAAGGCCCGAACGTACTTCACTGAAGCAAGTGACAAGCTACGCGAGGCTGTTGGTAATTACACAGTCGCAGCCCAGACGTTCCAAGCAATGGGCAATATGGAGGCCGCCCAATCAGTGGGCATGAAGGCTAAGACCGCTGATCTACTGGCTCGCAGTGTCTGGGATAGCAAACAGAAGATCTCTCGTGACGAGGAACCAACTTACTTTGGCGATACTGAACTAGCGGCACTCTATCTTGGCGCAGCTGGACAATAGTCCGCGTCGGGGGAGCGCCACTAGTTCGTTGTGGCAACTTGAACCGTTGCCACTTCATAGACCGGCCTAGTGAACAGTCGAGTTATCTGATAGGGCCGGAACGGAATCCCACCAGCATGATAGAACTTGCTGAACCACTCAACAAAGTGCAGTCGAAGCGTATGCATGAATGCAGCCAGACCCTCCAGAAAGCCTACTACAAATGTGCCAACAATCGCCCCAAGTAATGGAAGATATGGTTGGACCAAATGCCCGTGCTCCATGATATGCTCAGGAATCAATTCGAAACCAAAGAGAACAACATGAGGCATGGGGATCACAACAAGCGGTGGAAGGAGTTGGAAGAAGAGCCCGCTGAGGATCATGTGAACAGCGTTAAGGGCGAAGATTCGAGCATAGGAAACAGTATGGCTGATCATCCCGATTGCATATTCAAGGAACTCCACAAAGCCGTCCATGCCACCCTTAAGCGAAGATATCCCCAAAATGATGAAGGGAATGACAAAGCAGAGAACACTAAAGATGAGTGGGCTGAGCGGGAGTGTTGGATAGACCCCATTATTTCCGGAACCGTGACCAATCCCTAGTAGTGGAACCCAGAGATTGACATTGCCAGAGGGGTTGAACCATTTTGAGATACTATTACTGCTGACCCCAAAGAGCAGATTGACGAAACCGAGATAGAGCCAGATATAGCTCAAGGCGACTGTGGCCTCTCGATACTCGCGATGTTTCAGACTGTTGTACAGGTTGAGCAGGATGCCCATAGACATCTGAAGGACACCCACCTCAATCGAGAGCTTCAACATGTGAGTTGCACGGAATAGATTAGGTTCTCCGTTTGGCAGAGTATGTGCAAAGATAGGCCAGAGTGGTTCAATCACGGTCTCGGACCCAAAAAAGCTTCCAAACAGGAAACCACCAAACATCGCAAATATCCCTAACATGATCAGGCCGAGTGCACCCTTCTGGACATACCCAAGGGTCGAACCCCAGTCCTGACCCTTCTTGTCAGCACGCCATGCAAAGATACCAATGAGCAGGATAAGAAAGCCTTGGCCCACGTCTGCAAAGATGAGTCCAAAAATCAGAGGGAAGGTCAGCCACATGATCTTTGTCGGGTCAAGGTCATGCTTGGATGGAATACCATAAGAGCCGACAACATCCTCTGTTGCCTTCATGAAAGAGGGATTACGAAGGTAGGTTGGCGAATCGGCCTCCACAAAATCAGGATCCTCAAACGTGACCTCAAGAGGTTTACCAATACGTCGGCGGAGAATCTCCTCCAGCCGTTTTGCATCCTTTGCGGGAACATATCCCCAGAGCTTGAGGGCCTGCTCGGTGAAGAACATGTAGTTCTTTATCTCGATCCTATGCCGTTCGATCTCCATCAGTTCCCAAGCAACAAGAACTCGTGGCCCCCACTCCTTGGCTAGCAGTTTACGGCGCGCCTCTAGCTGAGCAAGTGTGGCCTCGATCTTAGCGATGCTCGTCTCAGCCTCGGCAATAATCGCTTCCGGACGCCCCTCCGATTCTTCAGGTAAGGTGAAGTGTTCAAATCCAAGGGCGGAGAGAATCCTGTCAACTCCCGGCTTGAGATCTATTGGAACTGTCAATGAGATAATAGAACGGCTCTTTCCTCCTGAGACCGAGCGCATGGCAAAAGAGCCCTCAGTGACCTCTTTGATGCTCCATTCGAGCTTGGAGAGGTTCTCCAGAGGTACAACTCCAGCCGTGGTATAAGTAAAGTCAGTAGCCCCAATGAGATCAAGACTGATTCCAAGAGGCTCGAGTGATAATGCGACATCTCGAAGATTCACTTGTTTCTGAAGTTCGAGCTGTGCCACCGCAGTGTCTCGACTAATGTCCAGTACCTCTGCCTCAATCGACTTGAGGACCTCATTGGCCTGCTTGAGTGTAGCGTCCAAGGTCTGATCGTCAACCTCAGCAAATCTGCCTATTCGGCGACTGAGATCCAGACCCAATGACGAGGCAATATGGGTCAGACGATCTAAGAGATTCAATGCCGCCTCCTCGCCTGAAGAGGGAGGAATCTCAAAGACACCAGTCTGCTGACGAATATCAATGAATTCCAGTAGACCAAACTCTTCGAGTGATAGAAGCACCTCACGCTCAAGATCCTTGTGAGTTACGATCTTAGCGATCACCATCTTGGCCGGGGACATGGACAAACCCATTTCTCACATCACCTTAGGTCAAGGGGTCCGACCCCCACGGTCGAAAGTCAGACTCATTGCGGAGTGAGGTGACGCTTCTGGCACCGTTGATAAAGCTTATGACATAGGTCAATCTTTATCAAGAGAGACTCAGGCACACAGCAAGCCCTTCGTGCTCTGAGGTGCTGTAAATGGAAGCTAAAGACGACGCGATGGACAGGATCCACAAAGCAGAGATTGAGGCTCATCAGCAGATTGCAGACGCTGAAAAGAAAGCAAAAGAGATACGTGACGGCGCAGATGCCGAAGTGAAGCGTATCCTGGCCAAGGCGGAACAAGAAGCCAATGAGCGGGCCATCAAGATCCGGGCGGAACTGGAGAACCAACATGACGATGTAGTCACCCAGATCCAGAAGGAAACGGAAAAGACAATCACAAGCCTCAAGGCTCGTACTGATGAGAGGCGGGAACGCGCCACTCAAGAGGCACTCAAGCTATTCTGGGGAGAGGAATGATCGTGAGCGGTATTGACAATATCATCGAGATGATCAACAAGAAGACTCAGGATCGCGTTGATACCATCATCAAGAGGGCCGAGGAGTACAAGGCCAAGAGACTCGAGTCGGCAAAGGAAGAAGCAAAGCAGATCCGGACAAAGATAGAGGCCGAGGCACGTCGTGAGGCTCAGACGGTCATTAAGAGATATGAGGCGAATGCAAAGCTCAAGGCCAAACAACAGATCCTTCGTGCAAAAGATGAATTCATCACTTCGATTATGAACGAGGTTCTTGCACAGGCTACTGATCTCGCAGGGAAGAAGGAGTTTGAGCCAATTCTGAAAAGGCTGATAATCGAAGCGGGAATTGCTCTTGCATCACCGGAACTAGAACTTGTTGTTCCAGAGAGCAGTAAGATGACACTTGATCTCACGGAACTGGTCAAGGAGATCGAGAAGACGACTGGTAAGAAGACCAAACTGAGCATTGCAAAGGAACACACTCAGGCATCTGGTGGAGCCATCATACGCACAACGGATGGGGACATGTGGGTGGACAATACGATTGAGGCACGCTACGAACGCCTTCAGTCAGCCATCAGAGATAAGATCGCCTCGATCTTGTTCACGGAAAGAGAATGAAAATAAAATATGGAGAGAGAGGCAATGCCTCTCCTCTAAGCTCTTTTTGTATGATGTTAACTAGGACATCAGTCCTGGAAGATAACCCATCAACATGTATGCGATCACAAATCCGTAGATGGCAATGACCTCAATGAATACAACATAGAGGATGGATTTACCAAAGGTCTCAGGTTTTTCTGTGATTGCTCCAAGTGCTGCTGCTGATGCAGTGCCCATACCAATGCCTGCGCCAACACCTGCCAGACCAACAGCAAGGCCAGCACCAATGGCGATACCACCGATGGCCCCACCTACATCAGTTCCAGTCTGCAATGGCATGAACCCCTGGCCGGGGACTTCCAAAGCAGAGATTGGCAGTATGAACGTGGCGAATATGAGCGCAAATACGACAACGCCCAAAATGAACATCAACAGGCTGCTTGTCCGTTTGTTCAATTTCATCATTCAATTCCTCCGTTAGAATATGTTGATCATCCGTCTTATTGTTTCGGCTGGTTCGCCTCTCTCAATCCCTACAGCGATGGACCGAATATTTCGAACCTCATAATATTTCAGAGTCAGGAACCCAAAGATCACTCCAAGATGAAATGGATACCCCACCATCTGTTTCCGTATGTCCTGGGCCAGATAGTCCTCGACTGCCAGTTCAACTTCCGAGAGGTCTTCACCCTCTGTGTATATCCTCGATAAGTGTCCAACCAATGTGGCGTACTTCGTACCGTCAAACAGTGCAAAGACATCCTTCCAGTTGGTCTTTGTCTTGATCGAGTCATTCAATCGATTCACGGCCGGTGTGAAGCGAATGAGCGAGACCTCCAGAATATCTTCAGAGAGGCCAAAGTGCAATGCACGAACTGCCGTGAGAAGATTTCTCATAGCGACCCGGGTCTCAAGGGCCAAGATCACCTTGCGGTGTTCAGAGAGCGAGAACTCGCTCAGCACATGATGCATCGTATGCAGATACCATTCCTCCAGAGCCACCTCCAAAGGAGCGGTAGAATTATACTTGTCATATGCCGGGAGACGTGTCAGAAGAGCCAATTTCATGTCGGCAAAGGGGAGCTCGTCAATCATCCGGTCAACAGTACCCATGTCCACAAGACGCTCGAACAGTGCGGCCTCCTCTGGTGTTGTTGGTACTGCAAATCGTAGGATCTCGTCCTTGTCAAGATTGACATGAAGCCCACGAAGTATGGACTTGATACTCTCAGCCAGAAACATATTCATGTAGGTCTCTGAGAACTCACGAATCTTACCAGAGAGAGAACTGGCAATAGCATGACTGACCTCTGCAAAATACTTGGAGAGAATCAGTGATAGCTCATCAGGATAGATCTCACCCGGAATATGTTCTCTACTGATGATTGGCCCGTAGGAAGTCCCCATGAGCAACTTCAGGAACTCCGAATATCCTCCAGCCTGCAGCATCCGTTCATAGTCACCAACAGTCAATAATCGAGACTTCAATCCTCGAATTCGTGCATTTATGAAAGCGTATTCGTTTGCCGATCTGAAGGACATGTCCGCGTAACCTACCATTATCATGGTCCATCGGTGATATCGCACGAGGACTGGTGCCTTGTTATAAGGTTGACGACACGACCTAATGTATGAGTCAGGCAGTGCAGATGCCATCAGGCAGAGCTTTCCAGCAGTCGGGAGCGAGAGAGTATGTGGTCGAAGAATTCAAAAGAGCGCACACCAATCGATTAGTCCGAGTGGATGAATTATGGTTGAAGACGCACGGACTTCTTCGGGAAGACCCGATACTTTTGATCTCGGAAGCATATTTCGCACATCAGCACGAATGACCTTCGTCATTCAGATCATATCAGTCATAGTCATGGTCGGTTCGGTCGCAGCATATCTCATTGGAGGATTCCTTCCAACAATAGACCCCGACATCCAGACCTTACTGATCCTCATCGGCATTGTCGTCACAATTGTTGTATTCTTGGCAGCCTTTGGTCTCTTTGTCAGGTTCTCTAGACGCATCGGTGACGCAGTTGTCGGCCCCGGCCTTCAAGAGGTGCGAATGGACACTCCAAAGGTCAAGACCGTTATCTATACGTACGGAATCCTTGTCACGATGATGGCGATCACTGGCCTCTACTCATGGTACCTCATTGACAAGAACTTCCTTGGCCCTTGGGCGACGTCCCTTAATTCGATCTCGCTACGGATCTTCGGGCTTGCACTAGGTGCATTTGTCATCTGTCTTCTCATTCAGATAATTATTGCAGCAGTTGGCAGAAGCGCCACGAAGGTTGTTGTCGAAGTCCTTGACATGGACGACGAAGAATTCCTCAAGTGAATGAATCGCACTCGTCCGTGTATTCAGTCATGCGGTCGCTCATCAGGATCGTAATCGCGGAGGAACTCCGGTTCCTCCAAGATCTCTTCCAGTGGCGGCATGTATGTCCGGCGAACTGACTCGGCTCGTTCCACCGCCTCAAAGTGCTGAACTGTCAAATATACGCTGTATGTGCCAAAGATCACTCCTGCAATAACACCAATCAGTGCACCAGTAGTCCCTCCCCGAACACCTCCCACTGATGAACCAATCACTTGACCAACCAGCATGAGCGAGATCACTACACAGGGCAATTCCGTAGCAATCGCACACCAACGGCCCGCACCTGAGAGATCTGCACCCGGCCTTGTCACTTCGCCATTGCGACTCATACAGAGTGCGTATGTGGAAATAGCAATATAATTTGTCATTTGTAATTGATAGACGACATCGAAGCTCTAACGACTAATAGAAAAGAGACTCCGAGACCTATCACGAGAGCAGCGATCATACTTACTTGTGCTGCGCATTAGATGCTCATGTGAAATCGTATTCGTGAAGTTCAACACCCATTGAAAATTCGCTAGTGAAATACTAGTTATATGCTGGATCCCACCTAACTTTGATTACCTCCTAGGTATGAGAATTAACCTCTCGGGTAAGAAAGTTTGAAGGTAATAAAACAAGCAAATTAATTTATTTTAACGGGATATTTTTGCATTTCTAACAAACAGCAAGATCAAGTTCATCGTTTTGCTGAAATATCAAGTATAAGGAAGAATAATGTTGACAGTCGCAAGAATCTTCAAAAAGTGCAGAAGGCCGAAGGCTTTTCTAAGGCGGAGAATAATTACATGCGAGGCCTGACAATGCAAGTGAAGATCACGTATGGTGATGGCAAAGTAGAATTGAACATTCCCGACGAGAACTTGGCCGGAGTTGTGACTCCAAAAGCCGTGAAGACCCTTAGCGACACAATGGCAGAACTGGAACGGGTGTTACAGAATCCGCATGGCCCACATCTAGAAGACATGGTCAAGAGCAAGAGCGTCTGTGTGCTAGTAGAGGATCACACCCGTGACGAACCGCATTGGGAACTAATCAGTGCAGTCACACCGTTGCTGCGCCATGCAAACCATGTTCAGTTCATTGTCACTACAGGCTCACATGTTGTGGACCATCCGCTGAACCATGAAATCGTGGATATGATCAAGCGGGCGGCCAAAGACGCAGGCCTACACAATTACCGCGTCAAGATCCACGACTGTTTTGAACCAGACATGGTCGATCTGGGAAAGACGAGCAGGGGTACACCAGTCATCATCAGCAAGGATGCGTATGGGCATGATGTCTATGTGGCACTTGCAGACATGAAGGCGCACTATTTTGCAGGATATTCCAATGTTGTAAAGGACTTTCTCCCGGGAGTCTGTGCCTTTGCGACCATTGAGGCAAATCACTCAATGGCACTGGACCCGAAATCGACATTTGGCGTGCATCCCTATCATCCAGATCCGAAGCGGAGAGATAACCCATTAGCCGATGATATGAGAGAGGCAATGGAGATGATCGCAAAGGATGCTCAGATCTTCACACTCTCTGTCGTGACGGCTGAAAAGAAATTGGTGTGGGCCGATGCAGGAAAACCCGAGCCTGTGACCGCAGGGGGCATCGAGGTACTGGATGAGATTGCAGCCTTCACTGTTGAGACCGTCCCGAGAATCGTAGTATCGCCGGGGGGATATCCACAGGACAAGAGTCTTTATCATGCACAACGCGCACTGGAGCTGACAAAGAATGCTGTCGCCAACGGTGGAGAGGTGCTCTTCCTAGCTAGGTGCAAAGACGGCGTGGCCCCAGAGAATGCAATTGAGAATTTCTATAATAAACTGACTGCACCTATTGAGGAAGTCCTTGAGTCGATCAAAGGCAAGTACCATCTCTATGAACACAAGGCATACAAGTTTGCGGATCTATTAAGACGTGTCCGAGTCAGGATGTTTACAGACCTTGATAGGGAGACCGTTGAACGGGTCCATCTGGAAAAGGTTGAGGACCCACAGAAGGTCATCGATGAGTGGATTCATGAAGACCCAAAGGTCAAGATCATGGTGCTTGACAAGGGGAACAAGATGGCCGTCTACGCCAAGTAGGGACTGCACTCAGTCCCAGTGGATATCAGCAATCCCCGCGTAGACACGTCGGTACCGCTCAAACCCTGTGTCATAAATGGCCCGATTCTTAGGAGTTGGGAGAAGTGGTGGGCGGGTGCGTACCATCTCTTCCGCAGCCTCGTTCATCGACTTGAAGATGCCCACGCCCACGCTGGCGAGGATGGCAGCACCAAGTGCAGTGGCCTCCTCGATCTGTGTCCGGATCACGGGGACACCGAGAACATCGGCCTGAATCTGCATCCAGATTTCGCTCCGTGCAGCTCCGCCAGTCACCCGCATCTCTGAGACCTCAAGACCCAGACTTCGGACAACCTCAAGATTAGTCCGTAACTCATAGGAGACCCCTTCAAGAATTGCACGTATAAGATGCGGACGAGTGTGACCAAGGGCGAGTCCGGCGAACACTCCGCGCGCATGTGGGTTCCAGTAGGGAGCCCCTGCCCCGACAAAGTGTGGAATATGAATGACACCCTCTGAACCGGGAGGAATCGAACCGGCCTCTCTGGCAAGAACCTCATACGGATCTATCCCGTGCTTCTCAGCAGTTGCACGCTCCTCAACGCCGAGATTGTCCCTGAACCAACGCAGGGCTGAACCAGTAGTGAACATACTTGCCTCGACCACGAAGGCACCATCTACGACATGGCGACTGCATAGCAACCGCCTCTTAGGATCCAGCCGCGGACTATTCGAATAGGTCAGCATGAAGGTACCAGTCCCCGTGGTCGCCTTGGTCATTCCCTCACGGACCACACCGACACCAAGGGCTGCACACTGTTGATCGCCCCCACCAGCCACCACAGGTGTTCCAGCAGCCAGTCCTGTGAGTTCCGAGGCCGCTGTCGAGACCTCACCCACCACATTGCCAGACTTGACCAGTTCAGGGAGTTTCTCACGGGGAATCCCAAATTCATCAAGAATTTTGTCAGACCATCGGGCTTGAGTGATATCAAAGAGCATAGTACGACTTGCATTGGAATAGTCTGTGACAGAACGCTCAGTGAGTTTGAAGATTACAAAGTCATGAACGAGTAGAAATTTGTGCGTGGCCTTGAAGAGATCAGGCTCGTGCGTCTTTATCCACAGTATCTTAGGTGCGGTAAAGTACGGGTCGATCGTGAGACCTGTAATGTTATAGATCTCCTCGGGGGGCAGGGCAGTACGAATCCAATCGCACTCGGAGACCGTGCGCCGGTCCTGCCAGACAATGGCTCGACGAAGGGGCTTTCCGGACTCGTCAATGGGAACGACGGTCTCACGTTGATTGGTCACACTAACACCTGCAATGTCCGCAGGATCATACGGCCCGCTCTTGATCACCCTAGTGAGGACCTTACATGTCGTAGTCCACCAGTTCGGAGCCTCCTGTTCCACCCACGACGGGCTCGGAAAGATGCTATCAAATTCCTCGTATGCTTTTGACAGAACTGCGCCTGTCGCATCAAAGAGCATAGCACGCACACCGGAGGTTCCAACATCAATAGCAATGATCAACTGTGTCATCTTGGCCGCACCTGATAGAGAACGTATGGCAATCGATGATATGAGCCTTTGCAGAAGGTCATCCCTCACGAGCCATCATCCGGGGTCTCAATAAACTCCAGAAGATCTCGTCGCGGGCCGATCAGGCTCAACTTTAGACGGCGATTCTTCTGAATCTGACGTTCTCGACGCATTGCCTGCCCACGAGTTTCACACTCTTCGAGATAGACGAGATAACGCGGTTTGTGCATTCTCAGGTATCGTGCGGACTTGGTCGTCCCAGAGAGATGCTCGGTTATACGGCGGGAGAGATCATTTGTCTGACCAGTATAGTAGGTCCCGTCCTCGGTCTCGATTATATAAACGAAGTACATCATTGAGAAATAAGTAGGGCCATTAGAATATAGAAGTTTAGACTACCGTTCACAAAAACAAACAATAGAATCAGAAAACTCAAAGAAGCAGAGGATAATAATTTATGCATTAGAACTTGTACACGCATCGTGATTACCGTCCTCATTAGAGCCACAGGGGGGCCGCGCCAGATACGGTAAACGAATTATACTGACGCTGATTGTAAGTTGGGCTATCTAGGGCAATAGGTCCAGAGTCCGCCCACCTAAGCATCACGAGAAACTGACTGAAGACGATTCCAGCCAGTCTTCCAGAGATAGCCGGAGATAACAAGAGTGACCACTAAAACGAGGACACCAGCTACAACTCCGGACAGGTATAGGGAGTAATCCGCAGATACAGATGTTGCTAACAGGTCAAGCCGCTGGAACAATAATGCAGCCACAGAGATGTAGGCAGCTGTGACCAAAAGGAAAGTGGCTCGCGGACAGCTTCATAAAACTTGGACATTGTGTATAGGCACTTAAATACTCCAGACCACAGTTCACGTATGACCTTCACCTTGACAGTGAGGTAGTTGTTGCCCACTGCCGTTGGTGAGCGGACTCCGGACCTATTGCCCTAGATAGTCCAACTTACAATCAACAATGGCTCCTTGAATCAAAGGTTGTATATGATGAATTGTATTTAGACATCATTGTAGTCACTGATGACTGGCCCGGTACTTTATTATTTCAAGTCCTGTTATCTGTATTCCGCCGGGAAAGTCTTACTTTTGATAATCACACCAATGATTACAACTACTGATATTATAACACAAATACCAACGATCCAATCTGTAGCAGATATGGTTATTGAAGTAGGATTTGATGACCACAGTCGGTTTACACTTTGAAATGTGGTATTAACGCTCCAATGACCTAAACTATCCCGTGCATAAATTTTGACATCCCAAATGACACCACTATTCGTATTGGTTAGTGTATAGTTAAGTGCAACAGCTACATAGACTGGTACGCTGATATCTTCAGCACTCTGTTCTAGGTCTAACTGCATGGTAACGTTGTGCCACACATTCTCGGAGCGATTACAATAGCTTCCGATTACTTCATCAACTCCATCTGGATCGGTTACACTTGCCCTTAGTATTAATGCATAGGTATCGTTCTCGCCTGAACCAATTGCATCAATGAACTCGGGCATCTTGGGGATTATGATTGGCCCCTGAATATCCGATTTCGAGTGCAGCCGAGTGTTGTTAAATGTACTGGCATCTGTGGGAGAGATTCCATAACTTAACACAAAGCAAAATATGACGCATGTTAAGACTAACGTTCTCCGAGAATTTCTCAATTGTAATCATCTCCTATACCGTTCGGTTCTATACAATTACCAATAACTACATACCCATTCAAGTCGATCACGCCAACTGTTTGATGGATAATGTGGAGTGTACCAATCCACATACGTGAACCCATACTGTTTTTCTGTATACACATCAGTCTTGTAGCCTGTAAAGTCTAACATTTTTTCTGTGTGACCAAATTCATGAGTAAGAATCCATACCCGTTTATCCTCCGTAGAAACGGAGCCACTCATAAAATCAATTGATACTTGATCTCCTATGACAAAACGCTGTTCTGAAAATTGTGCCCAGCCCCATGCATCTTTAACAGTATGTCCGTAAAGTCCCCATACCCATCTATCTTGTCCTATGTGATTACAATGTGACCAATATAGACTATTAACCTCATTGTATGTGAGTTCATAATCATAGGGGATATTAGTTTCATCTACATGAAATACTATACGTCTATAGCCATGGGTTCGGTAATATGTTTCGACCCTCTCAAAAACTGTGGACGGTTGTACATGAGTCGCCATTGAATCTACTTCAATTTGCTTGTATTCGTATGTCACACATAGTTGCCTGATTGACTTTGAGTAATACCCCCAAAAGTGATCACCATAGTAAAGCACAAATTTCAAATCGTGTAGTCCCGGTGAAACAAAATTCGCAATTTCAACTTCATATGCACCAGGGGCATACAAGGTCTGCTTGAGAACATCGTCCACATACACGTACAACAATCTCGTGTAAATATCGTGGCAATTCTGTGTTTCTAGGTTCAATATTGTGTGAGGCCCCATTGGAACACAAAATTCGAGCGTGGACGATCGCTCTTTTTGAAACTGCTGATAAGCAGTTCTGGTTGGTTGATAATAACCTTCACTATCACAATAGAATACCTGCCAGTATCGTAGATTCCAGCCACGAAATTTGTAACCGCCATAATTAATCTCCATCATGACAAAATAGATACCCAAAGGAATATTAGTCGTCAGTATTGAGGCCTCATAGTATTGCTCCGATGATGAGATTACATCGTCAAGAAGCAAGTAATTGCCACAATAGAGTCGTATCCTTCTGGCATAAGTATCAGCACCACGTTCGATACGGAACGAGATTTTGGAAATTGGGGATATGACTGCTTGGTACGTAATTCTAGAGTAGGATGACTGGGGGAACCAGTTACCCTCTAGTGGTCGTACTACTTCTGGTGCTTCTACATGGCGGTCATTTGGACCATATTCCCACGACCACGTATGCCCGCTAAAATAGCCAGCAGTCTTACTCTTGGACAATCTTGTGTCCTGAACATTTATGGAAGAGGGGGAATGAGATTCGTTCCAAATGCTTCTAACCTGTCTATAGGAAGGAACCCGGGTCGGAATATTCTGTTGGCTCGCATCGTTCTTTGTTCCGTTTGACATCCATTCTTTAGAATATGTTTCAATTTGTGACTTCCAATCAGTCTGGAGGAAAAGAATTGCGGAATTATCATCCATCATGTTGTAAAATTTTCTTTTGTTCTCGGCATGTGCGTCTACAGAATCAGAAACAGGACATGCCAAGATTTCATTTATTGGAACATAGTTCTCAGAGGGAACAGTTTCCTTACTGCTACGGAAAGCCCGATGTGTAGCACTATTAGTATCCCCTTTTGGCACGTTAAATATCTCTGGTGCTGAGAGCGGCATGACCCACAATGGCGACAACACAGCGATCACAAGCAGTGCAGTCCTCAGTTTCAAGAAATTACGTCTATGACGACCGACCGACCTAGATTTACTCGTGCACTCATTGCACGACCCACTATCCCCATATATCCCATGAGAATTCCTTCCTCAACCAATCAATAGACTAAATGCGTATAAACTTTGCTTACAAGTTAGTCATGATATCTGAAAAACTTTGAAACATACTTTACTAAAATGGGACAATTGTTGTGTCACCATAACAATGTGCTCTTCCGAAGCCGGAGCATGATTATAAATAGAGTGGAAAAAGATGGCTTTATGTGAAAAGTCAATGAGAGAACAAGCATTAGGACGAGTTATCTATTATCTACAGATCTGAAAATCAGAAGCATCTATCCAACTTAAACTGATTCGTGACAGCAGAACATCTCTCACAACAAGTCAAGTAAGAAAAGTAAAATAGAACGAACAAAGAAATGTGTGTATAAAACACAAGAGGGGGAGCAATACCAAATAAATTATAGCAAAACTGATGAACAGAATGGAGCTGGAACATCAAGTTTTAAGTGAATGAAACCATATAATAGAAAAGTCAATGATCATAATCTCACTTGGACTATGTGAATCACACCCTATTTGAATTTAATCGCATCATCATTTAATCGGATTGATTCAAGTCAGAACTGAGAACTGTTTTCATAGACTTATAAAATATAAAACAACGGTTGTAAAACTAGCGTCGGATGAGCGAACAATGAGTGAACATCGATTTTTACCACTTTTTCTTCTGGGCCTTTTATCAATGACTTTTGCAGAGGTCTTCTCAGGTTCATCACCATTGTGGCCATTCGATCTCATAATATGGCTCATCGCATTTCCGCTGTATTGGTCACACATCCTCTTCTTTCTTGGACTGGCCGTGAGATATCACAGGTTCTCGATCCCGCATCTCTACCTGTGGGGAATTCTTTTTGGACTCTATGAGAGTTGGATGACCAAGGTCGTTTGGGGCGGATTCATGGTACAGACTGCACCTCCAGCAATACAAATCCTTGGAATTGCAGTCGTTGAGACCGTCATGATCATCTTCTTCTGGCATCCACTGTTTTCATTCATCATTCCGATTTTGGCATATCAAATGCTGATGCGCACTAATGAGACAGACTCGTCATGCCTGACAGGACATTCGAAATGGCTGACACCCAGTCGCCGGAACAAGACCATTGGGATAGTAATTGCGATCATGGGAGGGGCAGGATTAGCAGGAGGTGCAGGATATGATGTTGTAAGTGTAGTACCAGTAGCGATAGCCTGTACACTCCTTATCTTAATCGTATACAAGCTTGCCAGCAGGGGAGAGAGTTCCCACTCAATCGAGAGCATTATTCTCGGTTCCAAAGGACTCATGCTTGTCGGCCTGTTCATCGCTGCATATTATGCGTTAACGTTTCCAACATGGCTTCCAGAGAGAATTCCGGGGGCTGACGGAATAATTGTCACGCTTCTCTTTTACATTGTCATAGTTCTCATATTACGCGCATCTCCGAAGATCGAGACCGTCTTTGAGACCGCCAATAACAGTACCATAGTCGGGGAGAGTTGGTTCTTCCGCATCATGGGATTGTTCATCATCATGGCGGCGATCATGGCGCTCGTTCCACCATTAGACTTTCTTCTATTTGCCACTGAAGTATATGGGATGCTAATAGTCGGACCAGCACTATTCCTCATCGCACTTGTGAGATTAAGACGACTTGGAAAAGCCTCAATGACAACAGAATAGTCTGTGGCGTATAGGTCGAACGAACATGCTGGGAGAACACTTTAGACTCGCCGAGCACTCATGGCTACGGTGATTCTTGATGAATCTTGCAAAGGAGGTGCTCCCGGTCACGGCCATCTTGGTCGTGCTTGTTTCGATGGCACTTGTAGATATGATCATCATTGCAGATACACTACGTGCTCTCACGATAGTGCCTATGATCGTGGTCTTGTTATTGTGGTCAGTAGCTACCGTCAGAGTGAGGAGGCAAGATGATGTACGCTGAGATCGTGACACTGACGGTCATGCTTGGCTGCCTTCTGTGCATCATTCACAGCTGGCTCTATAGAGACCACTGGGAGACCATCGCGTTCTTTGTAGGCGGCTTTGTGTTTGGCATCGTGCGAGAGAATATTGTTGCATTGATGCCACAGCTCTATGTCTATCCGAACCATCCGCTGTACATTGGTGCGGCCCCATTGATGATGGGCTTTGGTTGGTCGGCGTCATTTTATGCCTGCTGGATCATCTCGGAACGGCTTGTTGCGGCGTTTGCTCCATCACTTGGCGAACGCTGGTGGGGCATTCCCCTCATTGCAGCAATCAATACGGGAATTCTCTCGATTCCTGTAGAGGTTGCTGCCGGAGCACCACAGACTCAGTGGTGGATCTGGCCTGCAAATGCTGTGACCATTCTCTGGGAGATGCCAGTAATCGTCCCCTTTGGTTGGGCAGGGGCAGCGTTCCTGTTCATCATATTCTTCCAGAAGATCATGAGGCGAGAGGACACTCCTGAGAAGAAGACTCTATTCTTCATACTTGCCACACTCCTGATCATCATCATTCATCTGGTCTATGTGCTTGTGGTCAGAACGATCGTGGTACTTCTCACAGGGACCTGACAACATCCCAAGAAAGTTTCCGTTATAGTCGAGCCAGTTAACCAAGCCTGTACAAGACTATGAGGAGTAAAGAACATAGCTTGTGTCTGAAAGAGGAAAAAAAGAGGGAGGGGCGGGACGCCCTCTATTATGGTGTCCCGCTAAGAACGTGTACAAGATCTCCAAAGTGGTACAGAGCATCACCTGCTGCCTGAGCGATGTTAAAGAGTAGTTCGGGATAGATACCGATGACAATCAGAGCAAGAGCAAGAATGCCCATGCCCACCAACATGCTCAGACTTGGACTGTGTGCCGTAGCGGCCTTCTCAGAGGTTTCATGTGACCAGATGGTCGTGAGCATCCTCAGATAGTAGCCGAGAGCCAGCAGCGCATTGAAGATCGCCACGAGGCTGAACAGGAGATAGTACGGACTCGCAGTCAGACCGGCCTGGACACCTGCGGCTAAGACGAGAAACTTGGCCCAGAAGCCTGCAAGGGGCGGCATGCCCATCAGTGAGAGAACACCGATAGCAAAGAAGGCACCAACAACAGGCATCTTCTTACCAATGCCACGAAGGTCGTCCAGATTGCGGGAGCCTATTGCGTGGAGGAATGCCCCTGCGCAGAGGAACAAGAGCCCCTTCGTGAATGCGTGTGTAACTATGTAGAAGGTTCCCGTTTGGTAGCCAAAGAGAGTACCAGTACCAAAGGCGAACAAGATGAACCCAATCTGCGTGATGGAGGAATATGCCAGCATCCGCTTCAGATCCTTCTGTGTGAGCGCCCAGAAGTTGCCAGCCGTCATGGTGACAACTGCAAAGATAGCGATCAACAGAGGCCAGTCAAAGTGGATAGTTGCGATCGGGAACAGAAGTGTGTTCATCCGGATGATACCGTAGATACCCACCTTGATGACTACACCTGAGAGCATTGCACTAATGCCACTTGGCGCAGCAGGATGAGCATCTGCCAACCATGCTGCAAAGGGAACTACTGCGCCCTTCACACCAAACCCGGCAATCATCATCGCTATCAGGATGGGAATCAATGGATTCTCGGGATGCGCCTGCAACAGTGTTGACATGCGTCCGAGGTTCAGTGTCCCAGTCAGACCGTAGAGAAAGCTTGCTGAGTAGAGGATGAGTGTTGAGCCAATAGCCTCCATCATGAGGTACTTGATGGCCGCCTCAATACCCTCCCAATTGCGTCTGAAGGCAACAAGGATGAAGCTACTCAAGCCCATGGTCTCGTAGAAGATGAAGAGAGTGAACAGATCACCAGAGATGACCACACCATTCATCGCTCCAACCATGATGAGCAACAGGGTATAGTAGTGACGGAGGCCCGTGTCCTCTTTCATGTAGCCAATAGAATAGATCGATACCACCAAGCCCATGAATGAGAAGAGGCCCATCAGAAGAACCGATAACTGATCGGCACCCATCACGACACCTTGGGGGGGACCATAGTCGGTACCAGCCCAAGACCAGATGAAGCCCTTGACCCCATTGGTCCACACATCAACACCTAGCAAGTAGGTATAGAAGAGAGAGAGGCTGAAACCGATGATAGCCAGCCCGTCAGGGAGACCCTTTGGCACTCGCTTCTTGATCAGTATTGTGAATTCGGAGAGGACCGCCACCAGCAGTGCGAAGAGGATTGGAAGCACCACTGGCATGACAGCGCCATAAGTGGGTAGATAGAAGATGTCTAGCTGCATCGAGATCAACCTCCTCCAACAATA
The DNA here is from genome assembly GCA_021498125.1 of Candidatus Thorarchaeota archaeon. Classification (NCBI taxonomy): domain Archaea; kingdom Promethearchaeati; phylum Candidatus Thorarchaeota; species Candidatus Thorarchaeota archaeon. The sequence continues at coordinate 1,011,240 of JAIZWL010000001.1, read as the reverse complement.
GCAAGTAGGACCGGCTGCACGTAGCTCCAGAGGAGCGACGGCCAGATACCAAGAACCACCACAAAGAAGGCCATGATACCTACAATTGCGATAATGGCCAGTGGTGGATCATTCACCTGTTCAAGACCCTCAGGGATCGGCCCGTACATCGTTCGACGAATGGCCCAGAGATAATAGGCCGCCGTCAACCCGGTAGCAATGACGCCAACTACAAGCACAGCAACATATGCCCAACCATTACTGGCAAGAGATGCGGCGCCCATGAAGATCATGAACTCACCGACAAAGGCAGACATCGGCGGGGTCCCAGCGAGAGCAATCCCACCAAGAACGAACACTGTAGCAAGAGCGGGCATCTTTGGTGCAAGACCACCAAGCTTGTCGAACTCCATGGTTCCTGCCTTCATCTTGATCGCGCCAGCACAGAAGAACATCAGGCTAGCAAGGATTCCATGATTGATGAGCTGGAAGGCTGCACCATTCACGCCAACGAGGGTCATCGTCGAGTATCCGAACATGAGATACCCCAACTGACTGATGCTCGAATAGGCCAGCATCATCTTCAGGTCCTTTTGAGCGATCGCCAACATCGCACCATAGAACATTGTGACGACCGAGATCACCATGAGCCCAAGAGAGTAGTCTGCAAGGACTGCCCTGAAGATCGGGATAACGATCCGGATCACACCATAGGCTGCGGTCTTGGTCATTGCACCACTGAGAAGTACAAGCACAGGGATAGGTGCCTCACCGTAGACTGGAGGTGCCCAGACATGCAGAGGCACAAGACCAAGCTTGATGCCAAATCCCAGAAGGAACATCACACCAATGAGCTTTGCCACACTTGTTGCAATGGACGCTGAATAGAGCGCTTGGATATCCATAGTTCCGGTGGCTCCAAAGAGGAAGAATGTCGCAAAGAGCGAGATCATACCACCGATCGCAGTCCACACCCAGAACTGGAGGGCGTTCTTTGAGCGCTGCTCGGGATCCTCCGAGACTCCGTAGACGTAGACCAGTACGAAGGCGGGGATGAGCATGAGTTCATAGAAGATAAAGAACTGCATCAGATTGGTAGCATAGACCACACCCACCATTGACGCGACAAACCACACCATCAGCGAGTAGTAGAGGCCCGGATGCTTCAGGTTCTCCATGTAGTAGAACGAGTAGACCACTGAGAAGAGACCCAGTCCCAAGATGAGAAGTGCAACTGGTGCGCTGAGACCATCACCAAGGAACCCAAGGGTCATGATCGGATCGGTCTCGTCGCCGAGCCAGACAATATCGTGGAACACGGTAGTCACGCCCACACGCAGGAGAAGCAGGACATTGAGTACAAGCCCTCCAAGGAGCGAGAGTGCTGCCAGTGCTCGTGCGCCCTTCTCCGACTTGGTGCCTACCAGTAGTGTCAGGAGGCCACCGAAGATGAGGCCGAGGAGTGTCAATATCATGGGATAGTCCGAGAGGAATGGAATGTATAGTGTCTGCATTGTACCATCAGCCTCCTATAGGAAGAGTATCACAAGCAGAAACGCGATGATTCCAATCATCATGCCCAGCACGTTTGTGTTGAGCACACCAGTCATGGTGCGTCTCCAACCCTTCGACACCGAGTCCAGTCCCTTGCTAGTGGTCTCACTGAATGAGAGCAATGCAGACTCAACACGTGTTCGAAGGCCATTACTGAGCCACAGGTAGCCATCAACAAAGATCCGGTTGAAGATCGTGTTGAAGTACCAGCGGTTCTCGAGGAACCTGCCAAGTGGCCCGTTACGCAGATTTGTGAAGTCACCCTTACCCTTGTAATAGATGAAGTAGGCAGGAGTGATACCGACTATCCAGATACCAACGGTGAGAAGAGTGAGCGGACCAAGAGCAAACAGCTGAATATGGGACCACTCGAACGGATGAGCCAGCGCCTCGCCAACAGGTGCAAAGGTGTTGAAGAAGACCAACTCAAAGAGCCCACCACAGAGAGCCAGTGTTGCAAGAATGATCAGTGGTATCCTCATGCTCCATGGCGCCTCGTGGACATGATGACCATGCGATTCGAGCTCGATGACATGGTGCGACTTCTTACCAAAGAACGTCATGAAGACCATTCTGAATGTATAGAATGCCGTCAGGATAGCTGTTACAAAGGCCATCACGAAGAGACCAGTCTGACCACCATGTAGGAGCGCGTCAAAGATCATCTCCTTGGACCAGAAACCGATGGTCGGAAAGACACCAGCCAGTGCTAGTGCACCTACAAGGAACGTGCCCGCGGTCACCTTCATGTCCTTCCAGAGCCCACCCATGTCGCGCATGGACTTGCTCTCAACAGCATGAAGCACAGCTCCTGCTGCAAGGAACAGGAGAGCCTTGAAGAGTGCATGTGCCAATAGATGGAACGTTCCAGCGCTGTAGGCTGTAACACTCTCGGCGATCAGACCAGATGCACCAAGTGCTGTGAACATATAGCCAAGCTGAGAGATGGTCGAGTAGGCAAGCACCTTCTTGATCTCGTCCTGCACGAGGGCCATTGTTGCAGCCATGAAGGCCGTAAAGGCACCGATCCATGCGACGGTCTCAAAGAACACCGTCAGCCCCACGACATTGACCACCATGTCAATGAAGATGGGAGCCATTCGGGCAACCAGAAAGACTCCAGCCTTGACCATTGCAGCCGCATGAATGAGCGCGCTCACAGTGGTCGGACCGGCCATTGCCTCTGGGAGCCAAGTGTGTAGTGGGAATTGAGCACTCTTACCGATCGGTCCGGCAAAGATGAGAAGTGCAACTACCGGAAGAAGGTCGATCATGAGAGTACTGAGGCCAGCAGCCCAAGCTGCATCTCCGGCAATGTGTTGAAGTTGGGTATAGTTGAACGTCCCGGTGATGGTGAACAGAAGGACGATTCCTGCGAGAAGGCCGATGTCACCGACTCGTGTCACCATGAAGGCCTTCATACCACAGGCAGAGTTGTACTCGCCCTCAGTCTTGTATTCGGGAACGGGGCTCGGAGCCTTAGCATTATGCCAGAATCCGATGAGAGCGTATGAACACATCCCTACAACCTCCCAACCGATGAAGGTCATCAAGAGATTGTCCGACATCACCAAGAGGGTCATGCCGCCCACGAACATCTGCATGAAGAAGTAATAGCGTGTGAGACTGGGATCCTTGACAAGATTGCCCTGTTCATCATGGCCAGTCATGTACCCTACACTGAAGAGGATAATGAGTGAACCAATTCCACCAGCTATCACTGCAAGAAGTACGCTGAGCGGATCGACCAAGACTCCAAAGTCAATCGTGTAAGAGCCTGCGATCACCCAAGTGACCAGTGTATAGTCATGTGACTCAGGGGCCAAGACCATACTGAAGACCATATCGATAGCCAGAACGGCTGTCATGAATCCGACAAGGACTGCCATGGCATCACGAAGCTGGCCATTGATCTTTGCGAAGAGAGGTGTCAGAACAGCACCAACAAGCGGTACTGTAAAGACAAGCCAAGCAGCAAGTTCAATCGGAAAGATCATCCCTTCAACCTCCGAAGCTCACGGACATCTAAGGTCCCATAGTGTCGGTATGCATTCACGATCAGGCTCATGGCAATAGCTGCGACCGCCCCACCTATGCATATAGACAAGATCACAAAGTCTTGCACAAGAGGATCAACGGGGCCAAGGATGGATGCACTGCTCGTGAATGCGCCAAGGGCCAAGAAGTTCAAGTTGGCCGCTGCTACGAGAATCTCAATACCAATGACCAGCTTGATCATGTTTCGTGCGCTGGCCAAGGTATAGATGCCAAGCACATAGAGGATCAGCGCAAAGATGAGATAGATATCAAGCATATCAAGCATGCCTATGCCTCCTCCTTCTTCAGCGACCTAAACATGGCCGAGGCCCCAATCACTGCTGCTACAAGCAGTATGGCCTGAATAAGAACATCAATGACCCTGAATGACCAGAGCGTGGACCCCACGGCATTTCCGATCTGTTCCCATAAAGTGGGCGCATACAGTGTACCAGTCGGGGCACCAATGGTGAAGGCCGTGAAATCAACAAGCTTGATGCCAATCAAGGTGATCATTATGAGTGAGAGTAGTCCGGCGACGATCTTGTACTTCATTACGCCATCACCTCTTCACTCGTTTCGCTAGTGGTATTTCCAGACTCTTCCTCTGGTGCCCCCAAATTCATAGCGGCCAGAAAGAGAATAGCTACAGCACCTGAAAAGACGCTGAAGTTAAAGACCGCTGCGTAAGGAGCCCCAAGAGCAAAGAACGCAAGGGAGAGAAAACCATTGCCTGTAGCAAAGGAGATGATCGCAAAAGAGAGTCTGCGATACTCAATTGCCACAATCAGGAATACCACTGTCAGAATGAGAATCATCAATTGGATGAACTCGAATGGTTCTGATATCATCTGTGACTCCTGCCAGTGCTGTGTTCCGCTAAGGGACAGGCCCGAGCCAACGGAGCGACTCTATAAGGTTAACGGCATGGCACTTTACGCACAACCGCTGATAAGAGCACCAAGAGGAACCATTAAGAGGAAGATACATTTCGAAACGTTGAGGAACTCATTATGAGCAAGAGCGCGCTGGTCACTGGGGCGGCAGGTTTTATCGGGAGTCATCTTGTTGATCTGCTCCTCGAGAATGGATACGAGGTCACAGGTATTGACAACCTTGACACCGGAAGAATGGAAAACCTGGAACATGCTGTTGCAAATAATTCGTTCAAGTTCATTAAGGCGGACATCACAGAACCGGGACTCAAAGAAAAGATTACGACTGACATAGACTACATCTTTCATCTCGCTGCAATCTCATCCGTAAAAATCAGTGTCGAGGATCCCGCATATGTCCACAGGGTCAATGCGACGGGGACTGTGAACATTCTCAACCTCGCACGTCAAATAGATGCACAACGTGTGGTCTTTAGTTCCAGTGCTGCCGTCTATGGTGATCCGCACAAACTGCCGGTGACAGAAGACACGCCAGTCCAAGCGCTCAGTCCCTACGGCGCCTCTAAGATCTCAGGCGAACAATACATGCATGCATTCAGAGAGGCATTCGGTCTTGAGACCGTCGTCCTTCGGTACTTTAACGTGTTCGGCCCACGACAGGCGTATTCCGCCTACAGCGGCGTGATCTCCGTCTTTGTCAACAGAGCACTCGCCAACGATAACCTCATTATTGATGGTGATGGTCTCCAGACAAGGTCGCTGATCTATGTGGGTGATGTGGTCGAGTACACAAAGAGAGCCGCAGAGATTGCTAAGGCAAATGGACATACCTTCAATATTGCAGGAAACAAGGACATCCGCGTAGTCGACATTGCTGACAGAGTACTTACCACAGTGAGAGCAGACTGCAAGATCAGACATGGCCCTCCACGAGTCGGCGATGTCAGAAAGAGCCTCGGTTCGATCAAACATGCAAAGTCTATCTTGGGATACTCACCCAAGGTTTCATTTGACAAGGGGCTACAGATGACTATCGACTGGTACAGGAAACATCAGTGATTCATGTGGAGAATATGACGCTCGAGGATCACTTGCCACCTTCCCATTACTTATTATTCAAATTCCTGGCATCGTGGCAAGTTCGAACAATATTGGAGATGCGCCATAGTGAGCAAGACGTACAAGATCGAACTCGGACAGACAGGAGTATCATCAATCCATCAGGCCACAGTTGGACCTTATCACACGGTCACAGTCACGCCTCCCGATATGGTCCCTGAATACCCGGGGACGACAAGCCCTCATCATCTGTTCCTCGCAGCACTGGGGACATGCATCAATCTCGTCTTTGAAGTCGCGCTGGATAGAGGACGTATCGATGTGATCGATCTCACCTCTGAGGTCGAGGGAACGTATGAGACCAATGATACGACACGGAAGAGCTATTTTACAGAAATCCGAGTCAAGACAAGAGTGATCGTGCCTGAAGAGATGAAGGAAGAGCGAATTAGAAAACTGTTCGAGATCGCTCTGAACGGTTGCCCTATAGGAAATACGCTCTTAGGTTCACGGGTCAAGATAGTCCCCGAGCTTGACATTGTGTATGCATAATATGGGAGATGGGAGGAGAGACCGCCCGGACCGTCTACACTAGAGTCCTATAGATCACCTGCTAAGTGACCGTCAGCAGAAGCGTCTGTTGATCCACAATACCGTTCTCAGTTCGAAGCGTCACAACAACCAAGTACGTGGCAAGGACCAGACCGGGATGTAGCAGCGCAGTGACTTGTGGAGAAGTACCATACACATCACCCACACCGACGGTACCTATGTCAAGAACAAAAGTCGTGTTCTGAGCAGTCACGGTCGGGGTAATCGAACTTCCATGCCAGAAGATCGAGAAGTTTCCAGTCGCCACGGTGATATCAACATAGAGATGATGACTGACATTGTCATTGTTTCTCAACATCATATCCAGACTTGAGAACTCGCCAGAGTTGATGGTCACAGGATTGAACTGAAGGCTCTCGATTCCAACCTCACCAGTCTCAACAGTGGTCTGATTGAGCAGCCCGAACATCTTGTAGTAGGCCTCAACCACATTGGCCCCAAGCTGCACGCGCTCGCCAGTCTCAGCATCAACGAGGCCCACACCACCCAGCTTCTCAATGACACGGTTCGCCGAGGTCTCAACCTCAAGAAACACGGGGATGACGTAGAAGAGATCCCCACCAAGATGATAGAGAAGACGGTTACCGTACCGATGAGCACCCCATAACTGAAGCTGAGTACGCACTTCATCATTGGTCTCGAACGCTTGCACCGCTGCGGATGGACCCAGTAGAGTGGACATACCAACATGACCGGATCCATAGAACGCTAACTGTCCGAACTCTTTCGCACCACAGCCCATCACATAGAGACCTGCAAGGTTTCGCCCTGCTGAGTCACGGAACTCTGCATTATGCATCGCAACAAAACGATCCTGTCCCGCTATCCGCATGATGATGTATCGGGTGTCTGAACCAGAGGGGGCCTCATGAAAGTCAACTCCACTCTTGAAGTCAAATCCATCTGTCACGTGATAAGTATATGCAACATCAAGCTGACGCTCATACAGGTCCTCGGGCCATTTCATCTGAGATTTGAGCCACTGTGGGGCCTCCTTCCAAGGATAGTAGCTCATGTAGGTCTGATCTATGAAGAAAGAGGTCTCGTTTTCGCTTGGAGCCTTGTAAAAGCTCAATTCCCCATCCTCGATACCAACGAGGACAACCCCGAGAAAACGAAGATAGCTCTCGTGAGCATAGCCTGTTGCAAGGGGATAATCAATGTATACCGAGACCGCATAGTAGATGCCACCAGTGGTATCAACGACAATATACGGATCCGAGTCGGTCTTAAGCCCCTGAAGGAGTATGGACTGCACACGATCCTGAATATTCCGCGAGACCAACATATCCATGTCGCGCCCCATGAACGACCAAGCCTCCAGCCCCATGGACATGATATAGAAGGTGGACTCGAATCCACGGAGGGTATAATCAGGAACACCAGTGAAAGAGTAATTGCCCACCTCTTCGAACCCGGGGACGTTGACAAAGGCCACATCATCGAATCCGTGACCCTCACCGTAGTAGAAATTGATGGGGGCGCTACGATTGAGAAGCGCCACCAGATCCGTGTGCTCGATAATGTCCCCACTATACGCATCAAGGACTACGAGGCCCTCGGTGTGTGTATAGTAGAGATGCTGGTTGATGAAGTTCGTAGAGATAGTGTCATAGTCGAAAGTCAGAGGGGCCATCCAATATTCATGACCGCCAAGATAGACTATATCCGAGTCGGCCAACTGCATCCAGTTCGTTCCGATCTGATTCTTCATCCGGAGATAACTTGCGGTCTGATCCCATTGTCGCACAGTGGTCAAAAATTCGACTTCGCTCTTTGGTGTTGCATTTGAGGTCAGATCCTCAAGAGTAAGTTCATCCATACCTTGGAGACCAGCAGCCCAGTTTGTGATGGCAATCTCCTTCTTGGTCTCATAGTTGAATTTCCAGTCGATGTATTTATCGCCGGACATCTGAATCCCATAATATGTTGCCTGAATAACTGGTAACAATGTCACCATCACGATAAGAGCAACTACAACAACCGTGTACCGTCGGGGATAACCTCTGAGAGGCATCAACTGTTCCATCTTCAGACGCCGAAGCTCGTCAGCAATGAATCGACGATCCTGCATCAGAAGATTCACTCGATGAGTATAGTCCTCAGCGTCCATCGCGCCGGTTTCATATTCCTGCCGTACCGAGATCAGTTCGCCCTGCAGACGCGCATAGTCCTCCTCCAGACTGGAGATCTTGCTCCGTAGTCGTTGAGCAATCGGTCCCGCACGAACACGCATGGCTGTAAAGAGGATAGAGCCGATGACACAACCAGCCAATGCAATGATCAGAGAGAGATAGGTCATCCACGTTCCAGCGTTAACCGTCCACATGGGCACGGAGAGAATCTCCAAAATGATCAGGAACGCACCTACAATCAGACCCTTTGAAATGACCACGTAAAAGTCACGTCGCGGCTTCATCATCTCAGCCGCAAAGGTGAGAGCAAAGCGACCACCAGTCGTGACGATGAATGTACTAATAAGCCCCAGATAGAGCTGGTAGGCCTCCATAGCAGGAACAAGATCAACAACTGTCTGAGCGGCCACATTTGGAATGAAAGGGAGTGTAAACATCGTAGAGATCTGAGAAGCACTCACCGAGATCGAACCATCACCCATGAGCATCATCAAAAACGCAACGTTCTGACCAGTCAGGGAATATCCCCCAATCGACAGATAAAATCCAAAGAATGCAACAGCCTCGAAGAGCCGCCAGATGACGGCACCGCGAAAATCAAGACGGGTGGTCGAGGACGATGTTGATGAATTGGAGAGGGCGGATATGAATGTGATGAACGTCGATCGCTGAGGAAGTGTGATCATGCTGAGCAATGTCAAAAGAATCGCGGCGGAGAATAGGTTGTTGCGTAGGCTCCAAGTCGCCCAATAATCTACACCCGCCTTATTGGCATATGTGGTCTGATAAATCGTCTGAGAGAGCCACCAGCCATAGACTGTGACCCCAATGGACAGGGCCACCAGACTGACCACGAGTAACACGAATAAAAGTCGGACTGCTTTCACATTGTTCCACCTTAGAGGCAACCAAGCTCCTATCTTGTACTATCTTCTTATGAGAGTTCCGAATCACTCTTATTAATCAATGATGATTTCAGACGCTGAAGTGTCAGCACGTAATTGATTACAACAAGATTGAAAGCTCTGGTTCAAGGAACCAGATCGTTCACAAACGGGGGAAGTCTGTAGGTAGTACTGCTGCTGAGAATACTATTACTCGCCTTCTGCAATCCATCAATAGAGGTCTAGTAGTGGCTGGTGTTACAGCAGGATAATGAATACCGTAATCTCAGTGAACATGGGAAGAGTGATCATGCGAACCACTCTCGTTCTTATAAGCAGCAGCACAATGCACACAACAGAACGCCATCTTCTGACCATCTATCTCCTCATAGTAACCGCCCTCATAGATACGAACACCACAACTGGCGCAGGTCTCAAGACGTGGCTCTATGGCAGAGGCGGTGATCGCTGCGAACCGAGAGAAGAGCCGCTCACAGAATTTTTTCCCCATCTTTGTCAGATTGTAGATAGTCCGGGGCTTTTTGCCGACAGGCTTATCAACCTGCGAAACAAGTCCTTTCTCTTGTAGCTTGTGCAAAAACGGATAGAGCGTACCTGCACTAAGATTCTTACCAGTCCGCTCCTTGAAGGCCTTGATTAGTCCGTAGCCGTGATTTGGTCCCTCACTGAGCATCAATATTATGTAAAACTGAGAGAAATCAGAGAGTATATCAATCATTTCATCGTCTTTACTTTGTTCCTTGTGTTTCGTCATCGGTCGTCCTCCATGAGATTGACACCTCTTCGCATCTCTTACAGAAACGATTAATCAGGCAGTAGCGCGTCAGTACTAAGTAACAGTCAAGACTCTAGAATATTAATATCAAACCCGAATATAGTTCCTTCTAACAATACCGGAGATACGTCACTCGCTACAAGAGCCCCGATCAGATTCTTTTTCGGACATCGCCATCGAATCGTTCAATCATCTATGTCTACCAGAGGTGCCAGGTCATGCTGTGGATTCTTGCAATGATATGTCAGATTGTTACTGTCGTCTGTCACATCAAACTCTATCACACGATCGTCTAAATCTCTGATTTTATGAGATATAGCAAGAACCTCTTTGACAGTCAGGCCCAATTTCGCAGCTACAAGATTCAGATCGGTCGTGGCACGTTTCCACACAATATCCCGCACAAGCTTCTCCCAATGATGCTTGAAAGAGAAACGTAGACTGGAGAGAACAACAAAGTCAAGCAACCATTTGTTGGCAGGTGCGCCCTTTGGAGTGGGCGGTCCCTTTCGATCACCATCAATTGTAGGTGCCACAATACTGCGATGGACCATCAGATCCTTCACAAATGTGGTCGTACCTACTCTCTCCGAATACCAATCAGGATTGCCTGCATGAAGCGTCGTGGCGTCAATATTGGGATAACCAGCATCCTTCCAGCTCGATACAGAAAATTCGTATCTCCGCTCCCATCGATCCCATTTGATGTAATGCGACTCGTCCAGATTCTGCATTATCTCTCGCGCGACTTCTACATCTGAGGCAAAAGTTCCTCCGGCCAGTCGGGCCAGCAGCGACTCAGCCACACCATCTGTCCCGGTCAGAAATTCACGCTCTGCGTCTTCCAAATATTTCTCGGCCAATCTCAAATCATTAAGATAATCCAACGGATTGCCTCCAATCAATTGCTATTATAACTGCACGAAAGCACATAAGAGAGCTGTATGCGTCATCAGCAAGTAATGGAGATGGAAATCACTGCACTAATTTTGCGATTACAATCAAGAGCTGGATGGTTCATCTAAATTAGTTAAAGATTGAATCAAATGGGTGGTAACTGTTTTGAGTGTTTCCACATCGGTCTGGAGGATTTCATAAATCCTATAAAGATCGACTGAAACGTATCCATGGACAATTAAATTTCTGAAACGTGTCATTTGGACAAGCTTGTTTCGCAAAGAGCCGTCAAGCACCCCCAAATCACACAGCCTCTCAAATATCATAGCTCTCGTTGCAGGTATTTCTTGGACGGATCACTTCAATAAATAGTTCGCAATATCAGTTAGTGCCTCAATCGCAATCTGAAAGTTTCGTAAAGCTGCATCACTTGTTCTGAAATCGCTTAAGAATTCCTCTTTAGAATACTGTTGTAATTTCTCAAGACGTGTCAAGGCCTCTGTCAGATGCACTATCCTCGCTTGTAATTCCACATCACTCATTTTGAGCCCCACCTCCAAGAAATTCCTTCGCGCTCTCATACTGTTTATCTAGAAACTCTTGATAGTCATAGAATTCCGAGGCAGCTCTCACGCAGAAGTCCTCGTACTCGCCTTTGTCAACACAGAAAAGAAGAACGCCTCTCTGAATCGCATTGAATTTCACAGGGGGGATCACATCATTTAAAAAAATGACATCCACATCATCGGTCTGAAGTGCCTTGGTCAATAATGAACCAATTGTGAGTTCAACATCAAAATGTCGGGGTCTTTGCGGATCCATATAGACTGCAAGATCCACATCACTAAGTGGGCCACTCTCACCAGCAGCTACGGATCCGAAAAGAAGTATGAACCTTACACCAAATCTCTGATGTAGTTCCTCAGCAACCTGTGCAACCGCTTCCCGGACCGTTTCAACCGTGAACTGTTGTGTAGTCATTGCCCTTCATCTATCAATATGTCTTGTCGGATATAAAAGTGTCATATTTGACCTTAGAGCGCATTTACACGAAACTTCACGTTGTTATTCTCAGCAAGCAACCTCGAGCTGCTGGAAAAAGAGATGCGGAGATCACAGGCACTATGAACACAAATTCATTCGAAAGTGAATGCCACTGGTAATATTGTACATGATCCGTGCCGTTGCTGGGGGACTGCTCGGTCTGGTGACCACGTTTGGCCACCAAACAATCAACGCTACAAGTACTGTTCAAGCCATTTCTGCTTCATAGCCTCATCGCCTCGTACAGTAGCAATGGTCCGAAGGACCTCAGGCAGGTCGGGGCGCAGCCGATATATTATGCGTTCGTTCTGCGCCTCCTTTCGGGTACCATAGACACACAGGAAGGGGAGGAATATTAAGACTACAATTGTTTCAATTGCTTTTAGAAGCGAGGAAAGATCGCCTACACCGTCACTGAACCAAATGATTACAGAGAAGATAATGGCCGTATTTATTATTAAAAATGCGACGAAGACCTTGAGGGCCCATTTTTTCATAAGAGTTCTGGACAGTATGGGGTAAATCGCATAGGTTGCTCGACCCTCTGTATCAAGCGCATCCATTTCAGGCGTGGATAACTCCTCATAAGTAGTGATACTCGGCCCATTGCTCTTGACCAGAGCGTATTCAACCGTGTCGTTAATCCGGCGTGATCTGAACAGTATATCTGAACGACCAGTGTATCGATGAATGATACTATCAATAACGGGATACGACTGGTCATAGACTGTATCTATGTGTCCAAGCGACATCCTCGTACCTCTCACAAATCCTAATCATTATCAGACAAGAATCAAGATTAATCTTTTCTCACAAGATGACGGTCACGATAACCTGAACGCCGAAGTCCAAGACTTTTCGAAGAAGAATCAAGAGTATTAGGATACAAATCATAAGAATTGCCATCCTAAAATTCATTGATTGAGAAAGGAATCGACCAAGGGAGGATACAAGTCTACACATAGTCAATTTAGAACAGATCATAACAGATCTCAAATCGTTCAAGGACTAGTCGGGACAGTTACTACATGTTCATCACAGTGTGTTTAGAAGATCGGTCTAGAGCCGCTTACTACTAACGCTCTCAAACAGATAAGACGAGAGCTGCGGATAGCGCAGGAACACGCTCATGAGTCTGTGACCGATCTTGTACGCTAGCGATTCGTTCTTCGGGAGAATCATATTGGCAAGACTCCCACCTCGGAAGAAGTACTTCTGCCCAGGGATAAATCGTTCTTCCAGAATCGGTCCCGCAAACACTTCGCTCAGTCGAAGTAAGAAAGATCGAACATAACGAGACCGCACTTGCCGGCTCAACTGTCGGGCCTTGATCAGTAATGAGAGAATCTTCTTCGATTTGTAAGTGAGATAACCGGCGTCAACAATACGCTTCAGGAAATCTTGGTCGTCAGGCTCAAGATCAAGTCCAAGTGCCTCCATCTCCTCACGGGTGATATTGACATAGTTGGCCTCATAGTCCTCTGCAAGATCAAGAATATCATCCAGCATTCCAAGTCCCATTCCAAATAGATAGGAGAAGTCATCAATGTATCCACCGAGATCGAACCCTGAGAGGATAAAGTAGAGCTTGAAGAAGCTACGTGCTTTCTTGTAGAGTAGCTCGTTCATCTCTTTTGAGGTCAGGATCACTCCTCTCCGTAAAACATCACCCCATGCGCTCTCGTAGAGATCTTTGACGACCTTTAGCGCCCTACCCTCATAGTACTTCTCTTCATTTGCAAAGAACTGCGCCAGCCACTTGTGACGTGGTGCAGCATCCACTCTGACCGCGTGATCACCCGAAAAGAACCTGTCAACTATGACCTTCTCAGACTCGAGAAGGTTCATCGCTTGAGTCTTATTGATCGCACCAGAATCAAGCATGTCATCAAATCTACGCATATAACCCCAAGCAAGAGACCATGACTCTGAACCTATTGGCTCTGGAACAAGTTGGGTTGCGTATGTCAGAAAATCGCGACGACGAAGATACGATCTGGCTGCATTGACAACAGCCTCATATCTGGGGGTATCACGTTCGAGCGGATAGGGACTCAAAACACTCATACATCTGGTATTACATTGTTTACTGTTTAATCTTCCCCTCTAGGAGATTCATCAAAAAACGTCCAAATGGCACGAACACTGTATATCCAACAGAAGAATGAATATCGTTCATCATGAGAAACTGATGAACAATGAAACATGATAGTACCTATACTTAGTCAGACTCAGCACACTGCACGCATCCATTTTCTATTCAGTCCTAACCTGCTGCTCCAGAAACTGTTTTACCGCTTCATATGATTGAATTTTGCAGTACTTGTGTTATGCACATATTTCTTCCTCAGTGTAGAAAGATAAATGAGTAATAGAAACCTCACCATACATAGAGGTATTTGAGGTTCGGATATGTATAAGGAAATAATTGATCGGATTTCGATATTGTTTGCGTTTAGAACCCCATTTCCATTTAGTTACCAAGCTCTCAAGACAGCTCTGTCCAAAATCGACTTCAGCCCACCAGAAGGAAATGACACCGTTATGGTCATTGATTCAGAGGGCGCCCGTCATATTATTCGGCGATTTGTTAATGCTGAATCAGAAATTTCATTCGATGAGGCCAGAGGCCACATCAAGATTGAATCCCAAGAACTTGCAAAGTTAATTGAAGTCGCAAACAAATTCATGAAGATAATCAAGGACACACCAGACTTCCCAGAAGATCTCAAATGGTTCGAACTGGTTTACAACTCACGCATTTTGACCGACAAACATCCAATGAGCACTTTATGGAAAGAAAAAACGAGTACGAATATCCTTCTTGATGAGATCACAGGTCTCGAAACACGACCATATACAAAGACGATTTGCGCGTATCAAGGCGAACCTCCAACGGTACCATTAAACATCATTCCAGCATGGTTACACATATCAATCGGCCCATTTGTTCCTAATCCACGTTACTCCACCACAAACTTTGTATATCGTCGGGAAAGTCTAGAAAAAGTAATCGAATTCTCCCAACGTATTCCCGAAATAGTTACGACTCTATTAAACGAGATGTGAAGTGAATGGCACTCATCGACACACTCCGCCATGAGGAAAGGTCAGATAATGAAGAAGAAGGTAGTCAAGCAGTCGTAATGATAGAAACCGAGCCATATTTCCAAAACGAAATGAGTTGGTCCTGTGAAGAATCAAGTGGCCAGACAGAAATGCCCCTAGGAATATTACTTGCCCCACTTACGCCCATAACTGAGCAAATTTATGAAAACGACCAAAGGATCAGCTCCCAGCCTGAATCAACAAAAATTACCTCAAGATACAATCTGTGGCAAATAGTGTGGAAACGCTCTATTCAATTTCCAGAGATTTCGCCTCAATTGTTGGAAAAACTTGAGAGAGAGAGAAAAATAGGAGATTGTTTTGAAAGAATCTTGAATGCCATCAAGAGAGAACTCCTCTGGCACCCAGAAACCACAAGTCTTCGAGTCGAAGACTTGAACGATCCAGAGGGAGAGGAACTCAGAATTTATTTTGTTATTACTACAAATATACTATCACGGAAAGGTAGACGAGCCCTAAGAAACCATATAACTAGAACCATCGATGAAGTTGTTCAGGAATTCGTGAAGAGCCGTGATACGAAGTCTCAAGCATTCGTTCAACTCAGGGTCGTCTTCGGAGTAATTATTGAAGGCCCATCAACATGACGGAATTTTCATATCACACACATCTTGACCTGAGTGAGCAACTATTGAAAATGGACTCAGAAGCGGCATTTCGAACGGTAGTTAACCGAAGTTATTTGTCGGCTGCAATGATAGTCTATGAGAGCATTCGCAGTCATGTGGGATCGCTTCCAAAGGATCAATGGGTTTTATAGCGAACTTGAAAAAAAAGTGTTGGTCGTCACAGGTAATAGTGAATTGATGGACGATCTCAAACAGCTGCGATATGAAAGAGTGAAAGCCGATTATACACCAGAAGAGAAATTCACCCGAAAGAGAGCAAGCGATTGTTTAGAAGATGCCAAGTCAATCATTCAAGAAATCCGACGGCGTTAATCAAATGAAATCTGTGATCGGTTAAATTTAAAATTTCGCCTTCATACTGCTACTATAAACAATTGCACCACATCAAAAAAAACTTCGATGCCATGCATAAAGAGTTCATCCACAAATGGACAATGGTTCTTCCAAGTTCATGGAGAATTACCGTTATGGTACGACAATCATTCAACGCTTGATTTCAAATCTGCATATAGTATATTCTGTTCAAGTATACACTTAGTCAGACTCATCACGCCGCACATATCCCTCAGATATTCTCTTTTCGAGCTTCTGCTCCATAAACTGCCTTGCCGCTTCATGTGATCTAAACTCGCGGGATGCGTGATAGCCGCGTGTTCCAATCTTCCCAGAATAGATCGTCAGAAATCTGCCTTTTACTTGCGCGCTCCAGAACTCGCCGTCGTGCTCGTAGCGCCCGGTCTCAATCACATCGTCTTGATCCATCTTTCTTTTGCCTTCCCGATATACAGGATATCAATAACGTCCACATTTATGAAGATGTGGGACACCGTAAAATGAATAGGATAAGAATCGGCTGTGAGTTTCCCTCAAAGGTTCGCTGAGGATCTTGCTAAGTCGGCCCAAGCTCATCTAAAAGAACCGTTATCGTCAACACCATGAATATGAAACTCCGTCCTTCACCAGTTGGTCTTCAAAATACGAATATATCTCGTCATTATGGTGATGGTGGTGTAAGAGGAGTCGGATTCGCACTGATCCCATGAATTACTTCGATATTCATGTCCTTCGCCAATACTACTGCATCATCATTGATATTCAAGGCAACCATGATCACTCGATTGGGATCAATCTTGTACTGCTTTCTTAACAGGCGTGCAACCAAGTTGAGATGGATAATGTCCTCGCGTTTCGCCCGCCCCTTGTACTCAATGATCCAAGTCTGCTTCCCCTCGTAGTAGATGTCAATGTCGGTCGCATAGTCCTTCCCAAAGATCGAGCCATCCACATCTCGGACCTGAATCTGGCTGATTCGTGCAGTCTCGATTCCCTCTGCTTCGAGCACCTTGGTCAGAATCTTTCGAACTGCATCCTCTGCACGTTTACCATATTTTCCAGAGATGTCAGCAATATCCGCTTGCATCGCAACTAATATTGAAGTCACATCCTCAAAACGCCGATCGATCTGTTTTTGCATGGCCTCAAAGCGTTCTCTGCTCTCTTGCATATGCTCATCGATCTGCTTCTGCATGACCTCGAAACGCTCATCGCTCTTCCGCATGTTCGCATCGATCTGTTTTTGCATGGCCTCGAAACGGCGTTCAGATGCCTCGAAACGCTCTCTGCTCTCTTGCATATTCGCATCAATCTGTTTTTGCATGGCCTCAAAGCGGCGATCCATGGCATCGAAGCGTTTATCCATCTGCTTCTGCGCGGCCTCAAAGCGTTCATCCATCTGCTTCTGCACGGCCTCGAAACGTCGATCCATGGCCTCAAAACGCTGGGAATGTTCTACTCGTAACTCCCGAATCTCCTTGATAACCTCAGCCAATTCATCTCGTTTAACAAACTCAAATGGACTAAAGAGCCGAGCCATCTTTGCTCGTAATGAGGGATTTTGCTCTAATGTCTTGATGAGTTGCTCAACAAGACTTTTGTCCACTTGATCGACTGTCATCTAACTTCATCATCAATTGTCAATTATTACTTTTAAGCCTATACATAATCAGACGGCCAGTTTTATTTACATAAATAAAATTGCATGCATCTTGAGCAGGTCCAATACCTGCAAGGTAGTCGATGTGCCAATAGTGATCACCTCAATCAGAGTACGAAATGACACATCACTGGCTCTTAGCAGTTGGAGGGAAAACGATCAATAAATGCATCCGGATCAGCATCTGATTCTGACTCCTCATCAGAAGAGTCGCCGGAGCAGCATACAGTTCTGAAACAATAAAGATATGCGACAACTTCAATGGAGGAAATACCAAGATACATCCAATAATCATCAGAAAAGTATGCCTCCCCAATTCCAGTGACAATGAGTGAGATCAGAAAATAAATGATAATAACTACGATCTTCTTGGCCTTTGATGGTTGCTTATTCATCATACCATCTTGATAGTCATAATTCTGCAATAACCAATCGCCCCAAGGAAAAAAGAAGAGAGTAATATAAAAAACGTATGCCATCTGTAACCTGTTTAAGACCAGTATGTCGTCGATCAGATCAACGGTACTTGCGATTGGACATCAATCGCTTGCATGTTGCATGCTTTCAATGAGTTCAAGCGCAATCGCACCAATCATATCATTTTTCTCCGAAACAAATTCAAGAAAGACCTTGCGCTCCTCTTTTGAGAGTGGTTTTCCCACGGAATCACCAGGTAGAAATTGGTCTAGAAGGTCACGGATAGTTCGCTCTTCTGCCTCTTTACTGTCCGTTTGACTTGAGAGCGTCTTGATTGTCTGATAATAAAACCAGAATTTTTCCGTGCTGTTGCCGTTTATTAAATGAAAAAAGTAGGTCGCCTATATTTTTCCACAATCGGTTCCTAAAAGCAATGAGCAGAAAGATGATCAGAACAATCCCCATCAGGTGATATCCTGAAAAACTCCAGAGAACAAGAGGAATGACCAGCGTGATACATACCACGAGGAGTCGGTAGAATAACTCAAATGCGTGCTTGTCTGATGATATGCCATAGAAATTCCATTTGAAGTATAGGAGCGATCAGTTCTCTGTTTCATTTTCCAGTCAGCCAACAGCGCTCGCTCAATCCAAATGACGACCGCCAAAAAGAACAGCTCTGTTGAGAAGACCACCAGAAATAGTAGAGCATTCATTTTTTGGTCCTCCCAATCATATAGTGCACATCACAGCATTCTTGTCAAACTTTGTCCAAGTTATCAGATCTCTTCTTGCAGAGAGCCTTCACTCTCACTCGGTACGTCGCGGTGTTCTAAAGGGTTCAAGTTCTCATAGAGAGGGCGACCATCAGGCGTAGATCGGTACACGCTCCAAAAGTTCCCCTGCTCATACTCTGCGCGATAAAGAAAACAGATCATCACTATTCCTGAGAGCAATATATGAAGATCTATCGTCAAGCTCACAAGTACGATCTGATTAAGAAGTGCACCAATCATGGTCCCGCAGAGTACCGCATAAATAATGGGACCGCATGCGCTCCCGACTCGTGAGGTAAAGAACCGATATGCTCGAGATTGCAACACCTCATTATATCGAGGGATGTCCGTGAATGAATTATCGACCAGTTCCTCAAGTACTGCTGTCAGGCTCCGTAGTTTCCTGTAGGGGAGTTCAGCAACGCCCACAATAACAACTGCAAGAATAATGTCCATCACGATAAAACTAAACACGTGCAATTCCATGATGCATATCCCCAACCGTCACGATACATTCTCAATCAAAGTATTATAATAATCTATCCTGAAAAGGGGCTCTGAAAAGACAGTAACATTTGTGGTTATGAAAAGTATGGGCACCATATATCTTCGGATTCAAGACTCTTCAAGACCTATGCGGACTTGTTTGACCGATACAAGTGGACTGCCCACACTGATTCATTTCCACGGCAGTTCCCAAATATCACATTATGATTATTAACTGGATTAGAGGGGGCACAAGAAAGAAAAATAATAAGTAAAAAGCCCATCTTTTAGCAAATTCATAACGCGGTCTCGGCAAATCCAAACATCCACAATGAATTCTAATCTCTATTTGCCAATCTTCTCACGTATGGCATCTACAATCTCCAACAGCTGTTGCTTCTCGTCACGGGTTAACTGCTTTGCATCTATAAGATTCTGAATGTATTGCAATGTCTGTTTCAAGCCGGCTTCTCTCAACAAGATGTCAAGCCCCACCTCGTCAATGACAGCCTTTACGCCAACCTCGTCAATGACAGCCTTTACGCCAACCTCGTCAATGACAGCCTTTACGCCAACCTCGTCAATGACAGCCTTTACGCCAACCTCGTCAATGACGGCCTTTACGCCAACCTCGTCAATGACGGCCTTTACGCCAAAATCCTCGATGAGCTCTTTCAGTGTGGCTACTTCGGTCATGGTGATCCCCTTTTTTCTTAACAGGCGTTGAATTGTCTTCCGTCTAATCTTATAGAGTGTATATCCATATAACCTCTTAGTCTCAGGACTTGTAAGGATCATGTCCAGCACCTGTTCGATATCTGCCTCTCGAAAGAGTAGAAACGGCAGGTTTTCAGGGGTCAGCGCGAGACCGTTCACGTCCACGAAATATACTTGAAGACCACCGACCGCTTCCGGAGACAACGGATATCTGCTTATACCCGGAGCCATAGTCTCGGTGTGTGAGGTGATCAGATGCCGGAGAGTATCAGACGCCCCGACATAGACCACCATGGCAGCGATCCCCTGCTCAAAAAAGGAAAGCTGCTTCTCCATGGCGAATAGACCGCAATACCCGATTAATCGCCAGATGTGCGACTCACTTAGTGGATCGGTAGGGCCCTTGAACTCGTAAACGACAAATGGTGGAAGCTGGTTGATGAGCCAGGCAACAACGCCCATGTCCTGATGCAAGGGACAGACACGTTGGGTGATAAAGTCCACTCGAAGTGGAAACTTTGCCACTTCGGATCCGGCAATTGATCGGACACAGTTACGCGATAAAATTAACTCCATAATGCCCTTGAAGGCCGAGTCATGCTGGTCACGTTCGTCAGTCAACTGGGTACCTCTCTTGGTTTAGTCTACAGGACTACTAGGTTCTTATAGCCATATTGCCACCAGTGGAGCTGTGTGAAAAGTCAATAAACAAGATTGTAAGAGATCAGATCACCTCAACATGCTGCCATATTCAAATCACATTTGTCTCCGGTCTTGATTGATTCTGTTCATACCTGTGGACTTTCCACACAGAGCCGCCACCAGTAGTTCCGAAAATAAGATGAGCGTGAATGTATCAGACCAATTTGTAGTTCAGGGTGTGCTCCAATCCAAAACACTGCATACTGTTTTACATAGATTGGTTCATGGCTGTGGGCTTTTCACGCAGAGCCGTGCAGAGCGAAACTGTTTTGTGAGCACTGGCCCCAGTCTTACGAGAGGACTGAATATAATGGATGAGAAACTCCTCAGACTGCGTCATTCATTAGCGCATGTAATGGCACAGGCGGTTCTCGAGATGTTCCCCGATGCCAAACTGGGGATCGGCCCTGCAATAGAAGACGGATTCTATTACGACTTCCTTCTTCCGCGGCCATTGACTCCCGAGGACCTCACGGCAATACAGAAGAGAATGAAGAAGATCATCAAGGGCAACCACGACTTCATCAGAAAAGAGATCACTCGTGAAGAGGCCCTTGAGCTGTTCAAGGACCAGCCGTTCAAGATCGAACTGATCGAGGAACTGCCGGACAATGAACCAATCTCGACATACACACAGAGCACGTTCACTGATCTCTGTCGCGGACCACATGTTGCCAATACAAAGGAGCTTCCCATCAAGGCGTTCAAATTACTTGAGGTGTCGGGAGCCTACTGGCGAGGCGATGAGAAGAACCCCCAGCTTCAGAGGATTTACGGAGCGGCATTCGAGACCCCCAAGCAACTGAAAGAACACCTTGACAGATTAGAGGAAATCCGCCAGCGCGACCATCGCAGGTTGGGTAAGGAACTCGAACTCTATCACATGAGTGATGCAATAGGTACTGGCCTTGTGCTCTGGCTACCAAAGGGTGGTGCGGTCAGAGTGGCCCTCGAGGACTACTGGCGAGAGGCACACTTCAAGGCTGGCTACGATATCGTCTTCAGTCCACACATTGCAAAGATCGACCTGTGGAAGACGAGTGGCCACCTCGATTTCTATTCAGAGAACATGTACTCTCCAATGCTGGTCGATGAACAGGAATACGAACTCAAACCGATGAATTGCCCGTTCCACGTGCAGATGTTCAAGATGCGAAAACGTTCCTATCGAGAGTTCCCACTACGCTGGGCTGAGCTTGGCACTGTCTATCGATACGAGAGATCAGGCGTTCTCCATGGACTCCTCCGTGTGAGAGGATTCACTCAGGACGATGCTCACATCTTCGCACGACCGGACCAATTGAACGAGGAGATCATCAATATCTTGAATCTCAACCTTGAGATACTGCGGACCTGCGGCTTCTCAGAATACGACATCTATCTCAGCACAAAACCGGAGAAGTATGTCGGAACCGATGAGAACTGGGAACGCGCAACGGAGGCTCTGCGGTCAGCCCTTGAACATATGGGTCTCAAGTATGAGATCGACCCCGGCGAGGGAGTCTTCTACGGCCCCAAGATTGACATCAAGATCCGTGATGCACTTGGAAGGTCTTGGCAATGCACAACGGTCCAAGTTGACTTCAATCTGCCTGAGCGGTTCGATATGACCTACATTGCAGAAGATGGAAAGGAACATCGCCCCATCATGATCCATAGGGCCCTGATGGGATCGCTCGAACGGTTCTTTGGTGTACTCATCGAGCATTACAAGGGAGCCTTTCCGGTCTGGTTGAGTCCGGTGCAGGCAGTACTAATCCCAATCACAGACGAGCAGCTTGATTTCTGCTATGAACTGGCAAGGGACTTCAAACAAGCAGGTATCCGTGTTGAGGTCGATGATAGTCCGGACAGAATGCAGAAGAAAATCCGTAATGCACAGATGCAGAAGATTCCGTACCAGCTTGTGGTCGGTCAGAAAGAAACCGAGAACAAGCAGGTCGCTGTCCGATTGCGCACCAATGAGAATCTCGGCCCAATGGATATCGATGCTTTCAAGAGCATGGTACTCCGCATAATTGAGTCGCGATCTCAGGATTTGAAGTAACATAGTCTCATTCAACCGAAACCTCCTGCTGCCCAGTATAGGTAAAGGCCAAAGAATAAATACATACCTAACAAATGGCGCAGGAGGTACCACTATTGGTTAAGTTAGACACTACAATTAGGAGAGTCACACTTCTTCGTAATGGTGCTCGTGTGACGCGAGTCGGTAAGATATCACTCCCTGCTGGTTCTCAGACAATCATTGTCAAAGAGATCACACAATTTGCAGAAACGGACAGTTTTCGGATTAGTGGAAAAGGACCAGCTGTTCTCACGTCCATAGATGTTGAACAAGACAGGGTGATACTTGAACCTGATCCCAAAGTGAATCCATTAAAGAAAAAACTCGAGAGCCTCCAGAAAAAGAAAAAGGAACTTGAGGACGAGATAGATCTCTTGAAGGTCAAGATGGGCGGGATAGAAACAACAGTCGACGAGTTTATTACAACAGTAGGTACCACACTTTCCGCGGGTGATGGATCACACCAACTCGTCGAGTTCTACGACACTTCAGATAATGCATATGCAGTACTCCAAGAGCAGCTGAGAACACATGAAGAGGAACTTGAAGACCTCAACACAGAGATCGAGACTGTCAAACAGAACCTCGAAGAATTGATGGATGAAGATAAATCAATTAGTGTCTATAATGTCAGTATTCAGCTCACGATGAAAGAGCAGGCTGAGGTTGAGATCGCTCTCGAATATCAGGTGTATAATGCTTCATGGGAGCCCACGTACGATATTGACCTCTCAGAAAAACAGGCACACATTAAGCGCCTTGCCATGGTGTCAAACCAGACAATGGAAGACTGGGAAGACATCCAACTCATCATATCTACCGCCTCAACTGCACCGGTGGAAGTCATTCAGCCGAGCCCACTCATTGTAAGTGAGGAGGTCAGCACTCGTGGTGAAGAACGCGATAAAACGTCGGGAGGCCGGATTGGATATTCTGGAGCCTTCGCTCCTGTCGCAATGGAAACTGGAAGAGAAACATACGCAGGAGTCGCAATTTACGAGCTCCCACAAAAGTTTACGATCCCGAGTGATATCCGCGAGCATCCGGTTCTTCTTGTAGAGGAAGACATGGACTCAAAGACATTACACTATTGGTACGCAGATGAGATGCCGGAGGTCGTCGCCCGGAATGAGATAACCAATGGGGACCTTGTTCTCCTAGAGGGGAGAGCAAGAGTCTTTCGAAAGGGCGAGTACATTGGAGAGTCATATATTCCGATGGTTGCCCCACGAGAGACCATGAAGCTCGGTACACGTGCCGCGCATGATGTACGTGCTGAAAAGAAGATGCTCAAGCGCGAGGTCGAAAAAGCAGGAATCACTCGTGGCAAGGCACGCAGAGAGTATCAGTATGAACTGAAGATTGAGAATTTTTCGGACGACGAGATTGAGATAGAGATAGTGGATAGGATTCCTCACAGTACAGCAGGAGAGATCGAGGTCAAGTTAGAGAAGGAAGATGAACTAGGCCTTGAAGAGTTCAGACTGGGAATAATGCGATGGAAGAAGAAGATTGCGCCCAAGCAGAAAAAGATCATCACCTACGAGTTCGAGGTGGTCTGGAAGCGCGACATCACCATAGAGCCGCCGTTGCCATAGGGAGGAGATAAGTATGATAGAAATTCCGACAAAGACCAAAGAAGTGACCGTGTTTACCGATGGCGCAAGAGTCACCCGCGAGGGAGAAGTTGCTCTACAAAAGGGAGAGCAGGAGATTGTCATAAGAGGCCTCAGCAGATTTACCAAGACTGACAGTGTCCGTCTTGCTGGACTCGGAACGGCAGATCTTCTGAATATCACGGTTGAACAGGATGCTCAACTCCGTACAGATCAAAGCGAACTAAAGAAACTACAAGACGAGCTCCGTAAATTAAAACGTAAACGCCAAAGTATCAATGATCGAATTGACCGGACACAAAAGGCCATCGCTCAACTTGTTCGCCTGACTCAAATTATATCAACGGAGAGAGCACACCAGATTGCAATGGGAAAGGTCGAACCCAAATCTATCGAGGGGGATGACGAGCTTTTCGAACTGATTGCCGATAAAAGAAAGTCAATCCGTGAGGATCATAAAAAGATCGAGAAACTGGATCTTGAGATCACCAAAGTGCAAGAGAAGATCTACAGCCTTGACAATTCGAGTTATGACATCCGATTTAAGGTCATTGTGCGGCTCGATGCAAAGCAGGCTGAAAAAATTCCGCTGCAGGTCATATATCAGGTGATGTCAGCCTCGTGGACTCCAAAGTACGATGTGGATCTTCGGACTGATGGCACCAAGATCAAAAGACTTGCAATGATTGCCAACAGAACACTGGAAGACTGGAATGATGTTGAACTCACAGTCTCAACAGCATCCTCTCGCCCCATTGAGGCAACCGAGCCAAACCCGTACTATGTAGGGGTCTGGAGACCACGCCCTCCACCCATGGCAAGATCACCGAAGCGAATGATGAAAAAAGCAGCACCTGCCCCAGAGTCCAGAACAGAGGCATTCGATCTGGTGGCTGAGGCGGCACCACCTGCGCCAGAAGCGGAATTAGAAGAAGAATACGCCGAGGTCGAACAAGCCGTAGGTGGGGTAATCACGTACAAGGTACCGGGCAAGACAACTATCACCTCGGGCGGAGATCCCAAACCAGTGACCCTTACTGAGGAGTCCTTCGAGTCAAGAAGACTCTACTATTGGAATGCCTACGCTATGCCGGGACCGGTCGTCCTCGAAGAAATCACGAACGGAGAGTCTACAATCCTTCCGGGTGAGGCAAAGGTGTATGCCGACGGCGACTATGTTGGCGAGTCGGCTATGGAGAAAGTCGCGCCTAGTGAGAAGTTTAAGATTGGCACACGTGAGGCATTTGATGTTCGGACCGAAAAGAAGCTCCTTCACAAGGACACCGAAAAAGCCGGGATCCGCGGCAAGAACCGCCGGGAGTATTCCTATGCACTCATCATCAAGAACTTTGCAAAGAGCGAGATCGAGATAGAGGTCACGGACCGGATTCCCAGTAGCTCCTCCGAGCGGATCAAGGTCGAGCTGACCGATGTGTCAGTTGAACCCAAGTCGTTCGAGGTAGGTGTGCTGCGATGGGAGATCAAAGTTCCTGCCCAGCAAGAAACACAGATCAAGTATGAGTATACAGTCGAGTGGGAACGTGATGTGAGGATCAGTCCACCTTTGCCCTAGACCTGAAGCGAAGTAGTCTTCGAGACAAAAGCATCAAGGAATAAGGTGAATGTAGATGAGCGGAACCGATTCCATTGTCATGTCGATCTATTCGCACTTGCAGGCAATGAGCAATCCGGTTCGCAAGGAGAAGATCGCCGAGTATATGAAGACATCTTCACTCCGGTTCATCGGTGTCGAATTACCAACAATACACCAGATCGTGAGGGACCACATCAAGCCTCTCAAGATTGAGGAACTGCCCGAGCTAATGTCTGGCCTGTGGTCGGTGAAGACCTTCGAAACTCGCGTTGCAGCCATTGATGTGATGAAAGTATATGCACGAAAAGGCCCTGTGAGTTCCGCATTGGAAATTGCAGACCGATGGATTGACGACTTGGACACATGGGGACTTGCGGATCCGCTCTGTCAACCATGCCTTGGGATTCTTCTCTTGAGAGATCCCAGCGTGGAAACCTCTTTCGAAAGATGGAGAACATCCACAGATTTCTGGAGAAGGAGATGCTCTGTGCTGCCATACCTCTACCTCTGTCTGAAGGCCAACTACAGACCGGACTTTGGCCCGAGAATCATCAGGGCAGTCGAGCCGCATATATCGGATAACGAGTTCTTTGTAGGCAAGGCTGCAGGATGGGTTCTCAGAGAGCTGAGCAAGAGAGACCCCGAACTTGTTAGGTCGTTTATTGAATCCAATACCGACAAGATGACAAGACTTGTCCGCCGAGAGGGATCGCTCAAACTCGGTCACGTGAGATAGCCTCATTTATGAGCCCATAGAGATCAGTAGACCTCGCCTCTTGCGACGGCCTGCAAGAACAGTTCCTTGTCATGTTCAGGCACGCAGTTCAGTACGCATCCGAAATTAGGACAGCGAGAGCAGGCCCAATGCCTAAGCGTCCGGTAGAAGGATGCTGCAATGATGATCTGAATGAGCACGAGATCCCATCTATAGAGCATGTAGAGAATTGGAAAGAAGAGATAGAAACCAACCCAGAGTAGGAACACGGCATGTCCTGCTTTGCTGATCCGCCCGGGTCTGTACTTGAACAGTTTCGGACTTCCCCAATTTCCAAGACAGTAGAACTTCTTCTCATTACCATGTCTCGCTCCTGAGTGTTCGTAGCAAGGACAGTGCCTGCACAGCACCCACCACTCCACTCCGCCAGCAAAGAAGAGCATACTGATCAAAAAGTAAACGGGAATCATCAATATGTTCTCTGTAAGCACCAGCGAACCGAGTCCAAGCAGTGCGCCAATATCGAAGCTCCAATTGAGATAGCTCACTCCTGAGAAGAACATACCAATGGTTCCCACGAACATGGGGGCGAAACCAAAGAACGCAAACCATCGTGCGTCATGCCATGTATAATCTGCAACAATCCCGTAAAAGACCCGCTGTGTTCCTTCCTCTGTAGTACTCATCCATGATCAACCTTCGTTCCCCTGTTGTAGCATCAGGCCTCACAAGACCCTGAGCCTTATATCACACAATTCTACCTGTTGAAGCTTCCGTCGAGAGGAAACGGCGCAACGGTCACTGTAAGTAGTACGATTGCTTCTAGCCACGTCCGTATGTTCGTCGTTTCTCGGGCAGCCTATGATCGAAACGTGGCAACAGTAACCTGTGATCAAAGGGCCCTTACGATAAAAGAGCGGAAGGACACATGTACACAACACCAAGTGACCGCCAAAAGTTAGATTCTATTGAGAATTTGGGGGAGTTTTTTACAATTTGTATAGATAAACTCGTATGAAAATATTTTTGAGGGCACTTGCAAAAAATCGGTTTAGTTCCACCGGGAGGAACGCATTCACAATGGTCAACCCAGCAGCAGAGGACTTTCTCAAAGAACGGTATTTCCAGCCTGGAGAGGACTGGGAGGGACTATGTAGACGAGTCGCCCGTCACCTAGGCACAGATGATACCGAGTCTGAAGAATTCTTTCAGATGATTTACAATTGTGACGCAATTCCGAATAGCCCCACCTTGATGAATAGCGGCACCGATCTTGGCTATCTGTCGGCCTGTAACCTAGTTCCCGTCCCAGATGATCTGGAGGGAATCATGGATGCGGCTAAGTCATCAGCCATGATCCAGAGAAGCGGCGGAGGCGTGGGATTCAACTTCTCACAACTGCGACCGACAAACGATCGGATCCGCGGAACAGGAGGGACATCGAGTGGCGTCATCAGTTTCATGAAACTCTTGGACACAGTGGGTCAGGTGATCAAACAAGGTGGCAAGCGACGCAGTGCGAACTTGGGCCTGCTACGACATGATCACCCCGACATCCTTCGCTGGATCCATGCAAAGGACCAGCAGGGAGAGCTCACTGCGTTCAACATCAGCATTGCAGCAACGGACGAGCTGTTCGAGAAGGCAGCCAAGAATGAGGAGATCACTTTCATCAATCCACGTGATGGCAAGCCATTTCCGGCATATGACCCCCTCATAATGAAGGAGCGCACTTCGATTCCTGCACAGGAGATGCTTGGACGGATAGCCAAGTCCATGTGGAAAGATGGCGAACCTGGTGTCATCTTCTGGTCAACGCTTCAGAAAGGGAACTCCACTCCGTTCCTAGGGGACATTGATGGTCTCAATCCATGCGGCGAGAGCCCCCTCTATAACTGGGAGAGCTGCGTCCTTGGATCCATCAACCTCTATAATCATGTTATACGAGAGAATGGTTCTGGAAGCATGGACTACGACAAGCTTCGCAACACTGCCAAGATCATGGTGCGCCTGCTCAACTCCGTCATCGATAAGAACAGGTATCCACTCCCTCAGATGCGAGAGGCAGCACTGAGGACTCGGAAGATCGGCATAGGTGTTATGGGTCTCGCAGACGTGTTCGGGGCCCTTGGTGTGAGGTACGGAAGCCAAAAGAGCATCGATCTCGCGGAGAAGATCATATCCACTATCGCAGATGCCGCACGTGAAGAGAGCGCACGCTTGGCCGACATCTATGGTCCCTACCCTGCATGGGAGGAGAGCAACGGCACAGCACCGCGACTTCGTAATGGCGCACTCACATCGATCGCTCCAACCGGGTCCATCAGTTTCATTGCCGGAGTCAGCAGCGGTATTGAACCATTCTTCAAGATGGGCTACATGATGAACAGAGAGAATGCCGACCCCATCTTTGTCGTTGCCAAAAGCTTCTTGGAAGACTTGAAAAAATACGACTATGAGGGCGTACTCTCCGAACTGGTCAAGTATGATCTCACACCGCTCCAGCTCATTGAGAAGGGCTTGTTACCGGAACAGTTCTCGCACTATGTGACGGCCGGAGAGGTCTCACCTAAAGAGCATGTCTTGATGCAGGCGGTGTTTCAGAAACATGTCGATCTCGCTATCAGCAAGACCATCAACCTGCCAAACGAGGCAACCGTTGATGATGTCATGGAGATCATAGACCTCGCTCACAAGACAGGATGCAAGGGTCTCACCATCTTTCGTGATGGATGCGATCGAGAGGCGTTCCTCTCAGAGTTCAAGTGCCCGAGCTGCGGCTCTTCGAACGTAGAACATAGTGAGGGCTGTATCAGATGCCTTGACTGTGGAATGTCTCTGTGCGCTGTCGGGTGAACTTGAAGTTAAGTGGATGATCATATTAATTCTGCACTACTTCCGGTTGTGGAAAAAAAAGCAGGCGGCCATAGACGGTCTCGCCAAAGAGCGAGTGCCACCGCCTGCAACTCTACTTATTCGGACTAAGAGCGTGGTCCGTGAATCATGTTTTTGCCAGCTCGTCAATAATGAAAGCGGCCCGCTTCATGGAGTTCAGAAAGTTCTCCAAGATGATACTCTCGTTCGGGGAATGCGCACGCGAATCGAAATCGCCACAGCCAACTGAGACCATCGGCACCAAGTCCTTGAAGAGATAGAGAGGACCGGATCCGGGGTTCGTCGGATGAATAGTCGGTCGATGTCCAAAGGCTCGCTCAGTCGCCCGTGCAACGGCCTCCACAAAGGGATGATCAGGGGGCGTCTTGGCTGCGGGATAACCTTTATACCATGCGATCTTCACATCAGAGAACCCGTGCTTGTCGAGATGTGTACGCAGTTGCTTCACGATCATCTGGTCATTCTGCCCCTCCACTAGACGAAAGTCCACCTTTGCCGAGGCCTTTGCGGGCAACACGGTCATCGATCCCTCCCCTTGATAGCCAGTGGTAATGCCACAGATGTTACACGAGGGCTCACCGTAGAAGGCCTCTTTCAATGCATCCCCTGAGAGTCCATGATAGAACTCGGGAATACCATAGAATTCCCTCATCATTTCCTCGTGAACATCGATCTCCGCGACCAGTCTCCGTTCAGCCTCGCTCAGCGGGCGCGCACCATCATAGAATCCATCAATGAGAATTCGACCCTCAACGTCCTTGAGCGAATCAAGAGCGCGTACCAGTGTGAAAGCAGCAGATGGCAATACACAGGCGAGTGATGAGTGAGCATCGTGACTGAGGGTCTCAACCTCAAGCTGGACATAGAGGATCCCCTTGAGACCTAACCAAGCCTCTTGCACACCTTGCTGATCCGACCCACCAAATTCCCATATCCCTCCATCAGCCTTGAGAAAATCGCGGTTCTTTTTCACAAACTCCGGAAGACTGGGACTGCTGATCTCCTCTTCGCCCTCAACTACAAAACGTACATTGACAGGCGGCGTGTTCCCGGTCTCGTGGTACGCACGAACTGCCCAGATCCGCGTGACGAGATCGCCCTTGTTATCGGAGACCCCACGACCATAGATGCGCCCCTCTCGGATCTCTGGCTCAAAGGGAGGACTGTCCCACAGATCAAACGGCTCCGCGGGCTGCACATCATAGTGATCATAGAAGAGGAGTGTCTTGGCCGCTCCAACATCCCATTCGGCCGTCACCACCGATACCCCCGAAGTGGGATGGATCTCCGCTTTCATCCCCGCGGACTCGAGCATCTTCGCAACAAGCTCCGCCGTTTCTTCCATGTGCTCGCCCTTTGCTGCCACCGAAGGAATTCTCACCAACTGTTTAAGATCCTCAATTGCTTTATCCTTATGACCTTCAAGAAAATCAACTATATTATTTAGGACCATGTTTATCATCAGTTGACTATTTGAACTCCTGAGCCAAATAATCTCTGGTCTGCGTATTTCAAGTGCAATTCTTAGACCACCATGAACCAGTGACACAAAAATATATCAAAATTTCTTTTTTTTTTTGTTTGCGTCTTTCCGTTGTTAGACCAAAGGAATAGCAAATAAACAACAAATATTCTTCCCTGTGTTTCGGACTAGTCAATTATCAACAAGGCTGTGGACTAATACGAGGACATCCCCGGATAAAACACATTGTGTATTTTCAGTTTCGTCGCCAAGATGGGAGTAAAATTTATCAACTTACTTACCACTACGGTAAACAAATGATGGAAAAAAACTACTACTTGACAGGCAGCGAACAGATCGTATACAATTTGATCAGACACGGAGAGATGATAACATCAGCAGAGATCAGGAACCTCTTTCCAGAACTCAGTACAGGAATGCTATACAAGATCTTGTTCTCACTTAATCAAAAGGGATACCTCTACAGGATAAAACGAGATTTGTATCTAGTACAACAGAAACCGGGAGCGAATCCAATAATTGAGAACCCATATAGGATCGCTCTTGCGCTCTACAAGGGGTATATCGGCTTCTCATCCGCGCTTAGACTGTACGAACTCATACAATATGAACCGTTTACTCTTTTTGTGGTCACACCCAAAAAGTCGGATCTCTTGCATATAGGAGATTACATCATCAAGGCAGTTGCCATGGGGAGAAGAGCAACGGGAATGACTGTCTACAAGGAAGTCTATGTCTCGAATATCGAGAAGACATTCTTTGATTGCTTTTTCAAACCCCAATATTGTGGAGGATACGAAACTATCACAAGAGCACTCTACGAAAAGAAGGCGATCAACTGGGACAGGTTTTTAAAATATTTTGTGATGTTCGCATCTCCTTCACTCTGTCAAAGAACAGGGTATGTACTTGACATGATGGTCAGAGAGATCGATTTTGCGATTCCCGAGAATGTGATAGGATTCTTCAAGGATCGAATTAGAAACAAAACAAGACTCAGTCCCACATCACCATCAAGAGGGAAATTCTCTGGGAAATGGAAAGTCCTAGATAATCTTGGTGAGAAAATCTTGAGGTGGCACCATGGATCTTGAGATGCTTAGGTACATTTCTATGAAGACAGGCCTTGGACTGAGTTACATATCAAAGGAAGAAAAAATATCGTATTTACTCATGCAGATAAGGAGTATCTTCGGAGAAGAGATGATACTGAAAGGGGGGACTGCGCTCAACAGAGTATACCTTTCAAAAATCGATGCGAACAGGTTTTCAGAAGATATTGATATAGATTATTTTAGTGAAGAGGCTCTGAAAGATAAAATAGATACTATTAAAGAAAAGATGAGAGGCTTACGGGATTTCGATGTGAGCGGGCCATGGATCCAGCATAGAACGCTACGTTTCGATTGCCATTATGTAAACGAACTCGGAAACAGAGATAGAGTGATGATAGAGATCTATCTAAGTAACCCACCATTCCTCATCCGCGAGGACGTGCTGGTAAAATCGCCTTTTGTAGACGCTTATCCCACGATCTTCTCGGTTTACTCACTAGAGGACATGCTTGCTAGAAAAATAGTAGCGCTTTATGATCGCACAGAAGGCAAGGACATGTATGATATATTTCACATATTACGTTTTGATTTAGATAACACGGCTTTTCAGAAGGCCTTAGCACTGGCGCTGAAGTTCTACAGAGTTCAAGGTGAGTTTCATCAAGACCTGATCAAAAAGCTGACAGAGATTGAGATACGTGCAAAATACATAGGCGACTCGACAAATCATTTTATTCCTGTACGACTCCGACCGAACTGGAAAGAACTGATCAGTACATTAAGAACGGAGATTACTGAACTCTTTGAGATGTAATGGGTAAAATAAATAAAATGGCTCCCAGTATCTTGAACTGCTTCTATTAACAGATATTTTTAATATCGGTGAAACGAATCAAGATATTGCCTTGACTTTATCTTCCATAGTTCTAGGTTTGTCACGACGATCATCAATGCGAAGCAATGTGGAGACCCGCTGAGCACCAGCTTTGAACATGGCCTCATGGGCGGCCTTGGTGACCTCAAGAATTTGGTCTATAGAGTCAGCCTCCACAATAGAGCTCATCGGCGTGTGCTGTACGCGAATCCCCGGAAACTCATCGATCACCCTGACCGACGCACGGACATAGTCGCTAAGGCTCGTTCCCACACCAAAAGGAGCAATGACAAGTTCTGCAACGATCTTGATAGACTTCTCTTCGGACACATTCATCCCTCAGACAGGTTCATCTCGGCACCAAGACAGGCGTAGGAGCTTAGAAACTCATCGATTGGCATCATGGTGAGAAAACAGGCACCACACCAATCGACTAATGAGATGCCACGAGAGCAGAGAGGTCATGGAGATCGCAATACTTGGTGCCGGTTGCTTCTGGTGTGTCGAGGCAGTGTACCGGAGGCTGAGAGGAGTCAAGCGCGTCACACCAGGATATGCCGGAGGCCACATTGACGAGCCGACCTATGAAGAGGTCTCGACTGGCACCACAGGCCACGCAGAGGTCTGCAAGATCGAGTTCGACCCGGAAGAGATCACCTTTGAAGAGATACTCGAAGTGTTCTTTGTCATACACGACCCGACAACACCCAACCGCCAGGGGAACGACATTGGCCCACAGTATAGGTCGGTGATCTTCTATTGCGATGACCGACAGAGGGAGATTGCCAAACGGACCGTGCATAGATTAACAGAGAGCAGGAGATACTCCGAGCCGATCGTGACCGAGATCGAGCCATGCAAAAGATTCTATCCAGCAGAGAAGTATCATCACGACTATTTCACGCGCAATTCCAGACAGCCGTACTGCCGTTTCGTCATCGACCCGAAGGTGACAAAGATCGCGCGAGAGTTTAAACATCTCGTACAAGAATAGAATCGTAAGAGTTCTGTGAGTGAAGAGAAAAAGAGGAGAGATACAGCAAATATTCAGCAGACCGGAAGAGCAACATCAATCTAAAATGGAGGAGTGCGCGTGCGGACACCATAAGCAAAGTGCCATTGGCTTAAAGTTATAACAGATGGGCACATGACCCAGATTTGTATTTAACTAAGGCTAAGGGGACAATATGGAACTAGCAACATTAGGCGCGGGCCGCTTTTGGCTGACTGAGGCGGTCTACCAATTACTCAAGGGAATAAAGAACGTGACTCCGGGATATGCCGGAAGCCATGTCGAGAATCCAACGTTCGAGGAAGTAGAGACCGGAAAGACAGGACATGCAGAGGTTGTCCAGATCGAGTTCGACCCGGAAGAGATCACATACGTGACGATTCTGAAGGTCTTTTTTGCGATCCATGACCCCACGACAGCAAATCGGCAAGGGTCAGTCGTGGGCACGCAATACAGGTCAGTGATCTTTTATCACAACAAGGAACAGAAAATGATGGCCGAGCAGATGAAGTCGCGCATGGATGCAGGAGGAATGTTTCGCCGACTGATCGTGACAGAGATTCTTCCGTACATGGACTTTTATCCTGCTGAAGAAGAGTTCAGAGACTACTATCACAAACATCCTGAAGACCCGTACTGCATGACCGAGATCACGCCCAGCCTCGACAAGGTCAGAGAAACATTTCAAGACCTGCTCAAGGAACAGTAAGGCTGGCGGTGACCACCACTATTATCGTCCAAGAGTTATGCTATTTCACGCGAGGTCCGTTCAAGGCACAGGCCATGCCAGCAGTCACTCATGGAACCGCGACATTCGTGAGAGCGGGGAACCGTAAAAATTCCAAACTCTTTTGAGGGACGAGAGAGATATTATTACTATGCGAAGAAAGATTGTTGTGGCGATCATTGCCATCATAATGATAGTGGCTGGCGGATTCATGTATTACCGCAACAAGAACGACATCGGATTCGATCCCGGGACCAGATACGACTCGACCCGCCTAGACAACATGGACGTGATCTACGCGAACAGGTCGGATATTATCGCATTCAATGAAGGCTATAGTGAGAGCGACAATTGCCCGTGGGGCTTTCCTCATAACGGCATTGACTTCTTTTTCAAGAACGGCTCCGCTGTAATCGCAGCAGCACCGGGACAGGTGGAGAGCATAGAGGTCAGAGATAATGGTGAAAATGTGACAAACAGATTCCACGTTTCCATCGTCATCAGGTTCAATACGTCATTGATCGCGCTCTACAACTTTGAACCATGGACACAGAACAGTACCGAAAAAGACCAGCAGCTGGCGCTCCTGAACGTACAGGTCGGCGACTGGGTCGGCATTGGTGATAGGATTGCAACGTTCCTGAAAGCGGGAAGTGGGGCGCACATCCATTTTGGGGTTGGCAACAATGGTCAGTGGTACTGCCCTAGACCATTCTACTCTGACGAGGCATATACCGAAATCATGACGATGATCCATTCATTCCATGCGGACTGGGATCTTTGTTATCCTTAGCGGAACGCATTCATTATCACAGGTCGTGACGACTGCATCAATCGTAGTCAGCCATATGAGGAGAGTCCACCTTCAGGAAAATAGGGATAGAGCAGTCACAATAACGAAAATGCATTCCATGACTAGTATGAGAGACACCACCGTCATTCGAGATGGTGCCCTCAAGAAGTCAGAGAAGCGATCACGAGCTACTGATTCGTCCCCCGATGTCAGACGCGACAGACTTCGTACAAAGAATTCGTCTCCTGCAATACCTACCTTCCGCATCCAGCGAACCAAGAGCGGCGACAAGACCATCTCCAACACCCCAAGCGCAATGGCGAAGACCTTGCCGAGAGAGATTAACGACAAAACGGCAAGAGGGCCGACCATCAAGAAGAGGATGAGAAGAAGATATGGTATGAAACCATATCGCACAGTGATGCGCGGGTCAGCAAGTGCAGAGGTCCGCCCAAAGTGCGCAATCACCATATCCGTTCCCGAGTCGAGATCCATGTCCACGATTTCCACATCAAGCGTTCCATCGACGACCCCCCACGTACAGTACCGAGCACTCTTGCGACGCACAGGACTGAATGTCACAGTACAAGAACTGGGCGTGTCACCAACGACCGAATCCAAGCCAAGTGCACCGAAAGCGGATAACAATCTTTCACCAGCACCATCTAAATCATAGATCATCCTCACTTTCTAATGACCATGAAACATTTTAACAATTCTCATAAATCCGAAGAATCTTGTTTGCAGTATGAGCCACACATCACTGAAAGCCATCGGTTTCTATGACAAGTTGGGAACCACCAGTATTTCACATGAAGAGATGATTAAGAATCACTCCTCGTAAGCAACAACGAACGGAAATGCATCATCAATCAGATGATCGGCAGCTTGGAACTTGGAGGGCATAGAGAGGCTCGTGGCAAGTGCATCTTCGAACTCTCTCACAAAGGCTTCAGCAAATGAGTCGAGACCCTCACGAAGAATCGGAGTCGATTTAGTCGATAGTAGGGTCAATGCAACATTTTCGAACTGAGTCTTACGAATTAGTAACACGCCTCTCTCGAAGATGATGTCACGCATCGCACCACGACTGAGTGACTCGTTGAGCAGATTTGTGATGCCCGTGAGCGCCCCCGAAAAGAGCGTGCTGTCCACAAGTCCGCGTTGATCCCACGTATAGGTATAGATCGGTATCCCTGACTCCGAATCGAAGACCATCAGCCTAAAGACTTTGAACCTCAACACGTAGCCCAGCTTGGGCTGTCTTGTGAAAGCGTAAGCTGTCAGGAAGGCCCCAATTCCGATCATGAGATAATCGGTCCCCGGAAAGATCCAGACAAAACCTGAGGCAAAGGCGATAATTGAGCCAGGTCCAGCAATGATCGCACCGATCAATGTGGTTCTAGAATACTTCTTGAGCGTCTGAGGCACGGCCCTATCAATCAATGCCATATAGTACAGCCAGAAGGCACCGCTCAAAATGAACACAATAGAACCCGCTGCTGCAAGAGGACCTGTCATTTCTAGACCCACTTCACCAAGAACAGAGGTATGTTGAGTCACATAGACCTCAGAGGCCCCATAGATCACAAGTGCGGTCTGAGCAGCAGTGACTGCAATCAGCTTACGTGAGTCTACGTGATCAAGAGCGACAGAATCTACGAGACCCATGATACCAAACGTGACAAGGCCCTGAATAACAAAACCCATACGATAGATCAATGTGTTAAGGGTCAAATACGCAAGACCGATCAGCAGAGTCCCCATCCACATCACTAACCATGTGAAAGCCATGAATGCATATTGTCGATACCGGGTCCGAAGATAACCGCGTATGCTTATGTATGCGGCCATTATCTGGGGAATTGTTGCTACAAGAAGTATTGCAACGCCTATCGTAATATTAAGGGCCATGCCAAGACCAAGTAAAAGACCGTTAAAAAAATATCATGTACGCATTGTCTCACACAATTGGACAGAGGCAGGTGTGATCAGTGGCTGATAGAGACCTATTTGAACATAAACATGAAAACAGAGGCTATTGGAAGATCCGGATTGTGCCGACTTAATTTAGACAGAGGACAATCTCTGGCCCTTCACGTCGTCGCATCCGTTTCTTGAGAAGAGTCTTGAGAAGAGTAGACCCCAGCGCAATACCCCAAGCCCCGATCAGACCGAGGAACAACAGCGAGATCGGACTGCTTGCCTGATGCTGTATCACCAGAATGGTCTCATGGTATTCAACGCCATTCTCATTCGATGACGACATGATGTAGTCCACAGTCCATCCTGTGGTGGTCTTTGTATAAGACACTTCGAGGCGAATCACACTAGGACCACATAACGAGGCTGGATTATTAGGATAGTAGATAGAGAGATTGACAAACTCGATAGCACACCCAGCATGGGTTATCTGTCTGAAATCGGAATCGGAAAAATGATTCGAGTAGAGTCCAAAGGCCGAATAAGGTGTCCAAACAGGACTGTCGGCTGAGAGCCGGTTCACAGGGGTATGGACAAAACTTTCGACCGTATCGGCAGTATCACCCAGCACCTTTGTATAGTAGTAGTTGCGGATCTCGTCATATCCTAAGCCATGCGCAGAAGAATAGACAGGAGTCTTTGTAATCGTGAGATAGTCTGTTTCGAATCCAAGTGCATACTCACCGGAATCGGGCATCTGGAAAAAGCCCACCTGTACTGTGGCATTTATCAATGAGCCCAGAGGCACATCATGAAGCATCAGAGTGAAAGGGATGGGCGGCGGCACCCCGGAATATTGCGACTCGATCGTCGTATTCGATTCATAATTCGGGAGCAGTACTTCAGTCATTCCGGACGTGACAAAGAACAACATTGTTGTAAGCAAGAGACCAGCGATCAATAACAAGTGTATGTTCTTACGTATACGTCCCCGGTGGCGATATCGGACAATTACAACGGACACGGCAAAACCTTCTGCATCATTATCTATTTGTAATGAAAGGTATATGAATAATTCGATGATGAATGATTAAATGGATCTATGCGGTCTACGGCACGCATACTCGAATAATACAACCAACGAACGCTATAGGAATGCACCAACACCGATAAGACAGATCACACAATGAAGATACCGACCTACAGTAAACCATATAGCCGAGGCGATTACGCCCACACACATCAATACGACAGGCTCGGTGTAAGAAATTGACGGTAAAAGTCGCAATTAATGGATTCGGGCGGATTGGACGCATCTATCTTCGGGCAGCTCTGAAAAAGAGCGAGTTCGAAGTTGTTGCACTCAACGATCTTACGGACGCGCGTACGCTGGCACATCTCTTCAAACATGATACGGTCATGGGAAAATATCCCGGCGAGGTCACTTCGGGTGATGGAGTGATCACGATCGATGGCCACGAGATTAAGGTCCTGTCTGAACGGGATCCTGCAAAGCTTCCATGGAAAGAACTTGGTGTTGACATTGTGGTCGAGTCAACCGGATTCTTCCGCAAACCGGAGGATGCCTCAAAACATCTCACTGCTGGTGCCAAGAAGGTCATCGTCAGCGCACCGGGAAAGGGTGACATGTTCACAGTAGTTCTCGGAGTCAACGATGAGGAATACGATCCTGCAAAGCATCACATCATCTCAAACGCCTCATGCACAACCAACTGCCTCGCACCCATGGTCAAGACCCTTGATGAGGCCTTTGGCATAGTACACGGTCTCATGACAACAGTCCACTCTGTCACTAACGATCAGAGAATCTTGGACATGCAACACAGCGACCTGCGTCGTGCCCGTGCAGCCTGCTGGAACATTGTACCCACGACCACTGGCGCAGCAAAAGCGATCGGTCTGGTCTATCCGAAGATGCAAGGAAAACTCGACGGCATGGCCATTCGTGTTCCCACAATGGACGCATCACTTGTCGATCTTGTCGTCACGCTCCCACGAGAGGTGACGGTCGAGGAGGTCAATGCTGCATTCAAGAAGGCGGCCGAGGGCAAGCTCAAGGGAATTATGGCCTACTCTGAGGAACCATTGGTCTCATCAGATTACATTGGAGACACCCATTCTTGTATCTTTGACTCATTGACCACTGCGGTGACTGGCAATCTTGTGAAGGTTCTTGGCTGGTATGACAACGAGGCCGGGTACTCGAACAGGCTTGCAGATCTGACCGCACTTGTTGCAAAACGGCTCTAAAAAAGATAATTTTACAATATCGAGCCCATGATCCGGGCTCGATAATTTTATTTCTTCTGTCTACACGAACAATGTTGACGAATTCTGCTATGCCTCAAAGCGATCATCGGAAAATTTGCGTGGTGTCTTCTTAAGATACTCTGTTAGCCAGCCGGATGTGGCGTTCTCCCGATTATCAAATTCGGGAACAAAAGGCTTGATGTCGAGAAGCGGAGTCCAGTCCAACATGTCAGCGCCTCGAAAGCGGATGATTGGACCATTGATCTCTACTATTTCAACAGTGGACAGACCAATACAATTTGGTCGTGAAGGAGAACGAGTGGCAAACACCCCATGTGGATTTGAATCCATATACGGAACAACTGTCAACTCCACCGGCTTCACCTTATGGAACCAGTAAACAAGAATAGCATGAGAGAACAAGTCAAGTGTAGCAAGACCATCCACATATTCCGGGTCGAGTTCCACATGGCCCTCAACATCAGTCATAGACGCCTGAATGGGGAGTCCCTTGCTCTTTTCAAATGGAGTACGGATCACACCGATTGGTTTGATGGTAATTGGATTCATCTGCATCAATGTAAGAGCCTCACTGTACAAGGTTTGAGATAAAGGAACTAGTACAAGAGCATTTTCTTAGTTACACTGTGGGACGAATAACATCTTCATCCTCAAAATAGAAATCAAGCGCTTCTTCCAAGTTTGCTAGAGCCTCATCCATCGTTAGACCTTGGCTCGCAATATCCACATCCGGTGCGAGAGCCACAAAGTATTGACGCTCCTTGGTCACTATTACGGGCAGCTGCATTTTCTTCTCATCATAACTCTACTTAATTCGATATTAATATTTGCAATAAATTGCGATAAAAATATTTGCGCGCAAATATTTTCATTTTTTCATTTCGAGAAAAGAGATAGTAAAACAACGTACCTCAAAACACACCGAAGCACTATCACTCTTCACGAACGACCTAGATCCATTA
The DNA here is from genome assembly GCA_021498125.1 of Candidatus Thorarchaeota archaeon. Taxonomy (NCBI): domain Archaea; kingdom Promethearchaeati; phylum Candidatus Thorarchaeota; species Candidatus Thorarchaeota archaeon. The sequence continues at coordinate 970,489 of JAIZWL010000001.1, read as the reverse complement.
CCTGTGAGCGAAGACTCATAATCAAGAAACAACACAATACACTGGGAACAACAATGAAAGCGATCACTGGTGCAACGATTATGTGTCCGGTCCAAGGGACAATTGAAGAAGGAACCATTCTGTTTGATGAGAATGGGATCAAGGCTGTCGGGAAGAATATCGAGATTCCCAAAGACGCGGAGATCATTGATGCGGCTGGTAAGTTCGTCACACCCGGTTACATTGACGCGCACACGCATCAAGGGATATTTGATGGATCGATCGGTTGGGCCGGAGCAGATGGCAACGAATCTGTAAATCCCATTACACCGGAGCTTCGTGGCCTCGACTCATTCAATCCTTTTGAGCCATCCCTAAAAGAGGTCGTTCAGGGAGGTGTCACCTGTTTCAACACTGGTCCGGGTTCTGCAAACGTGATCGGTGGTCAGGCCTTTGTCATAAAACCAACAGGCTCAGGTGTAGTCGATGAAATGGTAGTCCTTGCACCGTCCGGTCTGAAGGTTGCACTGGGTGAGAATCCGAAACGTGTTCATGGGAACGACAAGAGATCACCAGCAACAAGAATGGCAGTGGCTGCACTCCTGCGTAAGACCTTCACTGAAGGCCAGAACTATCTCAACGAGTGGACAGCATACGGAGAGAAGGCCCGCGAGGCCAAGAAAAAGGGAGAGGCCCCACCAACACCCCCGAAAAAGAATATTGCCATGGAGGTCATTGCAAAGGTCCTCAAGCGAGAGATCCCGCTTCATGCACACGCTCATAGAGCAGATGACATCGTGACCATCATTCGAATTGCAAAAGAGTTCAACATCAGAATCGTAATCATTCATTGCACCGAGGGACACAAGATTGCGGACTTTATCGCAGAGGCGGATGTTCCAGCAGTAGTCGGTCCAACCATGTACTGGGTGAGCAAGCCCGAGACCCGGGAGCGATCATTTGAGACCGCAGTCAAACTTGTGAAGGCCGGAGTAAAAGTGGCCTTGCAGACAGACTCGCTGACACCTATGCTACACTTCCAGTTATTGCCAATGTACGTCATCAAACACGGTCTCACACGCGAGGAGGCATTTCGATGTGTGACAATGAATCCGGCTGAGATTCTGGGGATAGAAGATCGAGTCGGCTCGCTTGAAAGAGGAAAAGATGCGGACATCGTTGTCTGGTCAGGCGATCCCTTTGACTTCTATAGTCGCCCCGAACAGGTCTTCATTAATGGGATGCCGGTCAATATTGATGATTAACAAAACGTAACAACACTAACCTTATCTGACTCGCCCATGGAATAATCATTAATGATTAAGATTTTGAGAATCGGACAATCGAGATGCGACCCAACAACTAGGTGTGGTACCACGTGCCAAATGTCAACAGTAACGAAACAGGTCTGCTTGTTTATATGAATACACCAGCAATACTCGTAGACAAGAATCATGTCATTCACGAGGCCAGCCCACCTTTACTCGCATTACTGGGAGTGCCATTGGAGGAGATCAAGGGAAAGAAATGTTGGGATGTGTTCCATGAAGAAAAGACAGCACCAGATTATTGTCCATTCACCTCAGTGCTCTCACACCACAAACGGGCCGCAGTAAAGATAGATGTACCAGTCCTAGACACCGATCAGATTGTCATTCATTTCCCCCTAAAAATCGCAGGCAACCCGCAAGAATTTGTAATTATCGCATTTGATGTTGACACTGATCTCGATTCTTCACTGGTCTCTCCCGCACCGGATAGAATTAGAGAGATGTTATTTGATACGATTAGCGTACCATTGTTGATTCTCGATTCGGACTTGTGCATAATTATTGCAAATAGTTCATTCTATGAAACCTTCAAACTTGTAAAAAACAACACGATTGGAATGCGCTTCGATGAGCTAAAGGAGGGTTGCTTCAAGACAACGGAATTACAGAGTCTTATGGAACAAATATCACGTGGCGACAGCATTCTAGAGAAGGTCGAGTCCACCATTAAGTTTCCAGTCATTGGAATAAGAGATCTTGCCTTCACCAGCAGGCGATTCCATCTAGGTAACGAAAATAATATATTTACTGTTGTTGAAATCCACGACATCACAGAGAAAAAAGAGATTGAGCGTGAACTCCAGAAGAGAGGGCCCAGCTATCAGCTATTGGTTGAAGAAGCATTTGAGGGCATTGCGATTATGCAGAATGGAAGATATGTCTATATCAATGAATCATTTGCTTCACAAATTGGATGTTCACGTCAAGAAGCATTAGAATTAAGTAATGAAGAAATATGGGCCAGAGTTCATCCGGATGATGTGCCCATACTGAGAGCGAGAAATGGCGAACTGAACCAAGGCCTCTTCAAATTACCAAGTCTTCGTTTTCGGTATCTTCACCCAGATGGGACAGTCTGTTGGGTGGATTCATTTGTCAAGAAGATCAAGCTTGCGGGAAAATCCGCGAACTTACTATATCAGAACGATATCACTGATTATGTACATACTATCCGGGAACTAGAACAAAGTGAGAGCCGTCTACGTGCAATATTTGAAACCACCCCAATTGCGATTGTGATCTTTGATTTATCAGGTCATGTAGTAGAAATAACTCAGGCAGGAATAGAACTGGCAGGAATTGACTCACCTGAAGAATTACGGAATTTTAATCTCTTAGAGGCACCCGATCTTCCGGAGGAGATAAAGAGAAAGGTCAAGGAAGGAAAGACCCTAATCTTCGATCTGACTCTAGACTTCAATAGGTTAGCCCAAGCAAATATCTATCCGACTAAACGCAGGGACACTGCATACCTGAAGGTTGGTATTGCTCCGCTGAGAATGGGGGAGGAAGAGCATATTGAAGGATATATCGTACAGATAGTTGACATCACAAGACAGATGCTAGCTGAAAAGAGAGCAGTAACAGCTGCAGAACTTGCCTTTGTCACATCAGACATCATGGCTCACGATCTACGAAACTTTCTCCAGCGGATAGAGTTAGCAGGAGAACTCCTGAAGCGTCAATCCATGACAAAGGAACAAGCAAACTCCATCGAAATGATACTGGATTCTGTCGAGTCTGCGCAACAGATCATATCTGATATGGCCATGACGCAGAATCTTATTTCAACACCTATGGTTGTAGAGTCTCTTCAAAAGGCACTGGACAACGCACTTCAACAACTATCAACAAGATATCAAGATGCCAATATAGAAGTCGAATATCGGACCCTCAATCCGATTGTGATGGCTGACGAACACTTGGAACGCCTCTTTTCAACTATCATTGAGAACGCGATCGTTCATAATGACAAAGACCGTAAGCAAGTGTGGGTCACCATCAAAGAGGAGGACATCTATTATTGTGTGACTATTGAAGATAATGGGCCGGGAATTCCACATGCGATAAAAGAGAGCATCTTGGATCCCAAAAAGCGTTCTGCAGGAGTCGGCCTGATTCAGGCCCAATTAATAGCAAAGAAATACGGTGGAAGCCTGAGCATTCAAGATAGGATACCCAACACTCAAGGGTCGGGTGCCAAGGTCCAAATATTAATTCCAAAATATGTCACACCCCCACTCTAACGGATCTTAGATGTGTATCTCTGACGCTGTGACCTTTGACGATACTCAGACAGACATGATAATTAAAGAAAATGATTAAAACTGCCTCCACAAAGATCCAAGTTCTAGTGACGCGGTAATAGCAAAATCATTTATCCCATTACAGACAGATAGTACGTATGCCATTTGCGCACACTATCACCTCGCGTATGTACTGGATCGCACTGATTGCATTGACCTTACTTGTGCCTACACTTTGCATCATTATTGCATTTCCGGTCCTCTATATGTTAATTCCAAGGTTACGGGAATATCTGCTATCGTTCTCATGGTACGAGCTAGTTGCAATAATTGCATTCATGAGTGTCCTATGGTTCGTATCAGGATATCTTCTTCGAGTGTGGATTTGTATGCTCTCCAAAAATACCATACAAGGTCCGATAGAACTGATCAAAATAAAACGAGTACCGACTGTGTTCTTTGTTGCTAAATGGATCAACATTACAGTAGGTGAAGGCACCTATCGAATGATTGAGCAAGGCAACTTAAGCCAACATCTTCAAGAGGGAATGAAGGTTTCACTAAGAGTTGATGCAAACTCGATGATATCGCGGATTAAATGGTAATAACCATCTGGATGAAAACTCCGCTTAGAGAGTACCATCTCCATCGGGGCCCACCGATTCCGAAGCAACTCGTTTTGCAACGGTCTCAGCCTGAAGCCTCCGGCCCACACCTATTAGACTGATGGAGAGAACAAGTGCAACTATGTTAAACATCAATGTAATCCAAGCAATCGGTTGCGCTCGATGAAAGATCTGGTCTGCAAAGACTCCACCAATAATTGGGCCCAAAGCAGCCCCAGCATTTTGAGCACCACTGACCAAGCCCATCGCGCGGCCACGCTCTTTTTCCCCAGAGATAAGGGATCCAAATGTAAACGAGGCTGTACTCGCCAAGGGATATAATGGAAGTGCATAGAGAATAGTAGCGGAGATAGGATCAGTGACAAGTGCGAATCCAAAGGCGAACATAGCGTATGTTGCATAGCCGATGATGATTACACCAACTGGGCCCTTCCTGTCAATGATTCGACCCACGTAAGCAGTGATCAGTACTGCAAGAGCGGTTGCCGCAGAATTACCCAGACCAACATATGAGATCTGACCACCGAGTTCGTCAGGGATTATAATCGGTACGACTGACGTGATTGCATTAACGCCCAAAGAACTGAGGGCGATTGCTAGAAGTAACTGTGGCATTCCCGGACGACCAAGTAGATGGATGAACCCTAGAGTATCATGCTCAACATGTTCTCTAATGGGAACATCATGAACAATGATTATACACGAGACCGCAGCAAATATGCTCAACAATGCAGCAATACGATAGAGCGTATACATGCCTATGAGATCGTACAGGAACCCACTACTGAGTGCACCCAAGAACCAACCAGCTGATTGTGCGACAAGAAGGAGGCTAAGGCGTTCACCTTTGGTGTGCGTATCAGTGGTCAAAAGTGCCTGACCAGCGGGAATTGCCCCTGCTGAAAAAAAGGTCCCAATGACTGCAATAATGAAATACTCGATCTCATTTGTGACGAACGAGTAAAACAAGTAAGTCGCAAAATAGCCCACAAAACCAAGGATCATGACGGGCTTACGCCGGCCTAGCTTGTCAGAGACAAACCCCCAGAAACCAACTGCACCAATCGTGATTAGTGCGGGGATTGCAAAGAGCGTGGTCATGACCAGATAGGAAGTGACTCCAAGTTCATGTTTGAGAAAGTAGGAGATGAACTGCCAGCCGATAGCCATTGCAATTGCCTGAATCGAGAATGCGACATAGATACCAATCGCACTGGCCTTCTTCGACTCCATGGTTTCCGGCACCAACCAATCCACGGCGACCATAGTAATATTGCTGTCGATGGAGGCTTCGAACGTATGCGTCAGTCGATGACCTTTTGTGATTGAAGATGAATGATAATCCATGCCTTCGTTCATCGACGACCCTGTTCTCAAGGTCGAGCATCTCAGTGCCTACTATACATCCAAGAGAGGTCTCGTGCATGCTGTAGAGGATGTGTCCTTTGACATCAGACGCGGAGAAGTAGTGGGCCTCTTCGGAGAGTCTGGAGCTGGGAAGACTTCGATAGCATTATCGATCATGGGCATCTTTGATCAGGTCTCAAGATTCTACGCTTCATCTTCAGGCAATGAGGAAAACAAACGCCTTTGGCAACTTCGAGATGAGGCTAGGAAGAAGGGACTATCATCAAAGGAGATGGGGATGGCATTACCGGGGCTCGAAGGGCACATCTGGTTCGAAGGAAAGGATCTCCTCACGTTAGACGAAGAGAAATATCGTAAACTCAGAGGCGATCGAATCACATACGTTCCACAAGGAACCAAGCTCTCTCTCAACCCATATATGACAATTGGATATCAGACTGCGGAATCGCTCTGGGCACACGATGAAGACGACATGCTCACTGAACGCCAAGTCCTAAGGCGAGTCCTCAAAGTTCTGGACATCGTTGATCTTGGAGATGCTGACATAAGACGCTACCAGAAACCGGGGCAATTCAGTATGGGTGAGGACCAACGTGTCCTGATTGCCATGGCCATGATCTCCAACCCTGCACTGTTGATTGCCGATGAACCGACCACTGCTGTAGATGCTGGTGTTCGGCGCAAGATCCTTGACGCTCTTGAAGTGGCCCGTCGTGAACTGAATCTCGCAATGCTTCTGATCAGCAACGATCAATCAGTCGCGGCGCAGACATCGGATCGCGTCGCGGTCATGTCAAGTGGAAGAATAATGGAATTTGGAAGCACCAAGAGAGTTCTGACCTCTCCGGGACACCCATTTACTCGCGCGTTCATAATGAGCAATCCTTCCATGGAGATCATACGCCGCATCAGAGAGAAGGGCCTTCGAATTAGGGGGATTCCTGGCAAGCCGCCCGATCTTGTCAATCCACCATCAGGCTGTCCATTCCATCCGCGTTGTGAGTATGCAACGGACATATGCAGAGAGAAAGTACCTGAATACCGTGAGGTCGAAGATGATCATTGGATCTTCTGCCACAGGTATGAAGAACTCCCGGAGTGGTAAAAAAGTTCGCGCTCGATAAATAGAAATAAATTTCCCTCCGTTTTCTCGCCCATGTAGAATTTTTTGGAACACGTGTTCTAATAAAATTGGGGAGAAAGAGATGCGCGGAAAATAAAAAATGGGTAGATGCGATGTCGGCACGACTTATATTGGACTTGATAGTGTGAAAGAGTCGTGATTGCCATGGCAAAGGGAGACCCTCTACTCGAGACTAAGCATCTATCCGCATACTACCCATCAAAGAAAGGCCTTGTTAAGGCCGTTGATGATGTCTCAATAGAGATCCGAAAAGGAGAATGTGTTGGGCTACTCGGAGAGAGTGGATGTGGTAAGAGTTCCTTGGCCCTCGCACTGATGGGACTATTCGATCGCATCGCCAAGTTTCGAGCTGGCGTCCAGAACGAACCGGGTATAATGAAAAAATATTATGGGGACGGCGTAGCTGCCGAAGAGCGCCCGGGAGTACAGGGACAGATCATCTTCAAGGGAATGGACCTCACACAGTTGCCAGAAGAAGAACTGGTAAAGATTCGAGGCGATCAGATATCAATGATCCCTCAGGGACTGCAACGTTCGCTTAACCCACAATATAGCGTTGGCTATCAGACCGGGGAAACAGTGGAAATACACTCGGAGAATGTGCGGCTTATAGAACTGCGTCGTAAGGTGCTTGAGTATTTAGGTCTCGTGAGTCTCGCCGATGCCGATCAACGTTTTGTGCTTGACCCTAACAGCTTCAGTGGTGGAGAAGCACAGCGAATTCTCATTGCAATGTCACTCATTCAGGGGCCAGATCTGGTCATAGCCGACGAGCCCACAACGGCATTAGATGTGACCATCCAGCGGCAGATCCTGAATGTGCTTGCCATGATCAGAGATGAGTTCGAAGTGTCGCTTCTGCTCATCAGCCATGACGCGGGGGTCATCGCAGAGCTTGCCGACAGAGTTGCAGTCATGTATGCAGGCAAGATCATGGAATATGGTGATGCAAAACAGATCTTTCTAGACCCCAGCCATCCATACACAATGGGTCTCATGAGCTCGTTCCCAACCATTGCAATGATGCGAATGCGGGCAGGTGGAAAGCGTCCTGTCCTGAGGGGAATTCCTGGAGATCCTCCAGACCTGACTAATGTACCATCAGGCTGCCCGTTCCATCCGCGTTGCCAATTTGCGACTGACATCTGCAAGCAAGAGATCCCAGAGTATAGAGAGGTCGAGACCGACCACTGGATCAGATGTCATCACTATGGAGAGTTCCCAACAAAATAAGGTGTGAGCGCCCAGTGGCGCCCACGGGGAATTTCTGTCGCCGAACTACGTTTCCAACACCCGCATCAGAAGGACGGATGGAATCAAAGGTTTGCCTCAACTGCAACTTTCCCAATTCCCGCACTTGAAAAGTTCAGTCCTCCCGGCTTGAATAACGTATAATTACGGGGAAAACTAGTATATATTGATTCTAGAAAATGCCTATGCATATTTCATAACGCGCCAAATTTCATTTTTCAGGATATGCCAGATTAAATTCGAGACGATAGAGTGTATGATCCACGATAAACCCGGAAGTTTCAAAGGTCTCACGGATGTCGCGGTCTGCTGGGATCTCAGCAAAAACAGATCGCACACCCTTAGAATAGAGCGCACTGATAATTGTACGCAATTCATCAGCCGTGACTGTAGGAGAGAGAGGCCCAAAGGCCAAAGGGGAGCCTACCAGAATCCACCCAACATTTCGTGAAGTCTTAGAACAGTATCCGATCAGAGAGGCATCCGTGTGTGAAGATAACTTGAGGCCAGCACAGGGATACCAGCGTTGTGAGAGTATGTCGCGTACCTCTGTGACAGAGAGATATCCCTCATGAACTAGAGATCCAAAGGAGGGTAGTTTTGATTTCGAAGAGAGTAGGACCTTGCTCAATCCGGTGACCTTACGGAATCGTCCGTCTCGACGGGAGATGCTCAGTCCAAGATTAATGCGAACCTGTCGCAGCTCGAAGATGAAGCGGCCCAAGACATCGGAAGCACGGGTCTCACCCGAACGTGGCCAGGCAATAACATGATGATACCCTCTCCGACGTGCACATCGTAGAATGGAATATACCAAATTATGACCAGCAGAGTCCCGTCCATGAGAGACAACAAAGTCACCGATACCAAGAGAGTTTCTCACAGGGTCATCGATGATACGCGCGACAGAGGTTGGCACAGGACCATCATATCCTACAAGAAGATGATCACGTCTAATGACTCCCTTCTTTACAAGAGTATGAAGATCATGTTCGGTGAAGGGGAGGGAGTCGTAATCACTTCCCTCATTGAAGACGCGCACCCAGTCTCGGAGGGGGGCTTTTGTAAGATCGTACACACGACCAGATAGAGATGCCACAATTATCCCGATGCCATTGACTTTTTGAAGGTATCTCAATTTTGGCTGTGACCGTAAGACCTATCCGTATTCTGAAAGACCTCAAATTGTGCCAATCGAGCTTGAAATAGATTACGAGTCCATACACAAATGTGAGGAAACATTCAACATCACAATAAATCTCACATCATTTCAGAAACATAATCTAACACGAAACGGAAAGATCACACTTGACCTGAAACAGATTTCCGAGATCACAGATCAGGTCCATACTGATACTCAGGAATGCATTGAATTCGTATTAGAATATGTTGAACGGTTCCAACCACTATTCCTTTCGCTCTATGTTGTCAATCCGTCCACATGGGAAATCATGAAACGGAAGCCTGACCATACAGATAGGATGCTGCCAATGGTCACAATTCCGTGGATCTACGCAAGAAATACCCTGAAGACCAAGAAGAATCCATTGGGTATAACTCACTCTCACAATGATGGAGTCAAAATCAGTTATGATGGCAAACGAGTCTTCTTTGATGGGTCGGGAGGCGATTTCTATGGGCTTCTCGAGGAACGTATAGCCGAGCAAACACAGCGGGCGAGACCGTTGTTCTTCCCCGGGAATCTTATGGGAGCGGAACTGGTACCAGTCTACAAAAAACGGAGAATCAGAGTGATTATCGATCAAGCACAGCCAGAGGTGAAGGTATGTCCACCACCGCGGAAAGAGCTGGATTATCGCTTCTCGGAGAGCCCGAAGTTCATCCACAAGTATGGGCTTGAGGTGAGATCACTTGACCAGACAGTGCAGCTCAAGATCGGATTTGATAAGGAGTCACCTCTGAGGGGAGAGGTACTTTTTCACTTGGGAAAAGTGTTTACAGAGTGGACCCCGAGAGATCTGCAACTGGGATACTATATCTGGCTCAATTCTCTGGCCAAAGTACTTTCGTCCAAGTAGGTGAAAAATCATGGTTCTCGTAGAACTTGCAATTACTTTTTTCGCAATGGGCCTGCTGATCATAGTATATACGGCTCACAACATAATGAAGCTGAGGCAATATTCCGAATTCGAGACCAAATTGGCTGATGCTTTTGACACGACAGACTTGGACCTCACGGGAGAGACCGCATATGTCAGATGCATCTCTCACGAATGGGCAATGGATAACATCTCACGAAGAAAATATGGCAAATTTTCCAAAAAGTTTCACGAACTGATGACGGACAATACGCTCTTCGGCGCAATGCTAGTGGGCATCTTTGCAGGCACCTCTTCAATCTTGATAGGCCTCTCGTTCGTGGAGGGATCAAGTGTACTAGGCGCCTCATTAGGAGTAATCCTCATCGGCATAGTTGTCCTCATAGGACCAGGAGACCCGAAAGTGTCATCGACATTTCTTGATGACCTTATGAAGACCGATATGCAAAATCTCTGCAAAGAAGACTATGTGTATGTCCATTTGGCCGTCAATAGCATCACTGAGTGGTTGAAGATCACCGCTATCATAGGTGCAGTCTTCATCATCATCTCACCGTGGGCGGAGATGGTCCCCACAATTCTGGCAGGATCCCTCACGTTTGTAGTGACAACAATGATCTTCAATCCAGCATTAGCCATCGCAGCCGTGAATTTCCCACTTGCATTTCTGTACATGACCATGATGGCGGTACTCTTGTTCTATTTTATTCCAAGAACTATAATCAGACGCATTCGCCATACTACAAAAGAGAAAACAACATCGGATGCTATGGCTCATTGGTGAACAGTCTCAGATCACTAATGATAGGGCATACGCAACGCCGCCAAACATCAAAATGAAGACACCAGTGAGCAAGGTGTCACGGCCAAGAAGATACATGGCCCATGATTTAGAGGGGGCTCCTGATGAGTCATACCTTTTTGAATCATCAAGTGGCTGACGACTCATTAGACAACTTCCAAGAATGAGAAAGAGAGCGAACTCAAAGACCGTCAGATTTGCTACGGCTGTAAACAAGTTTAGGATAACATCAAACAAGAAAAGAAATGAGGCAACAATGATGTTCACTGTCAATAAAACAGAGGCATAGGCCGCGGGACGAAGAATATACACTTCGAATCGTGTCCGCGTCACAGAAGCACCTCAGAAGAAAATGGAGAGAAAAAGACCCATTGCCAATAAGAAGATCATAAGGATAACAAGAGGGAGAAAGACTGTCTGAACAGCAGCTATGCTGAGAGCAACAACATCTGATCCTGTAAGTGAAACATTGGTATCGTCAATCGGTTCATGGTACATGATATCTTCCCAACTCGGATCGGTACTATCCGAGATAGATTCTGCAGCATCTACTTCAGAAACACCATCAGGATATGCAAAAGAATCATCAGAATCAGGCTCAAAACTCATTTCTATTCCTCATGCTAAAAAGGATGTAAAAGAAAATAAAGGTAATGGAACATGGTGGGGATTACCCAACCATGCTCTCTACTGCATCAGCATATTCTTGCTGAGCACTTCTACCGAAATCGAGATCTCCAGCAAAGTGACAAGCCACAAGGTGTCCATCGCCAGTGTCTTTCAATGGGGGTTCTTCAGTCCTACAAATGTCCTGTGCATAGATACAGCGTGGATGGAACCTGCAACCTTTAGGCGGATTAATTGGACTTGGCACCTCGCCCTTGAGAATCTGAGCTCGCCCGGCATAGCGTGGATCTGGAACTGGTACAGCAGACACTAGTGCAAAGGAATACGGATGGAGCGGCTTTGCAAAAATGTCAATCGGATTAAGCTCGACAAGTTTTCCCAAATACATGACTGCAACTCGATCACTCATGTGCTTTACAACACTGAGATTATGAGAGATGAACATGTACGTGAGCCCGAATTCGTCCTGTAGATCCTTCATCAGATTGAGAGTCTGAGCCTGTACCGACACATCAGTACTGCTCGTAGGCTCGTCCATCACAACAAACTTTGGATTGAGAGCAAGTGCTCGCGCAATACAAATTCTCTGACGCTGCCCGCCACTAAATTCATGGGGGAACCGATTGAGATGATCTTCCGTCAGACCAACTTTTTCCAAGAGGCCGAGGACCATATCTCGCATCTTGGGGCCACGGGCAATACCATTGACCAATAGGGGCTCTCCGACAGAATTCTTGATTGTGATTCGGGGGTCTAGTGAGGCCATCGGGTCCTGAAATACGATCTGCATTTGCCTGCGCAAAAGTCGCAAGTCGCGTCCTTTCAGATGGGTGATATCTTGCCCTTCAAAAAAGATCTTTCCATCAGTCGGCTCAAGGAGCCGAAGAATGGTTCGTCCAAGAGTGGTCTTACCACACCCTGATTCACCAACTACACCAAGTGTTTCACCGCGGTAGATCTCAAATGACACATCGTCAACGGCATGAACCTTTCCCACGACTTTGCGGAATACTCCACCAGTCAGTGGAAAGTACTTTTTCAGATTCTGTACTTCAACAAGTGTTTCGGGCATCATTTATTCCTCCAAAGGATGATGGCAAGCAACCCAGTGGCCAGGGCTGATCTCCCGTAATTCGGGCTTCTTCTGTTTACATTCTTCCGTAGCATAGTCGCATCGTGGATGGAACCTACAGCCAGTAGGTGGGGATATCAGATTTGGCACACTACCTCGAATCTGTGGGAATCTCTCACGACGCTCATGCAGTTTAGGTACCGCGTATAATAATCCTGCCGTGTACGGATGTCTGGGCTTAGCAAACAGCTCAGCAGTTGCACAGCTCTCGACAGAAGTCCCAGCATACATTACAGTGACCCAATCACAGGTTTCTGCGACAACGCCCATATCGTGGGTGATCAGGATAATCGAAGAACCAATCTCGGCCTTGAGATCATTCAAGAGTTTGAGAACTTGAGCCTGCACAGTCACATCCAGTGCAGTCGTCGCCTCATCGGCAATCATAATGACAGGATTACATGCAAGTGCCATTGCTATCAGAGCTCGCTGGCGCATCCCTCCAGACAATTCGTGGGGGTATTGGGTCATAATTTTGTCCGGAGCGGGCATCTTAACAAGACGCAAGGTCCGTTCAGCAATTCGCAAAGCCGCCTTCTTCTTATACTTAGAATCAGGCTCGGGAGGGTTATCAAGAAGTGATTCAAAATGTTTCAGTTGCCTCGTAAGCGATTCTCTGCGGTCATGCGCCTTCTCAGATTGGTCATCTTTTATCTGCTCTAAGGCAGCCTTGATCTCATCAATCTTAGTCTCAACCGCTTCACGGCGAAGATCTTGATGAAGCATGACGACCTCAGCAATCTGATTGCCTATTGTGAAGACAGGGTTTGGAAAGGTCGCAGGATCTTGGAAGACAATGGATATGTACTTCCCTCGAATGTGCAACATTTCCTCATCAGGCAATTGCAGGAGATCTATCGGTTCGACTTCGCCAGTCTCCTCATTCGGCTTGTAGAATATCACTTCTCCGCCCTCAATTCGGCCAGGCGGTTCAACCAATCGAAGGATAGAGCGAGCCGTGACAGATTTCCCACAGCCGGTCTCACCAACAAGACCCATCGTGGATCCCTTACGCAAGAAGAGATTAACACCGTCAAGAGCCTTTACTACTCCCTCGTAGGTATAGAAGTTTGTATAGAGATTCTTAACTTTGAGTACAAGTTCATCATTGGACATCGATCTATCTCCTCCTCAGTTTGGGATCCATAATATCACGGATTCCATCACCAACCAAGTTCAGAGCCAGTGATACAAAGAGAATCGCCATTCCCGGGAAGAACATAGCCCATGGATTGATTCCAAAGACATCTTGACCTTTGGCGATCATGAGGCCCCATTCTGCAACACCAGCAGGCGGTCCAAAGCCAATAAAGGAAAGACCTGCTGCAACCAAGAGGACGGCACCAGTGTCCATGGTTGCCTGAACGATGAGTGGCTGGATAGTGTTGGGAATTATGTGATTCAAGAGAATCCGCCCATCACTAGCACCAACCGATCGTGCGGCCTCAACATAGAGTTTCTCACGCTCGGCCAAGACCTGCCCTCGGACCAATCGGGCATATGCGGGCCACCACGTCACCATCAGGGATAGAGAGATATTATCTAGGCTCCGCGACCCGAGTGCCATGACGATTGCCATTGCAAGAATCAGTCCGGGAAATGCAAAGAACACATCGGTGATGCGCATCATCAGCTCGTCGATTTTACCACCATAGTAGCCAGAAACGGCACCAAGTATAGTTCCCACAGTCACGGCGACGAGTACTACAGTTATAGACACACGGAGATCAATCTGTGCACCGTAGAGGATTCGGCTGTAGGTGTCACCACCGGAATTATCAGTTCCCCAGAAGTGGACAGGGTTACCAGGAACATTGCTTGGAGAACCGGGTGGAAGATTAACATCATCCCAAATTCGCTGCTCAGGCCCATACGGTGCCAAGAAAGGTGCGAAGATGGCCAGCAGTATGAACACGACCATAATGACAATCCCAGTAACAACAAGGGGGCTCTTCCGAATGAGATAGAGACTATAACGAATCTCCTTCAATCGGGGAGTCAGATCCTCACGGAAGGTCGGGTACCAGTAACGTCGAATGTAGGGCATGAATAGCAGAAGAACTGGAACTAGAGTGAACACTGAGAGAATAAGACCCAGTGTGGTAAAGGTCAGTAAGTACAGCAAAGCAATCAAGAGATTGAGATAGAGAAGACCAGAATAGGCCCACATCTCATAGTTCCTCAAGGCGCCCCAGATCTTGAATGCCCCATAGCCCATTCCAAAGATGAGCATTCCCAAGAAGAGCAGATTGGTCAGAGCCATGGCAGCCGGGATATCAGCTGGGATCAGACCAACGAATCGGAGAATGTTGTAGCCAATCCCACCAAGTACGATTACCACACCAGTCCCAATTGCGAGGAATGCAACGATCATCTCGATGTGTTTGAGAATGGCGAACTGTTGCTTTTGGTCCTCATCAAGTTCAATTTCTTCAATTGCAGCACGTGCATCGTCTAATGTCATTTATCGTGGCACCTCCCTATCCAAAGCGAATTCGTGGATCTAACGTCCCGTAGACAAGGTCTACAATGAGATTAGCAGTGACAAATATTATTGCAACAATCAGCGTGAACCCGTTGATCGCAGCCATATCTGCACTGAGAATAGCATGTACCGCCCAGCGACCGAGCCCGGGCCATTGAAAGATCGTCTCTGTGAGCACTGCACCAGTGATGAGTCCTCCAAAGGCCAGACCAATAACCGTCACTGTAGGAATGAGCGCATTACGTAATGCGTGTCTGTAAATGACCACTTTTTCGCTCAGTCCCTTTGACCGGGCCAGTGTGATATAGTCTTCTTTGAGTACTTCCAACATGCTAGAACGCATCATTCGAGTAATAATTGCCATAGTCATATATCCAAGACAAAATCCAGGTAAGGCCAAATGGAATAATGCATCAACGAACAAGGGGAAATTGTGGTCTATTAGTAACGAGTCAATGAGCAAGAACCTGGTAGTATAATTGAATTGCCAGAATACCTTGTCATTATACCTGTAGCCACTTGGAAAATGCCACATCCCCATTATCGCAAGCTGATAGTATAGCACATACTTGAGCATCAATGCAAACCAAAAAATGGGCATCGAAACGCCAGCAAGCGAGAACACTCGTGTGAAATGGTCAATCGGCTGGTTTTTCCTTGTCGCAGAAATTATCCCAAGTGGAATTCCCAAGACGATTGCAAAAATCATCGCAACAATCGAGAGTTCAATTGTTGCTGGGAATTTATCCGCAATCACTTGTGTGACAGGAGTAAAACTCGCGGAAGTGCTAATTCCCCAATCGCCCTTGAAAAGGTTGGAGAGATAAATAAAATATTGAACATAAGCAGGTTGATCAAGCCCGTGTGCTTTGATAATAGCATCAACAGCACTGGCTGGAGTATTTTCATTGATATACATAACCTCAGGATTACCAACCACATGTGAAAGAAACCATGTAATTGTCAGTACACCGAAGATTACAGGAATGGCCAATATAAGGCGTCTTAATATAAAGTCACGTAATCGCATCTGACCACCACAGATTCCGAAATTTGTACTACTACGGCATCGTTGATAAAGCGACAGTAGCGCTCGCTGTGAAATACTTAAGGATTTGGGTCAACGTTAC
This sequence comes from Candidatus Thorarchaeota archaeon, assembly GCA_021498125.1. NCBI lineage: Archaea > Promethearchaeati > Candidatus Thorarchaeota > Candidatus Thorarchaeota archaeon. The sequence goes on along the minus strand of JAIZWL010000001.1, from coordinate 954,308 downwards.
CAAACGTAAAAGAACAATAAAACAACTTCAAAGATCACTAGGTGGAATCATCGAATAACATGTGTCTGCGTGAGCAGAACCTCAAAAATCTAAGTGGAGAAATCAAATAGCCGTCTTTGTTAAACACAAGTTATATTAGAACGTGTTTATCTCTACCCATATCAAGTCGCGATTAGCGGAAATACCGAATTATGTTGAGAAAATGATTCTGAGGAGTCTGAATCTTAACGTATTTCGGTTCCATCCCGACAAAGGAAGGAGAAAAAATGGAAAAGAACCAGCTAATAGCGGTTGTAGTCGTTGTCGTCATAGTAGCGGCAGCAGGCGGATATCTTCTTATGACACCGCCAGCCCCACATGGGCAGACATTGGTCTGGGAAACCATTGGTAACCCCGACTATATGGACCCCCATGTCAACTATGAGTCATTTGGCTCATGGATCGCGTACAACGTCTATGAAACGCTATATACCTATGAGTGGGATAGTCTGAGCACCGAGCCCACGGTACCGTTGCTTGCTTCTGGTCTAACGGTATCAGCAGATGGTCTGAACTATACATTCACACTGAGACAAGGCGTTACATTCCAAGATGGAACCCCATTCAATGCCTCTTGTGTGAAGTACAACTTTGAGCGCATCCTTGCTGTCTTTGATCCTGGTGGTCCGGCATGGATGGTTGCAGAGCCAATCCTTGGCGGTCAGGCCATTGAAGATGCTGTCTTTGGAGACGGTCCCGGCTCCGCATCACATATAGGCAACTACACTGCATGGAAGGCACAGAATGATGCAGGTACTGGCGCAATCATCGTCCTTGATGATTACACTGTCAGAATCCGTTTGGCCTATCCATACACACCATTCCTTGCAGCTATCACATACGAAGTTGCAGCAATGATCAGCCCCACCTTCATTGAGAAGAACGGTGGCATCACTATTGGCGAGCACAATGATGTGCTTGATGTAAAGACCTGTGGTACTGGTCCGTATATGCTCGATTCCTGGAAGAAGGATGAAGCAATCACACTCGTTAGGAATCCACACTACTGGCGTGAAGCCGATGCCAAGAGCAGGTTCGCATACGCTGGCGCTATTGACCGCGTCATCATCAAGACAAACGATGATGTCAACAGCCGTATCATGAACATCAAGGCAGGCGAATCGCAGGCCACATATTGGCCAACAACCCACGCATTCAGTGTCTACAACAACGTATCAGCTCCAGCATTCGATGCGAATGATGGAACTGTTCAGAGCTTGACTCCGGAGACATTGCATGTCTGGGCAAAGTATCCAAGCTACACAATTGCATCAATCCACTTTACCATGAGCCCGACAGTCGATGACAAGGCCAGTGGTAAGACCATAAAGAACATGTTCGCATTGAAGAACGTGCGAAAGGCATTCAGTCACGCCTTCAACTATCAGACGTTCATTGACAAGATCACCAACGGTTTTGGTGTTCAGGGTCAGGGCCCCATTCCAATCGGAATGTTCGGTCACGATGATAGCCTCTATCAGTATAACTACAGCCTGACCAAGGCTCAGGAGTACTGGAACAAGGCAATGGCTGATGATGGCCTTAACACAATTCTTGAGAATGCATCATGGACCATCAACCTCTACTACAACAGTGGTAACACTGTTCGTGAGAACGCAATGCTCCTGCTGAAGGACGGTATCAACAAGATGCTTGCTCTCAGCGGAACGACCCAGCCAGGTCACACTCTCACAATCAACACTCAGCCACTGGAATGGTCTGACTACATCCATGCAGCAATTGCAGGTCAAGTCGGCTGTTGGATGATCGGTTGGGCTCCAGACTACGCAGACCCTGACAACTATGTCGGTCCGTACGTCAAGAGCACTGGCACCTACGGCCACTGGTCACGCCTTGCTGACTCAACTGGTTGGGATGCAGCTTCCATTGATGCAAAGATCACTCAGGCAGCACAGAGCCAAGATGCTACTCAGCGCAAGCAGCTCTACAAGGAGATCCAGGAGGCAATCGTGGATCACGCTGCATACATCTGGGTGTATCAGGCAACCACATTGTTAGTATACAGTGCATCGGTCAACGGTGGGCAATATGCCGCCAACCCAATGCATGGTGCATACTTCTACGACATGTGGTTAACAGAGTAATAGATCAAGTAAAAGGCATTAGCAGAGTCTTCTCTGCTCTTGCCTCCTAATTCTTTTTTTCCCTCCAAATCTGCCATCAAGTTCTTTCTCCTAGCACACTAATTTGCAAGGGGATAGTCGAGGCAATAGAGTGACTCTCACGTGTCCGACAAATGACGGCACAGAAGAGACCTCAGTACAGCGGTCATCCATACGACTGCATAAATCAAGCGGACGTAAAAAATACCGCCTGCACAGAATAGCACGCTCGTCAATCATTAGCCATATTAGGGAATTTCTACTAATATAGCTACACAGATACTTGCGATAAAAATGGTGAGTAGACAAAAGTCAGGAGGATAGAAACCCTAACGCTCGACCATTTTAAATTGAAGACTGATAACAATGTGCGGAGTCTATCAAGAGCCAGAACGAAGTACCGTGCGGACAAGAGACCTATTCACATTATGGTGGAGCGATAGAGGAATCAAAGGGCTGGTATTCATTCTCTCACCGATCGGGATCATTGATGCACTTAGTACCATGATCCTCTTTCAGACACATGGTCATGAATACGAGTTCAACCCGGTGGTCCGCTTAATGCTAAGCATAAATCTATGGCCGATCTGGTTCATCATAGATGCAATATCATTTCCGCTCTTTTTGATGATCGTTGGCACATACTATGTTCACACGAGAAAGGGCATATCTCTCAATGTCATCAGGGTTGCAAGCATATTGGTGGCTATCAGGATCTTTGGTGTCAGTTACAATACGCTTATTTTGCTCAGTCAACCTGATACAGTGATGTGGGCCTCTCTATTGAGCCTGAGCACATATCTAATGCTGAAACGGTTACTTTCAAGAGAGAGTACTATCTCGCTGGATGCGATACGAAGATACGTACAGAATAAGAGAACGAGTCTTCTGATCTTTCTTGCAACAAGAAAGATAGCTGCACCAATCCGAATCATGGAGATGACAATGATGAAGAGCGATTCCGGTGTTGTGTTACAAGAACAATCAACAGAAGCACCTCAAAAACGGAGTAAACAGAGGGTATGGCTGAAACGAATAGCATGGATCATAGGGGCCATATCGATGTTCTTCCTCGCACCGTTCATACTAATCGGAATAGGGATCCTCACCGGGGGTATCTCATGGAATAGCATCTATGGTAACTTCTTCTACTGGAACCAGCTCTCAGGAATAACCTTCGTCATTGGCTTTTTCGTCACGCTGATCATCTTTGGAGTGGTCATGTTATTCCTTATGAATGCCTTTGACGAAACAGAGGGCGCATGGTAAAAGGAGACAGGGTCTCAGGCCCATCCGCAGAACGACCCTCGCGAAGACAACATTGGATATACCGCAGACCAATAAAATAACGAATTAAAACATCTCTATGATCGAAGCAGTAGAATATGGGGAAGCCAATCGCAATCATACAGCGGATTTTTGATAGGGCCTCACTCCATATACCTCTCCAACAACACATAACAATGATAGCATAGAGATATACAAAGTAGCTGTGAGGCCACAAAATGGATCGAAGCGATGTGCAGTCTAATAGAGAACATAGAATCTCGTTCCGTCAATCAGTAGACTTGCCATCAACCACGTACGGTATTTTTGCACTCTACAGATATCCGGCAAAATTCATACCTCACGTTGTCGCTTACATTCTAGACAGATATGCCAATAATGGTGACACAGTCTTTGATCCGTTTGCAGGTTATGGAACAGTAGGCGCTGTCGCACGAATCTATGGATACGATTACGAACTCTGGGACTTGAACCCGATTCTTGACTTCGTTCACAGAATAATGCAATTGAGGCCAAGAGAAATCAATGTATCAGACATCATAACACATCTGAAACGATCGACTAAGACATTTGTTCCGGACTGGTCCAAGTTTGACTATTGGTTTCCAAGTGAATTTCGCCCTCTGCTGATGCGAGCATGGGGGGGTTATTATGCAATTGAATCCGAATACGAACAACTTCTTCTCACAATCCCACTGCTCAAGGTCAGCAGGCAGTATTCATTTGATGATAGGGGACGAATGAAGCTTTCAAGTTCACCACAATCACGTATGAGAATATCCATCCTTCTCGAATCTGATTGGAAAAGAAAGTTCTACATCATGCTTGAAAAAGAGATTAATACAATGATGCGTAGGTTGAGAGAGAATGCAGACCTCTCAACATCTCGTCAGGTGAGAGCAAAGATTCGGGCAGGAGTAGACACACTTCACGAACGCCTTGATAATGAGGTGGATCTACTTATCACGTCGCCACCATACCTCCAATCTCAAGAATATATTCGATACGCAAAAATGGATCTCTTTTGGTTAGGATACTCGGAGAAAGAGATCAGTCGTCTTTCTCGACTGGAAGTGCCCTATAGACGAGTAGATCCCATTACAATATACTCGCCAACCTTCGAGGCATTTCGAGAGGGAATTCATGAGGACCATATGCGTAAGATCTATGACACTTACTTTCATGCTGTACTTGGCACGCTTGAGCGACTGGAATCCCAAGTGAAACGTATGATGTGCATCTTTGTGGGACGCGCAAGCTTGCGAGGGCGACAGGTGCCAATCGATAAAATATTGATAGAACACTTCTCTCAGATCGGCTGGACCCATGAAGCAACACTGATTGATACAATCGTTGCTCGCCGTATGTTCAGATATCAAGTAAATCCGGCTACGGGAAACAAAGATGCGCGTGCTGCATCAGAACGACTAGTGATACTGAAAAAGTAATTTGCAAATAATTGTTATCGGTCGAGAGTTTGATCATGCTTATTGCCAGATGACCTATGAAACTTCACGAAAAAGAGGAGGGGATGTGCAGAACCACTGTTACAGCTCTGGAACGACAAATGTGGTATCTGCACAGTACTGTAACACGAATTATCCGACTTAGATTTTCGCCATGGTCAGTGCCATAATTGCCTTCTGCACATGAAGTCTATTCTCAGCAATGTCATAGACAATTGATCTTGGTCCATCGCAGACCTCATCTGTGACCTCAGAACCACGGTCAACAGGACCACAGTGGATAAAGTAGGCATCATTGGTCTTTGCCATCCATTCCTTTGTTGTGATCCAATCATCATGCTTCATGGCCATCTCAATCTCCTTCTGCTTTGCCTTATCGACTCCATGCTTCTTGGCGTAGGGATAGAATCCGGAGGTCATCCAATTGCGCGAGTAGACAAAGTCTGCACCATCATATGCTTCTTCAAGGTCATGAACGATCTCGAAATTGCCACCTGCAACAGTGGCATTGTCCTCTGCCCACTGAATGACCTCTGGGTCAAGATCATAACCCTCAGGATAGGCAAGTGTGACATCCATCCCGAGCCTCGTGTTAATCAGGATACTCTCCTGAACAGAACTCCAAGAACGGACAAGTCCTCCCTTACCCCAGACCTGCAGCAGCTTCTTTCCCTTGAGATCCTTGCCTGCATGCATCCTCATCCCCATTACATCGGCAAGTCCTTGACAGGGATGGAATCTATCATGTGCCATACTGACAATCGGAACACTGGCATATTTTGCATACTCTCTCAGAAGAGCATCACCCTGACCGTACTCTTCGATAGCGGTCTCAAGAATTCTAATACCAATTCCAACGGCATACCGACTCATGACATTAGCCGCATCTTGAACGGTCTCACCAGCGGTCTTGGCTGATTTGAGCCTCATTGATTTTGGTTCCAAGAACTGAGCATGGCCACCAAGTTCTGTTGCGGCTGCCTCAAAAGATTGCCGTGTACGCACACTGGGATTATAAAAGAACATGAAGAAGGTCCGTCTGTCCAGACAATTCCGTAGTGGATGATCAAATCGATGTTCTTTGAACTCAAAGGCCAGATCAAGTGCCCGTTCGAGTTCTTCAACACTCCACTCTTGCGTTGTGATCAGATCTTTACCGTAGAGAGAATTCATCAGTTCATCACATCAAATAGAGTGGTAGCTGCTAGTTAATAGATGTGACTGATGCCATGCCCAAAGCTATATCTTCAACATCTGTCGGTTACGACAGGCAATTAGAAGGTGTATTAGATGCGTAATGTAAGGATCGGACTTGTTCAGGCAAAATGGGAAGACAATGTCGAAACAGAAGAAGACATAGAGAACGGTATTGAGGCAATGCTTGCAAAACATGAACGCTTCGTGGAAGAGGCTGCTGCCAAAGGGGTACAGATGATCTGTTTTCAGGAGCTATTCTTTGGACCGTATTTTGCAGCCGAGCAGAACAGACGCTGGTTCAAGTTCGCTGAAGAGATCCCCGGACCAATCACTGAACGTTTCTCAGAATTGGCCGCGAAACACAAGATGGTCATCATCCTTCCCATCTTTGAGGAAGAGGCTCCCGGATTCTATTACAATACCACCGTGATCATTGACGCAGATGGCGAGCTTGTGGGGATGTACCGCAAGAGCCACATTCCACATCAGCCCCCTGGCTACTGGGAAAAATTCTACTTTAGACCCGGCAACCTTGGATACCCGGTCTTTGAAACCGCATACGGACTTGTAGGAATCTATACCTGCTATGACAGACACTTTCCAGAGGGCGCAAGAATATTAGGTCTCAACGGTGCAGAGATCGTGTTCAACCCATCAGCAACTACTCGTGGGCATTCAGACCATCTCTGGACCCTTGAGCAGTCAGCACATGCGGTAGCCAATGGATATTTTGTTGCGGCGATCAATCGAGTTGGAGATGAGCCTTGGGGCATTGGATATTTCTATGGTTCCTCCTACATCGTCAATCCAAAGGGAGAGATAGTGGTACAAGGCTCAGACAAGGGCGATGAACTGGTAGTGGCAGATGTTGATCTAGACTTGACGAGAGAGGTCAAGAACTATTGGCCGTTCTTTAGGGATCGTAGACCCGAAACGTACGACGAGATATTAGACCTCTAGACTCGCCCGATTGGTATACTCGATGGCCACAGGACATACAATACGAAACCACAATGAGTCCTGTGGTCACAGAATAGTGCTTATAACACAGGGAGTATAATTAAGACCATAAAAACAGGGAGTATGACAAATGCACAGAGAATTAGCAGATGGCGTATACTATGTTGGGGTCGATGACCACCACACTGAATTTTTTGAGGGCCAATGGGCCTTGCCTTTTGGCGTGAGCTACAACAGCTACCTGATAGTTGATGAAAAGATAGCCCTGATCGAGGGAACAAAAGAACCGTGGACCGATGAACTACTTGACAATATTCGAGAAGTCGTCGAGCCGGAGAAATTAGACTACATCATATTGAATCACATGGAACCCGATCATACAGGGGCGCTCCCACATCTTGCAAAGATAGCAAAGAATGCAACTCTTGTCTATACACAGAAGGCATCAGCCATTCAGAAATCGTTCTATGATGTACCACTAAAAGAGAAGATCGTCGATGACCTCGAAGAGCTGTCACTTGGATCGAAGACGCTAAAATTCGTGCATGCACAGTTCTTGCACTGGCCCGAGACCATGATGACATACCTTGTAGAGGACCAGATCCTCTTCCCGTGTGATGCATTTGGATCCTATGGTGCGCTCAACGGCAAACTCTTCGACGACGAGATCGATATGAGACTCATAGAGTCTGAAAGCCAGCGATACGTGTCAACTATCATTACGAGTTACTTCAAGTTCGTGCAGCGCGGAATCCAGAAGGTCAAGGACTTGGGCATTGGAATCAAGATGATCGCCCCCAGTCACGGCCCAATATACAGAAAAGACCCGATGTGGATCGTTCAGAAATATGCCGAGTGGTCGTCGCCAGAACTTGCAAAATATGCGATCATCATCTATGGGACCATGTACGGCTTCACTAAACGCACGGCCATGCTCCTCAAGAAAGAACTGGAGGCTCTTGGCGTGGAAACGATCGTCCACAATGTTTCGTACTCCGAGACCAGCAGAGTGCTCACAGATGCTGTACGAGCAGGAGTGATTGTTCTTGGCACACCCACCTATGATGCCTATCCCTTCCCCAAGGTCTGGCACTTCATCAATGAGATGCAATGTAAGAGATTCATCAAGCGACCAATTGCCCTCTTTGGAACCTTTGGATGGGGCGGCGGCGGTGTCAAAAAGCTCCAGAAATGGATTGGAGAGATGGGGTTCGAGATCCTCGAGCCTGTCGTTCGTGTTCGTGGCCGTCTAAATGAGGACGAGATCAAAGAAGTGAAGACACTCGCCAAGACAATTGCAGAACACCTAAAATAAAATATACTCAGCCTGAAATGGTATGGCACTTCACAAGAGGCCATACCATCCTTGAGTATCGATTCTTGCAGGCTGCTCGATGAGCCAGCTCAGAAGATGCGCGGTTCTGCTCGTGGTAAATAGTTAGACTGGTCTAGACGAAAGCTTAAGACTGAGGACCATGAATGCTAAACGCATTAAATAAGGAGGTCTAATGATGGAACTCAAAGGAACCAAGACTGAAAAAAACCTGCTAGCATCATTTGCAGGTGAGAGCCAAGCAAGAAACCGCTATACGTACTGGGCAAGTATTGCCAAGAAGGAAGGTTATGTTCAGATATCAAAAGTATTTGAGGAGACCGCAGCCCAAGAAAAAGAACACGCAGAGAGATTCTTCAAACTCTTACGAGAGGGCAACGCCAGTCCAGAAGTCGAGATCACAGCAGCGTTTCCAACTGGTCCTATGGGATCCACTCTCGAAAATCTCCGAGCCGCCGCCGAGGGCGAACGCTACGAGTATGAGGAGATGTATCCCGAATTCGCAAAGATCGCAGAAGAAGAAGGGTTCAAGAAGATAGCGGTCATCTTCCGTTCAATTTCTGTCGCCGAAAAATGGCACAACGAAAGATATACGATTCTCGCAGATAATGTTGAACAAGATCGTGTCTTCAAGCGCAAAAACAAGATCAAGTGGCGCTGTCAAAACTGTGGGTATATCCATGTTGGGGAACAACCACCTGAGAGATGCCCTGCATGTGATCACCCTAAGAGCTACTTTATGGTACATAATGCCAATTTCTAGTCTATAATCAGCATAGGTGTTTATTGCACCTATGCCACTAATAATTTTTAATTCCTGATAAATACTAGACGTACTCCTAATAAAGAACGATTTTTTTTGTATTAGAAACTCATCGGAAATGAAGCTATTTTTTGATATACTCGGGCCAAGTGTGATAGAAAATTTTGGGGACGAAGATGATACTATGTGCCGTATCAATATTCGTGAACTAATATGCACAGTGACAAAGTCATCTCCAGAAACCAAGACCATGATTCCAATTCGGTACAATGGAGAATCTGTCCTACTAATCCACTACAGGAGGTTCGATCTCAGATGCCAGGCCGACCTGAGCCAGACACTCCGTGGTGATCTGAACCGAATCTACCAGTATCTGGTGATAGCCAAACTAATGGTGACCACTGATTTATTCAGAGCCTTCAGTGGTTTGCCAATTTTTTTTTCCACCTTCTCATCATGTTACGAATCAACATTTTGATATAGTATTGACCCCTTCTCTGAAGCGAGAAAGGATGCATTCGGGAATTTCATCAATTTTAACGACAGTGTATATCAAGGGGCTTCCGGTTGTTGATGAAATTCGATGGTCATTAAAAGGACCTATACTACAGAAGACTCGGGAACTATCAGAAGACACGTACTACCTTATGAAAGAAAAGATAGTTCCAGTCCATGGAGGGGAATCACAGAGAATTCCTCTAGATGAACCAGTTCATGTTTACCTGAAACCCGAATTTATAGAATGGAAACCATATGTTAAACAGAGCAATAAACCTGATACGATGTATCCACCGAGTACTGATGGGTGGGCCAGACGCATGGTCGATAGAACCCTGATGGGGGCATATGCAGTTCAGAAAATAAAAGACTCCCATGGGTACTGGCTGACAATTCTTGATAAACAGGCTCGTATTCACGAGTCCCACAAAATCGAGCCTTATGAGATCCCAGTAATAATGCTGAAGGAAGACTGGGAGAGCGCACTACAGTATTGGCAAAGATTACTAGAGACAAACCCGCAACAAGAATATCATAACCTCGCGAAAATCCTTGACAGTTCGCCCCCAAGCTGGAAAGAACTGGGTATGCTATTACGTGGAGCAAATATTGACAATATTGAGATTCGAGAAAATATGCGAGATACACTTGATCAACTCGTACCAAAATCATTCCCCGAGGAAACAAGGGTAGAACTAATGGCATTCCTCGCATGGATCCTGAGAGGAAAAGTACTAGAAAAGGACCCTGTAAAATTCTTTTACGAATTGGCAAGTGCTCAATGGTTTCGAAGTCTAGGGATCATGCATCTAAAATGTCTACTTGAAAACAAACCACCACCGCCATATGTGAAAATATTGCAAGATGCTGAACAGCTCATCTCAACATTTTCGTACCTGACTCGCGACCATTCACTACGTAACAAAATAGAACTGCTGATTCTTGATAAGACCGAACAGTATATTCCGGACTATCGAGAGTACGCATTCAAATACATGCGAAATCAAGGTCGACGCGAGAGAGTCAGAGTAGCACCACCAATTTCCAGTGCTGACGCTAGAACGTCTAGAGCCCTCCGAAGAGATAGACTTGCCCTATTATACAAGGGGTTCAGTCTAAAGACCACAATTAATCCCCAGGCAATAGGACTGACAGCAATAGTATCATTGAGCCCAGCATATCGATGGCCCCACAATCATATGGCGTGGTCCGCTACTGTTGAAGGAAATGTCAGAAATCTTCGGCATATCCAATACATGTTGGTACCTCCGTCAATAGTTGAGACTGTTAATAGGGCAATAGGGAATATTGTAGAAATAGAATGGAATGCAAAGAGAGTCAACAAGAACTTGTTCCGAACTAAAAGTGGCAAGTGGGCTATTAGACATGCACGAATAGAAAAATCACTCCATGAAAGTAGTTCGCTATCACAGCTGCGTCGAGAATTTGGAGGGTGGAATGAACGATCAATCAGTAATTTGACCAGAGAAGAAGCAAAAGTAATCGATATGACTGCATCAAACTTCTTTCAATTTCTGACAGAACTTGACAATTTTCAACATGTAGTAGGGATTACTAAAGAACGGCTTGAAGAAATACTAAATGATCTCCACAAAAGAAACGTAATCGGAATTGTGTATAGATGCATGTTGTGGCAGTTAGCTTCGATAGTGTTTGATATTACAGGGCCCCCTGAAAAGGTATACTCATTGACAAGAGGGATCTTGAAACATACCCCAACTGCTCTAGGAATGACCAAAAAAGATGGCGGACGGGCAATCATCATTGCAAAGATACCAGTAGATGAATTACACTTCTTTCTTCATCAGTTCCCTGATATAACATTAAATGAGGGCTTGACCTTGAGAACGGCACGTGTAATTACATATCGCTCCTATCAGAGCACATTATTGCAGAGACTCTTACTACCAGATGGCTCATGGAATAAAGATGTTTCAATGCTATTGCGGCAAAGCTATCAATATAGACAATCTTAACAAATGTAGAGCCGGATCAAAGGACAGCAACATCAATATTATTTATGGACGCGGTTGGACTGTGATATACTATTAATCGACTCGCTATCTTTAACATAATAGTATTCTAGATAGAGTCACTCACTACTGTATCGCCATTCGGTCGGTAAGAGATCAATTGCACGTGCAATTTTCTTTCGTACAAGCAACCCAATCACAGCAAGTATTGGCAACCCTAGTGCAAGTGAGCTGGCACTGGAGTCGAGCATGATCTGAGAGGGAGCAGCAGATATCCCAACTTGTAGTGTGCTATTTGTTTGGCCAACGACAGGTAGTCCCTTCACCATAAAACGAAGCATATACTGCCCCACATCGGGTGCAATAAATTTCACTACAACAGTATCCGTGGGAGCTATTGTATGACTAGTACGCGACACAATACGGCCAGAGGGGCTGGCAATAGAGATCTCAATTGAACCGATCCATGAGGAATCCACACCAAATACACGAATAGAAACATTCGCAGTAACGTTTGCGCCCTCATATGTATCTGTGGCTCCAAGAAGGTGGAGAGCAAGATTGGGGGTGATTGCTATTACTGAACGGTCCTGCACAGGAACATGAGTACTAGACCCCTGATAAAAAATAATCACAGTATAATTACCGGCCAAGAGATCGACAATACCGAATTTAGCAATACCAGTCCAATCGGTAGTAGAGTTCAACGATAGGACCTGTGTATCACGCAGAAAGAGGTGGCATTCAACGGGGACATTTCGCAAAGGCCCAGAGGAGTCTCGAAGCGTAGCGATCATGAGAATGTCGTCACCATATGGAACGGTATCCGGCAAATCAACATGAAGTGTAGAAGCCTTTCTTGTGAGAACCGTTACTTCGAACGATGCGGACAGCAGATAGCCATTGCCGGTGTAGAACAGATGAAGAGTATAGACGCCAACAATTGCAGGAAGCCAAGAGATAGTAGCGCCCGTGTCAGTAAGGGAGATATCAGAACCACTATGAAAGATCCCCCCAAGAATTTCCTTGCCATTCGGATCATAGACATAGGCCATCACTGAAATACCTGTTAAGTTCGTTTCCAAAGAATCTTGAAGAACAAAAGTCAGTGAATGTTCGATACCGATTATTCCAGACAAGTCTTGAGTAAGATTCACAAAATGTGTCTGTGCTGTGACATTGAACAGGCAATGACCCGTATAACCAATATACTCATTTGTTGCAGGAATGATGATCGTAAGATTATATCGGCCCACGGAGAGACCCTGTAGATCAATACTCAGACGGGTGCCGTTCACGACTGAGCGGTCATCAAGGGAGATATTGCCATTTTCATTATGCAATGTGATGGACATATCAACCGCTGAGAGAGGCAATAATGCATTGACTTCATTGACGACGGACACATTGATAGCGGCCGATTGTGAGATCTCAATAATTGCGGGACAAGAGAACTCTACCTGAGTAGTTCCATAGACAAATGTGGCAAGAGCGATAGAAGCAGGGAAATAATGAGAAGTCCCTTCAAATTCAATGAGAATAGAATAGTGACCGCCTAAGGGTAAGAGAACACTCACATTGACTGGCAATTCGCTCTCTTGAATCACGCTCTCCTGAATTATTAGACCAACGGATTCGTGATAGATCGAATAGAAGATGGTAAACCCTTCGAGGACTGTGTCTCCAGCATCGGCCAATCTAAGAGAGAACGCAACAGGAACTCGCCCGGCAACTGGAGAGTCAGAGGAGATCACCTCAGCAGAGAGCATGACATGAAAACGAACGTCGATTGAAACGGTGGAGCTACTGGCCAGATAGACACCAAGACCCTCAAAAGTCAGAGTTGCCTGCCACACTCCTTCCTGGTCCAGTGTGACATTCCACTCCACATAGCCTGTTGCGTTTGTTGTGAGCGTGATTGGACCTATGACCGTACTTCCTGGCCCATCAAGAACCAGTAGCACATCCCGGCCGCTCATTCCGGCACCGTTGTGATTTTTGAGAAGAGCCATGCCAAGAAAACTCTGACCTACCTCAAGGTCGTTCGTAGCAGACACAACATCGATCACAGTCCGTGAAAAGACAATGTGCTGAGAGGAGTTATCGAAGGCATGAACCCAAGTCGAACCCGAGGACTGGACCTCGATGGTATGAAGACCTGGAACAGTGGTGACCAGTGGTACAATCGCAAGGCCATTAACGGTCTGAACTGTCACCGAGTATGACCACGAACCAAGTTTGATGAGTTCACCGTATGGATCACGAGCAGTAATGACAAGAGACAGACCATCAATAGGCACTCCCAGTTCATCAACGACCATGACCGTGATGTTGATCGCCTCACCAGCACAGGGCGGGTCGGGGGTAAGCGTAGTAGTGGTCTGCGCGTCAGTCATGACAGTCATCTGTGCCTGAACATCGCCACCAAGCATGTATTGGTCCTCAACAGGGCCTACCCGAAGAGTCAGGAGGCCAGTTGCATCCACAGCATTATACTCAACAACCGCAGTGCCGGAACCATTAGTCAGAGCTGTTGTATTCCATATGGGAACCAGATCGACTCCTAAGACTTGGAATAATATTGTGACGCCAGAAGAGTTTGATGAAGAGAGCGTGTAGGTCATGTTCACCCTTCCCTCAAACTCGACCTTTGAACTGGACAGATCCAAGACTCCACTGACAACTTCCATCACTGAAGAAGTAGAAGAGGTCTCATTCGTGTAATAGTGAAGGTCTCCAACATGAAGCATCCGAATAGTCACCAGCCCGCGTTTTTCTGGATGCCATGTCACATTCACTAGAGTTGCCTGTGAGGTCACCTGGGTATCAAAGACCGTACTACCATCCTGTTGAATGGAAATTTGCAGGGTTCTGCCTGATATCAATAGGCCCATTGCATCTCGCACACCAACAAGGATCTCTGCGGTCTCGTTTAGATAGCAGACTGGATCAAATTGCGATATGACATCGGGAATCACATATACTCTCTGCGGGTTGTACTTGGAAGAGGGAGCATTGTGATTCGAACCCAAGTATGATGCGTTGATGAGAAAATCACCGACAAAGTTCATGGGATACGCAAGAAGACAGGTACCATCAGCACCTGTTGTCTTATTCTCAGAATGCAGTATTGTACCATTAGCCCAAGAGATCGTGTAGAGGATTTGAGCGCCGCTCAGAGGAGTACCAGCCCAATCGGTGAGAGAGACAAGTATCCCGATTGCCGTCCCCTGAGACACGGGCTGGCCGGGTGTAGTGAGAGAGAGGGTGGTCACACCTGCAACGGTAGTGGTCAAAGAATCCGATGTGGAGAGAAACCAGCCCTGTTTCGGAAAAGTGGTTGTGATTCTAAGAACACCCGGCTCATTCACGTGGAACTCAAGGACCACCTGACCTGAGGCATCAGTGGTATTTGTGACATCAAGAATGGTAACACCATCTAGGGTGATCGTTGTGTGAACTGCACAGGACGCGACCGCATTAGAGTGACCATCTACAACGTGAATCAGAAGTAATGCAGTTGTAGGAGCAACGGGATCATCGGGGAGACTGATAGAGAGATCAGGGGTTTCATAGACATCGATCATGCGAATAGTAAGCGCGGCCTCATACCAGTTCTGTCGATCACTGCTCACTGTCACATTGTTGAGCCCTCTCTCAGTGGGAGTCCATGAACATGTCCAGACACCATCTGTTCCGGTAGTACCACTTGACTGAAGCGTGACAAGAGAACTTGGAGCGGTCACTATGAGTGATACATCAAGTCCGGATATTGCATCGCCGAGATGATCCTCGGCTGTGATAGAGATCCAACCAGTCACATTGACCTCGGGATCATTATTGACGATAATGGTGAGAGTGACAGGGATCCACATGTCAGTCGTCTGCGAGGCGTCAGAGGCACCGTATGAGACCGTGCCTGCAAATTCCGCATGGATCATGTACGAGCCCGCGGAGGTCGCAGTCCACGAGAAGGTCGCAATTCCACTGGAGTTCGTGGTCAGGTGATAGGTCGCCACAGTTGTTGAGGGGAGATAGGTGATGGTCACGGTGACAGAAACACCAGCAACGGGAGAGTTTGCGGAATCGGTGAGAGATACGAAATAGCTGTTGTCTGTGCCAACATGACCATCGGAGGAGATCCCTCCTAGCGCGAGTGTAGTGGAGGAGAAGGAGAGAAACTGGGAGGAGTTTGTAGCTGATCGGAGATGGTCGGCGGAGTTGAATGTTGCAGTCAGAGTGTACCAACCATTCTCTGAGAGATGGACGGTTATCGAAGCATGACCGGATGAATCAGTGATCACTGTTGTCTGCGTGACCGTGACAGAAGAGGGTGATTTGAGAACAAGGGTCACACTCTGATTTGCCAGTGGACCACCTGCATCGTTATGAAGAGCGATCGAGAGTGTGGCATTGCTATACTGATCGTACTGGGAGGGCGTCAACATGTCTATGATGGTGATCTCATATACGTCAATAGTGCCAGTACGATTTGATGGGACAAGAGCCTTTTCCCCGTCAAAGGTCAAATTGAACGAATAACTCCCTCGCACTGTGGGAGTCCATTCAAACTGGCCGTCATTCTCAGTAGCAGTATATACCACAGCACCATTGCTATCGACGATCTTCAACGTGACCGGCTTCCCAGAGATTGCAGTGTCATTCTCTGAGTACCGTAGCGTCCAATCGATCAAGACAGGGTTGCTAATATTTGTCTCAAGCGCAGTGACCGTGTCAATATAGGTGGAGACTGGTGCATATAGTTGGACCACATCATGCAGGATCAGATTCGGACAATAGGCTCGTGAGAGCGTGATCGTGAGATTGTGTTGGCCAGAATCAAGGCCATCGGTGGGTATAGAGAGATTGAAGGGGGACTCGCTTTGATATTGCCACTCGTGATACGTGGGGGGACCTTCAAGACGAACTGTGACATTTGTCAGGCCTGCTGGCATCCCCGTTGTCAATTGCCAATCGACGACACCAGTAATGGGTTCACCAATTCGAACATCATGATCATCAACGTCCAGAGTGCCATTCATATGACCATCCACTTCAATGATCAGGCGCTGTGCTGCACGAATAGAACCATAGTCAGAGGAGATGAAGTAGAGAGCATTCACCCCAAGAGCATCAGCATCTCGCGGAACAGGAACTGTGAGCGTGTCGTTATCTGACAGACCACTGTAGAGCGTCCATGAACCAAATGAGTAGACCGCAATGGAATGATCAGCAGTACCTGAAGTGACTGACACATCTACTGAGAGGGTACTCCCAAGCTCTGTCGCCACGGCACTCGATACACTGAGTGAACATGAATGCCCCTCGAATATTCTAGGTCGAAGCCCAAGTATTGAGACCATTCGTAGGACACTTGCTGAATAGAGAGGCTGCCAGAGAATGGTCGTGTTCAACCAGCCTGAGGAGAACGGATGAGGACCAAGGGCTGCCAGCACCTGCTCTGCATCAATAAGGTCCGTAGAAGTATTGAACCCATTCGCTTCCAAGAGGGACAGGGTAGCCGCATCAAATGAGAGAGCAAGAAGATCCTGATACTGAATTCGTGCCTGAATTGTTGCAGCGATCTCACTCGCGAGACTATTGTTTAGAATACCCAGTCGAAGTGCTGCACGAGTGCTCAGCCAGTCAATAGCAGAGGGGAGCTTGTTGAACGGACGCAGATCCCAACCAGCAGTTGACCACGTCCCACCGTCATACGCCGAGAGAATTGCGGTCTCAAGTGCTGACCTGTACTTGATTTGATCGAGCTTTCCAAGTTGATAGAGGGTCTCAACTGCCACAGTGCTATGTTGCATTGACGGAGTGCCCATGAACATGGTCGGCCTAAAATGACCACTGGAGTCCTGTGAGTTGACAATAAAAGTCGTGGTCTCGTCAATCTCCGCAGTCGTCAAGACATGGTCGGCAGCTGAGGAGAGCCCAAGCCCAAGATAATGAGTCCAGACGCTCTGAAGTCGATACTGTGTCGGTCCATATTCCAGAGGGATCAGGAACGACATGTTGGAAAAGGAAGGATACTGCTTCCAGCCATCGAGCAGGGACAGAAACGACCCTGCATCCTGATAGACCACATAATTTGAAGAGTGAGAGTAACGTGCCTCTTGCATCAACCAGTTCGTCCACATGAGTGAAGGAACAGGATCCATTCGCTCAAACCCAAGTGGGGTCTCAATGTTATTAATATATTCAATAATTCCTGTTGCGATCTGACCTGAGGACTCGCCAAGTCGGGAGAGGCAATAAGACACGTATGAGGTGTCCAGTGTCTTTCCCACCAGATCATCATCGACATAGCCGAATCCAAACCCGCCACTCGGCACCTGATTATCTGCCAGCCAGGAGAGACCAGTAGTTCGATTCTGCGGACTCAACGTTCCAAGAATTTGCATGGTAGTGAGAGCTGCACCAGTACCGATCGAGACATCCACTCCCGAACTGAGCGTATTGCTATAAGAACCGTCGCCATTTGCTGTATATTGTAGAATCCAATTGGTCAGCTTCTGTGGGTCATTATGTGTTGTTCCCAAGATCTCAAGACTCAGGACATATGCACGAGAGTATGAGTTAGTAGGGCTGGTACTTGATGGATAGCGAGCGATCCCACCCCACAAGGTGGTGTCCGATGTGTCTGAGCCGTCAATCACACACGCACGAAGCCATGATTCGAGAGAGGACTTGTCGATCGTGTTCAATTGCCCCACTGAGGCAAGTGCCTCTGTCACGACATGAGTGACCACGATATCGGAATCAAATCCGCCATCGGTATCTTGACGCGACGAAAGGTAGGCCACGACCTTGCTCGTGTTAAAGAAGGAAGAGAGGTCCATGACGGAGATCAGCCAGAGGCCCTGTGCTGTGTTCACAATAGTATCTGATGAGGAGCTCGCCGCATTCTTGAAGCCGATCGCTGTACCAAGATCCACTACTGTGGAATTGAGCAGGTCACCAATCAATGTCTGATGACCATCACGCCACAAGACCCATGCCGATGTGTTGAGTAGATCGTGGACCGAGTGCACTGCATAATAGGCTGCCTTGAGAGTTGGCTCGTGTGGATAGAAGAAGCCACCATTGGTCGGAGACCCCGTCTGGTCCTGGTGTAAAGCAATTGCATGAGTTGTGGCCGACTCGCGAAGTGAGGTAGAGTATGCAATAATATTGAGCATCAGACCCTTACCATCATCAGTGAGTGCGGTCGGGTCTTCGGGAGCGAAGAGAAACATATCCAAAGGGTACGAGTCATAACGAAGGGGAGAAATCTCAGAAGAGTCGTCCGCAGCAGTGAGATTAATGAGCCGGGAGGTCTCGGTCTGTGTGGCTTCTCGCGGTAAGAAGATCCCGGTCTCGGTGGTGAGAAGACTGGGAATCGTCAGGGGGATGGGAGATGTGAGAAAGACTGCACTCTCAAATCCTGACGCGGTATGAAGATGGGCACTTGCAGGGGCTGTCTGTAGAGGCGACCCGGAACCCCGGAAACGATGACTAATCCATGCAGCCCGCCCAGTAATAATGAGTGGTCTATCCTCTCGGACCAAGAGATCAATCAAATCCTTGGTCACTACGGTCCCATTTCCTGACCCAACACTCGCGTCAAGGATAATAGCAGATGCATTCCTGACGATAGCGGGAGTAGCAAGTACCTGAGAAACAGACACCACACGACTAACGAGTCCCGACTCATTCAAGAGCGTGGACCAATCAAGAGCATGTGAGGAGATATTTGCAGCAGGAAAATCAATTATTAAATAACCCTGAGATGTTGACCGAGTAGGAGAATCAGATGCAAAAGATCCTGGCTGTTTAAGAGGAGAGATATTCTCAACTACTGATGATCGAGCGACATCAGACATGACTTGAGGCTGTGTCGTCAATGTCGATAGTGACAGCATGATAAATACAACAGTAATAATAATAAATCGTGCCTTATGCAAGATCAACACCTCTTTGAATATGGGATGGACCGGGATCCGAGCCGACTCCAAGGGAAAGAGAAAGGACGATAGTTGGGGTGTGGTGTGTGGGGTGGCTCTGTAAGCAACGGATCCCGATCATTTCTAAATCAATTATTTTGGAGTTCAAATTAGCACCCCCACTACTCGAAAGTAAATCACACAGACTATCGTGACAAAGATCACAAGCTCGGCCACTCCGGACCGAGGACTCTGGCGCAGTGATGAACTAAAGAGGACCATATCGCCCCCGCGAATCGCACTATTGCTCAGAATGGCAATCGCCATATACCAACAAAAAATTGCCAGTAGAAGATCTACTGGATAGAGCGCGGGAAGTATGAGAAAGAGCAGACCGATGTATACCGAGAGAAGCATGGTCAAGAAGAGAGAGAGAACAACAACAAACACTCGTGGGGTCCTTCGTGTGACAATATAAGGTGTGAATTCGCCAAATGTCGTATCAACGCCAACTCCATCTAGGTCAACACCAAGTAGCGTCGAGATCATATAGCGAATACCGATCGTGACCATCATTCCAGGGGCGGTCAAGATGGTGAACAGCGAGAGACCTCTATTACGTGTCCATGTTCTCAGGGAGCGTTTCAAGCCAGAGAGCAATAGTATTGAACGGAAGCCAGTGGCCAAAAAGATGACAATAGGGAGCACTCTCAATGTGAGAGAGAAGTTTCCTATTAGTAAAGTCATCATATCGATCTGCATCGTTCCTTGCCTCTGTAGACATCTGTAGCCTGAATATAGTAGGCTGTTAATAGACTGAATACAAAGAAACATAGCATTATTGCCTAATGCGGTTCTCGATTTATAGCGTATAAAAAATGGAATGACCGGATAATAAGAATCTTAATAACGCAAAGGGGTATAATAGGTACAAGTAGTTAATTAGGCGCGATATGACAACGATTTGATGTTGCGATGCGTAGCTTTTTTAGGTTTAGGGGAAGTTAAACGAGAAAATGCCTGCCCCTCTGACGTTCTTCAAATTGACCACGGATCGACTTCGTAAATATGGGATCATAGATGACATCATCGCATTACAAAGCGTTGCCGCAACTCAGATAGATCAATTAGAATTCCGTCTGGACACAGCAGTGTTTGAGAGAGAATATTGCGAGAGAAGCATCGAGAGCAATTCACTGAGTAATGTAGAGATACAAAGAATTCTTCGAGTCAATGAGGTGAGCAAAAGGTTCAGAGGGATCGACCGACCTCTTATGATAACTGGGAATACTGTCAGGGAAAAGCTCGAGTCAATATTACCTCCAACCTTGCAACATTCAATACGCGACTCTCTCGTAGTAGCGCTAGGACATATCTTGCTCAACGACATAAGCCATCGTATCCATCAACATACGGTTCCCAAGGGATTGAATCTTCTTGCAGCAGGGGTTCTGAAAATCAGCCTTACTGCAAAATTGACAGGACAACGGATTCCGTGGCTGGAAAAGATCTGGCAATGGCATACTGAGATGACAAAGAAAAAGATACTACAACACCTTATTGATCAATCGTATAGCGAGATCACAGCAGAGGAATACAAGAGGCATTTTGAAAACGCACGAGAGAGCCTATCGATAGTATCCCCACAGGACCCACTTCTTCAAGAGCGATTTCCGGAATGGCTGGTATCTGTGACGAGCCAAGATACAACTCGATTAATGGAACCGACCATTCTGAATTCTTTACGGAAATCACTACGGAACGAACTTGGAAAATATAGCATCGTATTAGGAGCCCACCCAATCACGTTACACGCAGACAACATCGGGCGGAGAGAACATCTTCCATTGATCCAATCATTCTTGGAACCGATCAATATTCTACAACGCCGAGAGATCTATGACATCTTTGAATATCTGAGCTCAAGACACGGATTTAACGAACCCACTATTGAAAAAGTGAGAGAGATTACGGGGCTTTCAAGTTCCATGGCGGTCCAGTTCCTCAGTCATGGGGTCGCAGATCTCATCATCGAATGCGCATTTCCATCGCTCTCAGTATTGGGTCTGAGATACAGATATCTCAACAGTCCGCTAAAGAGAGGAAGACCCCCGAATAATGGAATAATCACGAGTATGCTTATCGGACAAAAACGCAGCCAAGTAACATTGCATATTGAACCAATTGAATCACGTGGTCCGCCGTCACTCTCTAGCGAGATCGACCAATTCACTGTTGAACTAGAGACGATCTCAGCACGTATTGACCTGTTCGATCGTGGCACTGGCGAGTGGACTGCACCATGGATCGATAGAAGACCACCCCGCATCAGGACACGGGCTATAGCAACAACCCCATCGGCCGAGAGCAGAGAGAGGATCACACCTCGCGGAGTCGACTTGATTAGCGTACTATGGGGCATTATTACAACCAAACGCAATAGACAACGTTTCTTGAAGCAGATCGACCTACAGAGATCGATGCTGAATATTTCGGGAACACTTCTTCAAAAGAGAATACTGAACATGCTTTATCATCCTGCGTTGGAATACATTGGTCTGCCAGAGACACTCTTCCTAGCTGCTGAGGGAATCAAAGCGTCGGCCATTAAGAAATTCATAGACTGGATAACGAAACTCTTTCCAATGGTCCGAGTGCTCTACTCAGATGTAAAACGTAGAGAACTGGGAAATGTGATAGCAGAGATTCGGCTCCCCCGATTCTCAAAGGCGATCGTCAGGGGAATTCTGTCAGAGCATCTTGCAGACATTGCTGAACATCATATAGTCGAACCGATCATCCGGAAAAGATCATTCCATCTCACTGCTCTATTCAATGCCTTTG